>JBQCEN010000259.1:0-26998 GCA_051960215.1 Pararhizobium sp.
AACGGCACCCAACCTCATCGAAGTCACCGGCGTCATCAAATGGTTCGACGTCGCCAAAGGATTTGGATTCATCGTCCCCGACAACGGAATGCCCGACGTGCTCTTGCACGTGAGCTGCCTGCGCCGCGACGGATACCGGACGGTCCTCGAAGGCACGCGCATCGTTTGCGAGGTTCACCGCGGCGAGCGTGGCTATCAGGCCTTCCGGGTGCTGTCGATGGACCAGTCGACGGCGGTCCACCCCTCGCAGCTCCCGCCGGTGCGCACCCACGTCCAGGTGACCCCGACGAGCGGCCTCGAGCGGGCGATCGTCAAGTGGTTCAACCGCTCCAAGGGCTTCGGCTTCCTCACGCGCGGCGAGGGCACGGAAGACATCTTCATCCACATGGAGACGCTTCGCCGCTTCGGCCTGACGGAACTCCGGCCGGGACAGGTCGTCCTCGTCCGCTTCGGCGACGGCGAGAAGGGCCTGATGGCCGCCGAGATCCATCCCGATGTCGGCACCCAGTTTCCAAAGTCGCACTAGGATCGGCCTCTCCAGGCCGCTACCCCGAGAAGCGGAAGCCGGCCCTTGGCCTGCAGACGCAGCGGAACGGCGAGAGCCATGCTCTCCGGGACTGGATGATGCGCGGAAACGAACCGGTGGTCGCCGCGCGGCCGCTGCGGCAGCCTGCGTCCTCTTCCTGTCCCTCTTCGTCTCGCTCTGCCTGACCGGTTTGCCGGAGGCGCAGGCGCTTGCAGGCGACCTCGTGCCGCTCACGATCGAGACGGGGAGCGGCACGCATGCCTTCGAGGTCGAGGAGGCCGTGACGCGGGCAGAGCGCGAATATGGCCTCATGAACCGCAAGTCGATGCCCCCTGACCAAGGCATGATCTTCCGCTTCGACAGCGAGCAGCCGGTCGACATGTGGATGAAGGACACGCTGATCCCGCTCGACATGGTCTTCATCCGCGGCGATGGAACGGTCGCCGGCATCCGCGCCGATGCCGTCCCGCTGTCGGAAGAGATCATCCCATCGCCGGGGCCGGTGCGCTTCGTCCTCGAGCTGAACGGCGGCACCGCCGCGCGGATCGGCGCAAAGCCGGGCGATCGCGTTCGCACGCGGCTGATCAGGCAGCCGGCCGGGAAGTAGACTCCGGAGCGCCCGCGCGGTGCGGCATCGCGGCCGCTTCACAGGCCCTGCCGTGTCGTCTACCGAAGGCACCTGCCCATGATGGCGGGTGAAAGTCGCGCGGGGCGGAAAGAGCGGTGGTCGGAGCGGCAAGATTCGAACTTGCGACCCTCTGGTCCCAAACCAGATGCGCTACCAGGCTGCGCTACGCTCCGACGTCGCCGGCGGCACGGCAATACACGCTTCGCCGGGACGGGGCAACAGGCAGCGCGCCCGTCTCCTGCCGGACAGGCCGCCGGAATTCGCCTGGAGAAGCTTGATGAATCGGATGAGCGCGATCAACCCGGAAGCCATCGACGTCACGGAGAATCTCGATCCAGAGGACTGGGAGGCCTTTTCGAAGACGGCGCATCAGGCGCTCGACCTGATGCTCGACCATCTGCGGCACGTGGGCGAGGGGCCGGTCTGGCGGCAGGCGACGCCCGATGCCCAAGACGCCTTCACTGAGCCGCTGCCCCGCGAGGGCCGTGCCTTCGCCGATGTCGTCGAGGCGTTCCGCGAAACCATCCTGCCCTACGCGACGGGCAACCTCCATCCGCTGTTCCTCGGCTGGGTGCATGGTGCCGGGACGCCTTACGGCATGGTCGCGGAAATGCTCGCGGCCGGCTTGAACGCCAATTGCGGCGGCCGCAATCACATCGCGATCGACGTCGAGCGGCAGATTGCCCGCTGGGCCGCCTCGATCTTCGGCTATCCGCAAGGCGCGACCGGCCTCTTCGTCACCGGAACGTCGATGGCGAACTTCCTCGCCCTCCTCGTCGCTCGCGATGCGGCGCTCGGGCACGAGGTCCGCCGCGAGGGCCTGAGGGCGGCCGAGGCGCAACTCGTCCTCTACGCCTCTGCGGAAGCGCATGGCTGCATCCGTCAGGCGGCGGAACTGGCCGGCATCGGCTCGCGCCATCTTCGCCTCGTCCCCGTCGACGCGACGGGCGCCATGGATCCCGATGGCCTCGGAGCGGCCATCGCGGCCGACAGGAGGGCGGGCTTGCGTCCCTTCATGATCGTCGGCTCCGCGGGCACCGTGAACACCGGCGCCATCGATCCTCTCGAACGTCTTGCCGCGGTCGCCGAGGCGGAGGGCTTGTGGTTTCACGTCGCTGGCGCATTCGGAGCCCTGGCGGCGCTTTCGCCGGCGCTCGCGCCGCGGCTTGCCGGCATCGATCGCTCGCATTCGATCGCCTTCGACTTCCACAAGTGGGCGCACGTGCCCTACGACGCCGGCTTCCTTCTCGTCCGCGACGGCGCGATGCACCGCGGGACCTTCGCGAACCCGGTCGCCTACCTGCAGCGCACCGCCCGTGGAACCGGCGCCGGCGAGACCTGGCCGTGCGACCTCGGTCCCGACCTCTCGCGCGGCTTCCGGGCGCTCAAGACCTGGATGACGTTCCAGGCGCTCGGCGCCGACCGCATCGGCCGGAGCATCGCGCGGTGCTGCGCCCTGGCGCGCGAATTGGCGGCGGCCCTTGATGAAGGCGATATTTTCGAGCTCGCGGCGCCGGTCTCGCTGAACATCGTCTGCTTCCGCCTCCGCAAAGGCGCCTCGCGCGAAGCACATTCGGAGATCGTCATGGACCTGCAGGAGCGCGGAATAGCCGTCCCGTCGCTCACCACGCTCGGCGAAGCGTCGGTGATCCGCGCGGCCACCGTCAACCATCGGACCGAAGGCCGGCACATCGGCCTGTTCGTCGAGGCGGCGGTGGAAACGGCCCGCCGCTTCCGTTCCGCCTGACCGGCAAGCTGCCGGTTCCGGCAAACTTCCTGTTGCCCTTGGCGTTGTCGGGCGGTAACTGCTGCCTCGAAGCTGCCGAAAAGGCCGCCGGTCGCACCGCCGGCCGGTTTCCTTCATGAGGCGGCAGGCAGTCCCGCAGCTCGTGCGGGCGATATCGATGATCGGAGTGTCGAGAGATGTCCGCGAGAATCTACCGTCCCGCAAAGACCGCCATGCAGTCCGGCAAGGCGAAGACCCAGGAATGGATGCTGGAGTTCGATCCGGAGCGGCCGCGCGTCATAGACCCGATGATGGGCTATACGAGCTCCGGCGACATGCGCCAGCAGATCCATCTGACCTTCGACACCCGCGAGGAGGCGGTCGCCTATGCCGAGCGCAACGGCATCCCCTACCGCGTCATCGAGCCGAAGGACGCGAAGCGCCGCCGCATCGCCTACGCCGACAATTTCCGCTTCGACCGGCGCCAGCCCTGGACGCACTGAACGGCACTGGCAACCGTGCCGGTCCCGATGCAGACCGGCCCCTTAGCTCAGCTGGATAGAGCACCGGCCTTCTAAGCCGATGGTCGCAGGTTCGAGTCCTGCAGGGGTCGCCATAAAATTTGATCGTCGTCATCTTCGCGGCAAATCTTTTGCTGCACCGTGCGCTCGTCGAATCCTTGCTGTTTTCGCCGGCGCTCGCCGTCTGGCTGACGCCGGAGCTGCTGCCGGCCATCGTCACCGTCACGCTCGCCCACGGAGCGCGCGCCATGGAACGCAACGGCGTGATCGTCCGCCGATTGGCGGCGATCGAGAACCTCGGAAGCATGGACGTGCTTTGCACTGACAAGACGGGCACTCTCACGGAAGGAGTCGTTCGTCTCGACGCGGCCGTCGACGCCGATGGCGCGCCGTCGGCAGAGGTGATGCTTTGGGCCACCCTCGATGCGGCGATGGAGACAGGGCTTGCCAATCCGCTCGACGAGGCGATCCGCGCCGCCGAGAGATTCCCGGCGGCGGAAGTCGGCCGCCACTCCAAGATCGACGAGACACCTTATGATTTCGTCCGCAAGAGCCTGAGCGTCTGCCGCCGCGACGACGCCGCAGAGGACCTGATGGTGACGAAGGGCGCGCTGGCAAACATCCTGTCGTTCTGCGGCTCGATCCGGAGTGCCGGCAGCGTGCTCCCGCTCGGGGAGGCGGAAAAGGCTGCTCTCGACGACCACCTGCGGGCCTGGAGCTCGGCGTCGCCACGACGAGGTTCCGCCCGGCAAGAGCTATGGGCGGGCCGACGAGCAAGGCCTCGTCTTCAGCGGTTTTCTTCTCTTTCAGGACACGCCGAAGAACGACGCCGCGGCCGTGCTCGCTTCGAGGGGCATCCGCACTCAGATCATTTCCGGCGACAACCGGCATGCGTCGCGCCATCTCGTGTCCCATGTCGGCCTGCCGTGCCAGCATAGCCTGACCGGATCGGAGATGCTCCACATGGCCTGTTCGCTCGAGCGCAACGCACTGACATCTTCTGCGAACTCGACCCGAACCAGAAGGAACGGATCGTCGCCGCGCTTCGCCGCCGGGGCCACGTCGCCGGCTCTTAGACGCCAGACCGCGAAAGCAGGCCAGCCAGATCCGTCCCGCTGGTCAAATCATCCGCGATCGCACAAAAATATGTCGCCATCACCCCCACCCCCTCGATCCGCGGCTATCGAACGGGTTTCAATCGCCCGTTCCCGGAAGCGTCAGCCCGGCATTGCGTGCATAGACCTTCGCCACGGCCGCATCCAGCACGATGCCCAGATCCTTGGGCCAGATGTCAACCGCCGAATCGGCAGTGTGGTCGCCGGCGGCAATGTGGCCGCGATACTGCAGCATCCAGCTCGTTCCGGCGCACGGGGAACGACTCTCATGAAGGATATGGATGCGCTGCGCCTTCGGCCGTCGGGAAAGAGGCTATCGTTCCCGGGCGGGTGACGCAGAGCGATGCCAGCGCGACCGAGCAGCGGAGGGCGGAGAGGAGCGATGCGCCGGAGGCGAGTCCGTGAGCAAGCGTGCCTACTAGCATGTCGCCGGCGCCCGACGTATCCACCACCTCGACCGAGGGAGCCGGGACCTCGTGGACGCCATCCGCGTCGGCCAGCGCCGCGCCGGCGGGTCCGCGCGTCACGATCGCCGCCCCGCGCGAGCACGCTTTCAAGGCGATGGCGGCCTGTTTCCCTTCGCACGACGTCAGCATGCGCGCTTCCGGCTCGTTGCTGACGATGACATCCGCCAAAGGCAGGACCTCCGCCATGTCCCAGGCGACGGGCGCTGTGTTCAGGAGCAGCCGGGCTTCCCGAGCACGGGCAATCCGTGCCGCCGCGAGCGTCGTTTCGGGGCGCAGGTTGCCCTGGAGCAGGAGGATATCGCCTGCGCCGAGAGCCTCCAGATGGATTTCGGCATCCTC
The DNA here is from genome assembly GCA_051960215.1 of Pararhizobium sp. Classification (GTDB taxonomy): domain Bacteria; phylum Pseudomonadota; class Alphaproteobacteria; order Rhizobiales; family Rhizobiaceae; genus Pararhizobium_B. The sequence continues at coordinate 5,323 of JBQCEN010000259.1, forward strand.
CGGCTGGACCGCGCGCGCGCAGTCCGCCGAGGAGACGATGACATTCTCGCCGCGGCGCGACACCCAGATCGTCGAAATGTCGGTACAGGCCCGGCAGGAGATCCAAGCGGTTTCGATGCCGGGCTCGACCGCGAGGAAACGCCTGAGATAGGCCGCGTCGGCGTCGTCTCCGATCGGTGCAACGAGCCGGACATTCGCTCCGAGGCGTGCGGCAGCCACCGCCTGGTTGAGGCCTTTGCCGCCGGGGGACCGCGTCAGACCCTCGGCGAGGACGGTTTCGCCGGGCTTCGGCCAGGTCTCCACGGCGAGCACCAGATCGATGGTCGCATTGCCGAAGACGAAGACCCGGCTCACGGGAAGCGTTTCCGGACGATCTCCATGAACGCCCTGACCCGCTCGGGGTCGACCTCGTTCCACCAGGAGCCGTCGTGCTTGAGAGAGCTTGCGACGATGACCGCGTCGGCAAAGCCGAAGATCGCCTCGACGTTTCCGGGCGTCACGCCGCTGCCGACCAGCACGGGAAGCCCGCTCGCGCCGCGGAACAGTTCCAGCTCCTTCAGGTCGGCGCTGTCGCCGGTGCGCTGACCGGTCACGATGATGGCGTCGGCGTCGAAGAATTCCGCATCGCGCGCCATCTCGTGCAGCGGACGATCGGCGACGATTGCGTGCGCCCCATGCTTGACGTGGACATCCGCGAAGACCTTCACGTCGCGCGCGTGGATCCAGGACCGGAAGCGGGTCGCAGCCCCCGCCTTGCCGTCCATCAGGCCTTCATTGGCGACATAGGCGTTCGCCCACTGGTTGACCCGGATGAAATCGGCCCCGCTCGCCTTGGCGACGGCGAGCGCCATGACGGCGCCGTTGGCGAGCACGTTGATGCCGATCGGGCCTCCGACCTCGCGCCGGACGAGATCGGTCATCACCGCCATGGTCGCCGCGGTTTCCGGACCGAGCTCGTCCGGCTTGGCGAACGGGATGTCGCCATGGTTCTCGACGATGACGCCGTCACAGCCATTGTCGCGGTAGCGCATCGCCTCTGCCACGGCGTGCGCGTAGATGCGCTCGACCGGTTCGCCGTCATAATGCGGGGAGCCCGGAAGCGGACGCGCGTGGACGACGCCGATCACGGCCTTTGTCCGGCCGAAGAGGGTTTCCACCGCATTCGGCTTCGTGCGGAAGATCGATCGAGGCTTGGAGGTCATTCCCGTTCCTTTGCGAAAGCGCTGGCCGAAGATGCCGTCATGGGCCGCTCGCCATAGGCCGCGTCGTGGAAGGCGATCTCCATTTCCGTGACACGCGCGAAGATCGAGGACAGGCGCACCCTCTCCGCCTTCGAAAGCTTGCCGCCGGCGGCATCGATCTCGGCCTTCAGCCAGCGGGCCTGGTCGGCGAAGGCTGGGTCGGCGTGAAGCTGCACCCATTCCTTCAGGATCGGATTGCTGATCGTGGTTCGAGACGCGGCGCTGCACCACGTCCAATACATCCATTCCGCCGCGAACATGGCGACGACGATGTCGAGGAAGCTGCCGTCGCGCGCGATCCCAATCATGCCGTCGCGGAAGGCCGTCACGCGTGGATCGGCATCCGCTCCGATGTCGCCTGAGATGCCGAGATGCGCGAAGGTCCGTTCGAAATAAGCGGTCTGGTCGTTTGCGAGAGCGTCGAGGACCCCGATCAACCAGCGACTCTCATCGATGCCGGGCGACTTGGCGACGGCGAGGGCGAAGATCGAGATCGCCGTCTCGACGAAAGCGCCCTCATAGCGAAGGTAGGCGAGAAAGACGTCTTCGGGCAGGCGGTCATGCTCGATGTCCGCGACGAAGCGGTGGCGGAGCATGGCTTCGAAACCGGCCGCGTTCTCCGCCAGGATTTCGTCCGCCAGCGAGGCGCCGCTCACGGCCGCGCCTCGGTCAGCCAGCCGAGCAGGTTCGTCCACAGGCGCGCATAGCCATCCCAGGCACAGAACTCCGCCGACAGCCAATGAGGGCCGATATCGGAAGTCCAGGCAGCGGTGCGACCTCTGCCTGAGCGGCCGGTGACCAGCAGCGGGTGCCCGCCTTGTTCGCCGGGCAGCCGGGCAAGAACCTCGACGTCGTCGCGTTCGCGCGCCACGACCTCGTTGACGCCGAGAAGCGGCGGCCAGCCACCCGCAAGCCCCTTCAGAACAGGGTGATCCGGCATCAGGATCTCCGCAATCGCGCCTTCCGGCATCTCGACGCGGTCGTCGTAGGGCAGGCATGTCACCGGCAGTACGTCCTCGACCGGCGTGCGGCGCCAGCGAGCGCGGCCGTCGATACCCTGGAAGGAAAGGTATCCGCCGATCATCAAGAGACCGCCGCCGTGGTCTTCGACCCAGGCCTTCAGCAGCTTGAGACGGTTCGGGGCCGTCTTCGAACGCAGCCAGACGTCCGGCGGCAGCAGGATCGTGTTGGAGCCGATGTCGGAGAGGATCACGGCGTCATAGGCCGAGAGGCTGTCGAGATCATAGGGGAACTGCTCCGACGCCTCGTGGGCCTTCATGTAAGTCAGCTCGAACTCCGTTCCTTGCAGCGCGTTCACCAGCGGCTCTGCGCCGAGATGGAAAGTCGCGCTGCCGAACTGGTCGAAGCCCTTGTAGTGGGTCGCCGAACTCATCCAGCTTTCGCCGACGAGAAGAACTTTTCTGGTCATCTGGTCCGTGTCCCCAATTGAAAAGATTGCGCCGGTGTCAGGCCGGCGAGAAGAAGACGCCGCGCGGATTATCCGTCATCAGCCGTGCGAGGATATGATCGTCCAGCCCATGCCGCTTGAGGCGCGGAAGGAAGTGCCGGACGACGAAGGCGTAGCCGTTGCCGCCATAGCGCGTCAGCATCATCTTCACGAAAACGTCGTGGGACAGCAGGATACGGTCGAGATAGCCGGCTTCGATCAGCCGGACGATGCCGCGAGCCGCCTCGTCGTCGCTCGGACATTGCACCTGCTGGTCGGCGTAGAAGAAGTCCATTCCGATCATGTCGTATTCGATGAAGGCGCCACGCCCGGCAAGCTCGCTCTGGTAGGCGAAATCGTCATGCGAGGGGTTCATGTGGCAGAGGACCGTGTGCCTGAGGTCGGCGCCCTCCTTGGCCGCAATGTCGAGGACCTTGTGGGCCAGGCGGAACCAGCCGGGCAGATGCACCATCAGCGGCAGGCCCGTGCGCGCCTGGGCCTGGGCCGCACCGCGCAGCGACTTCTCCTCCTCCGACGTGAAATCAGACGAGACGCCGATCTCGCCGATCAGCCCGATCCTGATGCCCGTGCCGTCCACGCCCTCGAGCGCTTCGCGCACGATCTGGTCGGCAACCTCTCCCACACTCATCGCCCCGAGCTCGGCCGGGTGCGAGGAAGCAAGGTAGTAGCCCGCACCCATCACGATGTTGAGGCCGGTCGCCGCCGATATCCGTTTCAATGCGGGGGGATCGCGGCCGATGCCGCGGCAGGTCGGATCCACCACCGTCCGGCCCCCGACGGCCGTGAACTGCCGCAATTCCTCGATCGCCAGCGGCTCGTCGTCGAGGGCGATGTTGTGCAGGTTGACGAAAGGATCCTGCTTCAGCTCCGACAGGAGCTCTATCCGCACCGGCTCGTGCGCGAGATGCTGTCGCTCGGCCTCCGCCGGCTTATGCCACCAGCAGCGGCAGTCGTTGAGGATGTGCTCGTGCATGAGGGTGATGCCGAGCGCCTCGACATCGATCATGCCGGCGACCGTCATCACCTTGCCGGAATGGACATTGGCCGGGGAGAGTTCGCTGCCATCTGTCGCCATATCGGATTAGCCTTCCTTGCGCCTCTTCAGGCGGAATTGCGTCGAGAAGATCCGGGTGTTGATCCAGATCGCCGCCAGAATGATCGCTCCCGTGACAATCTGAGTGAAGAACGGCGAGATGTGCATGAGGATCAGGCCGTTTCCGATCACGGCGATCGTCAGCGCGCCGAGCACTGTGCCGAGGATCGTGCCCCGGCCACCCATCAGCGAGGTACCGCCGAGCACGACGGCTGCGATCGCCTGAAGCTCGAAGCCGACGGCCGCGTTGGACGAGCCCGAGCCGAGTCGGGCGGCAAGCAGGATGCCCGCGATGGCCGAGGCGACGCCCGAGATCACATAGACGGAAGCGATGATCCGCCGCGCCGGCATGCCGACCCGGCGCGCCGCCTCCGGATTCGACCCGACGGCCACGACCTGCCGGCCGTATTTCGTCATCCGGATGACCACATAACCGATGATCGACACGATCGCGGCAATGATCACCGGAGCAGGAATGCCGCCGATCGTACCTCGACCGATCGCCAGAAAATCGGGAACGCCGGTGATCGGGATGGAGTAGCCCTTCGTCAGGTAGAGCGCCACACCGCGCAGGATCGACAGCGTTGCGAGCGTCACGATGAAGGATGGGACGCCCTGATAGGAGACGAACCAGCCGTGGAGGACGCCGACGAAGCCGCCAAGGACGAGCATCGCGATCACCGCGATCGGCCACGGCAGTCCAGCGGCGAGCGCCATCGCCGCGAGTGCGTTGACAAGCGCCATCTGCGATCCGACCGACAGGTCGATGCCCGCGGTGACGATGACGAAGGTCATCGCGACCGAGACGACAAGCAGCGGCGCTGCCTGGCGCAGGACGTTGAGGATGTTGCCGACCGACAGGAAGACGTCGGTCGAGGCCGAAAAGAACACAAGGCAGACGGCGAAGAATGCGGCGATCGAAAGAAGCTGCGCGTGCTCGATCAGGAAGTCGGCAAGCTCGGAGCCCTGATCGCGTTCGACATAGACCGTCATTGGATGCTCCCTTCGCCAACGATGAGCCTGACGAGGTCTTCCAGATTGGTCTCGCCGATCCGGCGTTCGGCAACCTTCGTCCCCTCGTACATGACGGCGATCCGGTCGCAGACGCGGAAGAGGTCCTGGAGCCTGTGGGTAATGAGAATCACGGACACACCGGAGGCCTTGACCCTGTTGATCAGCCGCAGAACGGCTTCCACCTCGGCGACGGCGAGCGCCGAGGTCGGCTCGTCCATGATCAGCACCTTCGGCTTGAAGGACGCCGCACGGGCGATGGCGATCGCCTGGCGCTGTCCGCCGGAAAGCTGCGCCACCTTGGTGGTGAGCTTCGGGATTCTGATCTCGAGCGCGTCGAGCATGAGGCGCCCCTCGCTCAGCATCGACTGGCGGTCGAGGAACGGCCCGTTCGTCTTCTCGCGGCCAAGGAACAGGTTGCCGACGACGTCGATATGGTCGCACAGGCTCAGGTCCTGGAAGACCATCTCGATGTTCCTGCGCCGGGCGTCGGCAGGTCCTGACAACCGGATCACTTCGCCGTCGATGGCGATCGTGCCGCTGTCGGGGATGTAGGTGCCGGAGATCACCTTCGTCAGCGTCGACTTGCCGGCGGCGTTGTCGCCGACGAGACCGAGGCATTCCCCGGCGTTGAGATCAAGGTCGACGCCCCGCAACGCCTCGACCGAGCCGAAGGATTTCCGGATCTGGCTCAGGCGGATGCGGGGAACGGGCACGCCCCCTGCATCCGGGCCGGACCGGGAGGCAAGTCGCCTCCCGGTTTCGCCGGCCATGCTGCCGACCGCCATCATTTGAACGTGGCGCGGTAGGGGTCGACGTTCTTCTTCGTCACGATCGTCACCGGGACGAAGATCTTCTTGTCGACGCTTCCGCCATTCGACACCGTATCGAGCGCCTTGATCGCCGCGCTGCCCATTCCGGCGGGGTCCTGCTGCACCACGGCCACCACGTAGCCCTTGTCGATACCGTTGATCGCTTCGGCCGTCAGGTCCCAGCCGAAGATCTTGACGGACTCCTGCTTGCCCTGGCTCTCGATCGCCGCAATGGCGCCCATCAGCGCCGGTTCGCCGGTGGCGTAGATGGCGGTGAGATCCGGATTGGCGGTGATCAGGTTCTCCGCTGCGGTCAGCGCAACGTCCTGCACGTTCTGGCCGTCGACCACGTCGGCCATCGCGATGCCTTCGGCCTTCTTGACGACATCGATGAAGCCTTTCTGGCGGACGTTCTGGATATAGGAATTGAGTGCGCCGACGACGCCGAGCTTCGCCTTGCCGCCCATGTCCGCCTTGACGTAGTCGAGGAAGTAGTTGCCGAGATCTGCGCCCGCCTTCGCATTATCGACGCCGACCTGCGCCTTTTGCGGCCCGTCGGGCAGGATGGCGTCGATAGCGACGACGGGAATGCCGGCCTTTGCCGCCTTCTGCACGGCCGGCATGATGCCGTTGACGTCGATGGCGTCGACCGCGATGCCATCGACCTTCTGCTGGAGGTAGGTTTCGATCGCGCTGTTCTGGGCCGCCGGATCGTTGTTGGAATTGTAGATGACGAGCTTGTTGCCGGTGGCATCGGCGGCCTTTTGTGCACCATCGTTCATCTGGTTGAAGAACAGCGCCTGCTGATTGATCTGGACGAGCGCGAAGGTCTTGTCCTTGGCATTCGCGACCTGGCTCCCGAGCAGGCCGATCATGGCCGCGGCGCCGAGGGCGACGACGGTCCTTCTGCTTGCGATGTTGATGCTCATCGAAATGTTCCTCTCTTGGGTTTCTGTTGCGCTGTTCTGTTCCTCGTGGCCGGCGCAACGGAGTTCCGCACCACGATTTCGACCGGCAGGAGTTCTTCCGACTCGAGCGAGCCGGCATCCTGCCAATTGGTTTCCGTCAGTATTTCGAGGGCACGCCGGCCCATGGCACGGACCGGCTGGCGCACCGCCGTCAGTGCCGGCGAGAAAAGATGAAGAGGTCCGACATCGTCGAAGCCGACGATCGAGACGTCCTCCGGCACCGAGATGCCCCGGTCGCGGAAGACCTCGATCACGCCGATCGCGATCTCGTCGGAGCTTGCGAAGATGGCGGTGGCCGGCGCGCCTTCCTCAAGGAAGCGTTGGGCGGCCTTGCGGCCAAATTCGGCGGTGTACTCTCCATGATAACGGATCGGACGGGCGTCCTCGCCGAAACGATCGCGTAGCGCCGCCGCCATGCCTCCGAAGCGGCGGCGCGCGCTGATCATCTCTTCGCCGCCACCGACGAAGAGCACCGCCCGATGTCCGTGGTCGGCCAGATGCTCGCCGGCCAGGCGACCGCCCATGAGATTGTCGCAGAAGAGCTTGGGCGCGGTGGCGCCCGGAACGTCCTCGTCGATCACCACGACCTTGCCGGTCCTGTCGATCGCCCGAGCCAGCCGTCCGTCGTCGGGATGGTTGGTGACGAAGATCAGCCCATCCACATGATTGCGCTCGATCCGTTGGAGATAGGCGAGTTCACGACCTGGCCGGTTGAGCGTGGCATAGAGGGACAACGCAAGCCCGCGGACATCGGCCTCTTCCTCCACGGCCGCGACGAGCGTCGCGAAGAAAGGGTTGGCGATATCCGGGATCACCAGCCCGACCGTATCGGAGCGCCCGCGGCTCAAGCGGCGCGCATGGGGGTTCGGTTGGTAGTTGAGCGCGCGGATCGCCTCGTCGATCCGCGCCTTGGTCGTCATTGGCAGCTCGAGGCTGCCGTTCAACAGCCGCGAGACCGTGGTCACCGAGACGCCGGCCGCCTCGGCGACGTCCTTCAGGCTGGGCAGCTTCCGAGTGCTCATTCCGCACCCTTGTAAACCGGTTTAGTGTAGCGCTTTACTTGGACAGAGGATGAAGTCCGTGTCAAGTCGGGCTGCATCAGCTTCGGCGACAGCGGCGCCTGAGGAGGACACCGAAGCGGCTACGACGTTGTGGCAAGATGGGGAACACGATCCGCCCAGGGCGCTGCGATTTCGATCTGCCGGGCAAGCCTCAGCAGAACATCCTCCCGACCAAGGCTTGCCACCATCTGCACCCCGATCGGGAGATCCGTCGCGGTCCGGCCGGCGGGAACCGAGATCGCCGGCAGGCCCGACAGGTTGAACAGAAAGAGGTAGCCGGCATCGGCCCACCTGCGCAGGTAGGTCTCGCGATCCGGTTCCTCGAGCGACCAGTAATGCACCGGCCGCGGCGGCTGGGTCAGCGTCGGCGTCAGGAAGACGTCGAAACGGTCGATCGCTCGCGCGAGCTGCTGGCCGGCCTTCCTGACGGCGGTGATGCTGTGCGCGTAGTCGACCGCACTCATCTGCCGGCCGTGAGCGAGCAGAGCCGCGTTGAATGGCGCGAGCTCGTCGTTTCGGACGGGTCGGCCGACCACCGACGCGAGGCGGTCGAAGGCGGCCGCGGTCTCGACGGCGTTGATGTCGTTATAGCGCTTCCAGAATTCCTCGATCGGCAGGTCGAGCCGGGCCTCCTCGACGTCGTGGCCCATCGCTTCGAAAAGCCCCGCCATGCGATCGAGTGCGGCGAGAACCTCCGGCGCGCAAGGCTCGCCCCACGGCGCCTCGCGCGTCAAGCCGATCTTCAGCCGTCGCGGCGCATCCTCCAAGGCGTCGAGCCAGGAACGATCCGGCCGCGGCAGAACGTAGGGGTCGCCGACGGTATTGCCGGCGACCACTTCGAGGAAGGCTGCGGTATCGCGAACCGACCGCGACACGCAGAGCGTCGCGATGCTGCCGAACCAGAGATCGACATCTTCAGGCCCGTAGCTGATCCGCCCGCGCGACGGCTTAAGTCCGACGAGGCCGCAACAGGAAGCCGGGGCCCGGATCGATCCGCCACCGTCCGAGGCCTCCGCGATCGGCACCATGCGCGCGGCCACCGCCGCCGCGGCGCCGCCGCTCGACCCGCCAGGCGTGAAACCGGGGTTCCAGGGATTGCGCGTCGGGCCATAGAGGCGCGGCTCCGTTCCGATGGACCAGCCGTTCTCCGGCACGTTGCTCCGCCCGAGCATGATGAGGCCGGAGGCCTTGATCCGCTCGACCATGACGGAATCATAGTCACAAACGAAGCGTTCCAGATATTTCAGGCTGGCGTCGAGGCGCGTTCCCTTCCACATGGAACCGATGTTCTTCATCAGGAACGGCACTCCGGCGAAGGCGCCCTCGAGCGGGCGGCGGGCGGCCTCGCGGGCCGCGTCGAAGGTCCTGATGACGACGGCGTTGAGCTCGCCGTCGAGCGCTTCGATGGCCGCAATCGCCGTCTCGACAAGTTCGAGCGCGCTCACTTGTCTCGTCCTGACGAGTTCGGCGAGCGCCAGGGCATCGCTCTCGCAATAAAGGCGGGCGAGATCGCGCGTCACGGTCGCCATCAGCCGCACCCTCCGGCACGTTCGCGCATCTCGGCGACGACGCCGGTGAGCGCGTTGACCCGGGCGCGGTCCACGGCATTCCACCAGACTCCATCATGCTTGAGGCTCGAGCCGATGATGGCGCCGTCGAGCCGCGGCAGGATCTCCCGCACATTGGCAAGCGTCATGCCGCTGCCGCCGATCACCGGCAGCGATGTACCCGAGCGGATAGCGGCAATCTCGTCGGCCGGTACCGAATCGCCGGTGCGGTTGCCGGTCGCGATCGCCACGTCGGCATCGTAGAACTCGACATCGGACGCCTGCTCGCGGACCGGCCGATCCGAGACGATCGCGTGAGAGCCGTGCTTGACATGGACATCGGCGAATATGGCGACATCTTCGGCATCGATCATTCGACGGAAGCGCAGTGCCCTCGCGCTCTCCCCCTCGACGATGCCCTCATTGCTCACATAGGCGTTGACCCACTGGTTGACGCGCACGAAATGCGCGCCGCACGCCTTAGCGATGGCCAGCGCCCCGACCGCATCGTTCGCGAGCAGGTTTATGCCGATTGGCACCGGCACCGCACGCGCCACCGCGTAGGCGACCGCCGTCATCGCCGCGATGATCTCCGGGCCGATCGTTCCAGGCTTGAGGAAGGGGATGTCACCGTGGTTCTCGATGATGATGCCGTCCATGCCACCCTCGACATAGGCGTTCGCGTCCTTAAGTGCCATTTCGACGATTTCGTCCATGGTCGCGCCGCGATAGCGCGGAGTGCCGGGGAGGGGCGGCAGATGGATGTCGCCGATGAGCGGCCATCTGTCCCGGAAAATGCGCTTCAGCGTCAATGGATCGTTTGAAGAGATCGGCATTCCTCGGCTTCCTTCCGCGATAGGACCATGGCGCGCGTCACGCTGTTTCAATGCGGTTCAGGACGTCGCGAAGCCGCGCGTCGCGTTCCTCGTACGACGGCTGCAGGGTGGCGAGGGCGCCGCTCGCCTCCACCACATAAGAGGCCGATACCGTGGCCATTGCCGCGCATTCGGCGATTGGCCGGCGCGCAACGAGACCGGCGACGAAACCGCCGCAATAGGCATCACCAGCACCGGTCGTGTCCCTGACCTCCACGTTGACGGGTGGCACCTGCAGGAGCCGGCCCGAGCCGCGTTCGGCAACCAGAGAGCCGGCGGCCCCGAGTTTTGCCACCATGTGGCAATCATGGGCGTGCGCCCCTTCCGCAAGCCACGCCTCAATGTCCGAAGCCCGCCAGATGCGACGGATTTCGGCCTCGCTTGGCAGGAACGCGGTCAACCGGTCGAGAAAGGCGAGGTCGCGGTAGAGCGAGGCGTCGATGAAGCTGTCCGACAGGATGTCCATCGTGACGATCGCTTCCCGGCCACCGAGCCGGTGGGCATTGGCGATCGAACTCGCCGGTCCCTGCGGCGCGATGTGGTAGCCGAGCGCCGTCTCGTAGGTGGACGGCAGCGGGCCGCGCTCGCCGTCCATCTCGGCCGCCGAGGACGAGGAGAGCTTCGGGAGCTGCTGCTTGTCGGCATCGCTCTCGTGCAGCAGCCAAAGCTCCAGGCCGTTGCCCTTCGCGTCGCCGATCCCCCGCGTGTCGATGCCGCGCGCGCCGACCGCGGCACGGGTCATCTCGGCGTAGGGGCGGCCGGCAGCTGCATGAATCCCGACCGACGGGTTCCACATGCGGGCGCCGACGGCCGAATAAAGCGCGCCACCGCCCGGCGAGGCGAAGGAGCAGGTCCCGTCGCGAAGGACGATGTCGTCGACCGTGAGCCACCCGACGGTGACGATCTCACACATGGCACGCACTTCCGCCGGATGCCGGCTCCACCAACACCGTCGCCAAGGCCGACATGTAGACCAGCGCCTTTGAGAGGTTCACGAGATCGGAAAGATGGGCGCGCGGATAGGCTCGATCGAAGTGTCGGTCGAAGCCGGGAAAGCCAAGGAGCAGGATGGCGGGCGTCTTCAGCATGATGCTGACGTCGTCGCTGCGCGACGTATAGGTGTTGCCCGATTCGCGCACGCAAACTCCCGATGCACCGAGCCTGCGGACGCTTTCCTGCGCAAGCGCATAGAGCGGCGGCGGGGTGACCGCGCCGCGCCCCAGGCTCGAAAACTCGCTCAAGACCGCGCCGGCGCCCAATCGCCCGGCCATCGAAGCGCTTTGCGCGTCCCCGTCGATCGCTTGCTGCATGTCGACGACGATCGCCAGGTCCGGCGGCTGCCGGTCGGCGATGAGCCGAGCCGTGCCACGTCCGATCATCTGGTTGCCCGAGCCGCGCGGGCCTTCCTCCTCGTCCGGGAACGCGATCATGGCATCGACTCCGGTACGCGCGAGCACCGATGCTGCGACCGCCAGCGCGGCAACCCCGCCGCCATTGTCGAGGTGGCCGACGATCTCGCCGCTCGCCGAGACGCTGAAAGGCGCGATCGGGACAACCCGGTCGCCGGTGCGCAATTCGCCGCGTGATCCGCCGTCTGGATGAAAATACGGCTTGCCGTCAACGGAGCGCAGTTCGCCCTCGGCGCAGACCGAGAAGCCTCTCTCGGCAAGATCGTAGCGCAGCGCCTGGGCCGGGCGGCTGCCGTTTTCCGTCAGGTGATAGCAGAAGGGCACGAGCGGATAGGCACCGTCGCGGGCTGGCTGGACCAGATAGCTGATCGTGTCGAGATGCGCGAAGTACCAGAGCGGCTTTCGCTCGCCGCGCCCGCAGACGAGCACAGTGTTGCCGGTCCGCTCGAAATCGTCGTCCAGCCTCAGCGGCCAGTCAAACGATCCGTCCTCGGCGAGCAGCCGGTGGAGGACCGGCGCCCGCATTGCGCTGGCGGTCGTCGAGGGCGCCGGCGTTTCGCTGATCGCGCGGGCGTAGCGCAGCACCCTTTCGGGCGTGACATGCGCGTCGACCAGCGGCCGCAGCCGATCGATCGTGCTGCCGATCCGATCCAGATCGGCAAGGTTCGGCAGCCGGCCGCGGCGCCACGAGCCCGTGTCGATGCTCATGAGCGGCTCGACCGGGACATGATGTAGACGGCGACGACGATCAGCGCCCCCTTGAAGAGCTGCTGCACGAACGGATCGACGCCGGTCAGGTTCAGGATATTGGCGAGGACGCCGATGATCAGGGTGCCGACGAAGGTGCCGACGACGGAGCCCTTGCCGCCGAAGAGCGAGGTTCCCCCGACCACCACCGCGGCGATCGCGTCGAGTTCGTAGCCCTGCCCCGCGATCGGCGTCCCGACGCTCAATTGCGAGGCGTAGACAAGGCCGGCAAGCCCCGAGACGCCGCCGACGATGACGTAGACGATGGTCGTGTAGAGGCGCACCGGCAGGCCCGAGAGCCGTGCGGCGTCCTCGTTCGAGCCGATCGCGTAGACCGAGCGGCCGAACGGCGTCAGCGACAGCACCACGCCGCTCGCGATGAGGACGGCGAGCATGATCAGCGAAGGAATTGGGATGCCGAAGAGATAGCCGTTGCCGAGGTTGTAAAAGGCCTCGTTGAGGATCGGGATCGGCGTTCCGCCGGTATAGATGAAGGCGAGGCCCCGCGCGAAGGACAGCATCCCGAGCGTCATGATGAACGGCGGCACGCCCGCATAGGCGATGCCGATGCCGTTGACGAGCCCGACGGCCATGGCCGCGAGCAGGCCGAGGGGGATCGCCACGATCATCCCGTGGTTCACCAGCAGCCCCGCGAAGAGAACGACCGACAGGCCGAGGATGGACCCCACGGAAAGGTCGATGCCCTTCGTGAGGATGACGAAGGTCATGCCGACCGCGAGGATGCCGACGATCGCGACCTGCCTGAGCACGTTCAAAAGGTTCGGAACCGTCAGGAAGCGATCCGACAGGAAGGACGAGGCGATGACGAGGAGGACAAGCGCGAGCAGGACCCCCATGCGCCGCCAGATCGAGGCGAAGGATCGCGTTCGCGTGCCGATATCGAGGGTGGATGCGGAATGAACCATGAGGATGTCCCGATGTTTCAGGCGTCGAGAGATGCGGCGCGCATGATGGCTTCCTCCGAAGCCTCCTCGCGCGCCAAGGTGGCTGCGACCCGGCCCCGGCGCATGACGACCACGCGATCGGAGAGGCGCAGAACCTCTTCCATTTCCGACGAGATGATGAGAATCGCGGCGCCGTTCGCCGCCAGTTCTTCGATGAAGCCGTAGATCTCGCGCTTGGCGCCGATGTCGACGCCGCGCGTCGGCTCGTCGAATATCAGCACCTTGGGATTGACCGCGAGCGCGCGGCTCAGGAGCACCTTCTGCTGATTGCCGCCGCTCAGCGTCCGGATCTCGCGGTCCATGCTGGCGAGCCGGATATCGAGTCGCCCGATCATCGTACGGACGTACTCCCGCTCTCGGCCGAGGCGAAGGAAGCCGAAGCGGCGGAACCGCGCGAGGTTGGAGATCGTGGCGTTCTCCTTGACCGGCCGGTTGGCGAGCAAGCCGAAGGCCTTGCGGTCCTCGCTGACATAGGCGATGCCGAGGCGCGCTGCCGCGTTCGGCTCGCGGATGCGGCTCTTCCGGCCGAAGACGCGGATCGAGCCCGCCGTCGGCTGGAGCAGGCCGACGATCGCCTGCGCGACGTCCGTCCGGCCCGCCCCGACCAGGCCCGCCATGCCGACGATCTCGCCCTTGTGGACGGTCAGCGACACATTGGAGAAACGCCCCTTGCAGGTCAGGTTCTCGAGAGACAGGGCGACGTCACCGCGACTGCGCGCGCGCACTTCGTAGGCGGCGAAATCGCGGCCGATCATCTTCGAGACGAGCCAGTCCTGGTCGACCTCGCCGATGGGGCTCACGCCCGTGCGGCGGCCGTCGCGAAGCACCGTCACCCGGTCGGCGATGCGGAAGATCTCCTCCAGGTGATGGGAGATGAAGATAATGCCGATGCCCTCCTGCCGCAGCCGGTCGATGAGGTCAAAGAGAGTCGCGACGCGATTGGCATCGAGCACGGCCGTCGGTTCGTCCAGGATGAGGACCCGCGCCTTGACCGATATGGCCTTGGCGATCTCGATCATCTGCTGCTGGGCGATGCTCAGCCTGCCGACCGGCATCGACGGATCGATGTCGATCGACAACCGTTCGAGCAGGCCACGCGTCATGGCGTGCATCCTGCGCCTGGCGACGAAGCCGAACGCCGTGCGCGGGAAGTGGCCGAGGAAGATGTTCTCCGCTGCCGAAAGATGCGGCGCGAGGGAGAGCTCCTGATGGATGACGACGATGCCGTTCGCCAGAGCGACGTGCGGCGAGCGCAGGGCGACGGCGCGGCCTTCGATGAGCACCGACCCGGCATCCGGAGCATGGACGCCGCCGAGGATCTTTATGAGTGTCGACTTGCCGGCGCCGTTCTCCCCGACGATGGCGTGAACGCCTCCCGCGGATACGGAAAGGTCGATGCCGGAAAGGACGGCGTTTCCGCCAAAGGCCTTGCTGAGGCCGCGGGCTTCGAGAAGCGGCGTATCCACAGTCTTGGTGTTCCTATGCCGAACGCGCGATGTCGGGGAGCGGGTCCGGCGACGACTGCGCGCGAACCCGCTCCGATGGCATCCTACTTGCAAGGATCGGCGGGCGGCTCGAAATTGCCCCAGCCGCGCCCGATCCATTCGGCGGCGTTCTCCGGCACCACGGTTGGTGAGTCGGGAAGCTGGAGATATTTTCCCGGTTCCGAATAGTCTTTCGCTCCCGGAACAGCCTTGCCCATCATCGTGTAGATCGCGGCACGCAGGCCGATATCGGCGATGAATGGCGTGTAGTTGCCGTCGGCCTTGAAGGTGCCGGCCTTGACGGACTTGAAGCCAGCGTTCGATCCGTCGAACGTATACTGGCGGATATGGTCGCCACAGCGCTTGGCGCGCGCGATCGCGAGTTGAGCGCCCCAGGACGATTCCTCGGCATGAGAGAACACCGCATCGATATGTGGATGTGCGGTCAGGAAGTCCTCCATGATCTGCACCGCGGGCTCACGGATCCATTGTCCGTCGCCGACCCCCAGGACCTTGATCCCCGGATATTTGGCGATGATGTTCTTCATGCCTTGGTCGCGGTCGACGGCAGGCGAAGAGCCCTTGAGGCCGGTGATCACAACGATATCGCCCTTACCGTCGAGGTCCTTGACCATGCGCTCGGCGACCTTTTCGGCCATGGTCACGTTGCTCTGGCCGATGAAGAGCGTCTTCGCCGTCGGCACGTCCCTGTCCATCACGATCAACGGCAGGTTCGCCTTCATGACGGCGCGCGCCGCAGGCACCAGTGCGGCTGATTCGACCGGACTGAGAAGCACCGCGTCCACACCTCGGGCCAGCAGGTCACGCACGTCATTGCTCTGCTTGGCGACGTCGACATTGCCGTCGAGGACGATCAGCTTGATATTGGAGTGGCGGCAGGCTTCCGCCTGCAGTGCCTCAAGCATCGCGATGCGCCAAGGATGGTTGAAGCCGGTCTGCGAGAAGCCGATCGTGATGTCGCCGCTCTTGCCCGTGATCGAGATCGGACCTTCTTCGAGCGGAAGAATGTCAGTGAATGGAAGTTTCTTGTAGAAGTCCGCGAGCTCCGCACAGGTCTTCTGCGAGATCGGCAGCTTCTCCTGGGCAAGGCTCTGGGACACGGGGGCGAGCGCCAGCATGGCGGCCGCTACGGCCAAGCTTCTGAACATGGTGTGAGTTCCCTCTGGACAAGATTTGGACGTCCGCGTTCGTGCGGTTATTGCCCGGAAGAGACGTCAACGGCTTCCCTCCCGGACGCTGTTGCCTGCGACGGCCGTGCACAGGCGCCACAGGAGAAATCCTGAGTGCGCAAGGTCCGAGCCTCCACCCGTTTGCCCGACGCACCCCGCGGACGGCCAGTCCGGCTCACCGACGCAGATGTCGTGGCCGGTTCGTCTTGCGACCTTTCCGGATCGCCCGCGACGGTGCTCGAGTTGCTAAATTCCGGCACCGCGTGCATAGACTGACAGAGAACAATGTCGATTGCAAATGATATGACGTTCGGACCAATGCAGATGCGCTGGAATGATCCCCTGCCTGATCACGGCCCCATGCCGCTGTGGTTTCAAATCGCCGAGCGGCTGCGCGCGGCGATCCGCAACGGCGAATTCGCGCCGGGGGAGGTCTTGCCTTCCGAAGCTCAGTTGAACACCGTCTTCGGGGTCAGCCGAGCCACATCGCGCGCGTCGCTCAACGACCTCGAAAAGGAGGGCCTGATTGTCAGGCGGTCGGGCAAGGGATCCATCGTGCTGCGCGCGCGGGTCGATCAGCCGGCGGAGGAAATGTCGGGCTTTGCGGAGGACATGCGGCGCCGCGGCCTTTCGCCGTCATACGAGACGCAAGGCGCTGGCCGAGTCCGTGCGACGAGCGAGGTAGCCGAAGCGCTCGAAGTCAAGTCGAACGCCATGGTCTTCTGTTCGAAGCGCCTGCTGAAGGCTGACGGCGCACCGATTGGGATCGCCATATCCTGGCTTGCGCCCCGCCTGTTCCGGGAGGTGAAGCCGCCGACGGCAGACGAGTTGAGCAAGGGATCGCTCTACGAATGGCTGCAGCGCCGCTGCAGGATCCAGATCAAGCGCGCCCGCGAATATATCGAGGCCGCGATCGCCGGGCCGGAGATGGCGGCAGCCCTGGAAGTGGCTCCGGGTTCGCCGCTACTCATCGCCCGCCGGCAATCGTTCGATGGAAGCGGCCAACCGGCCGAATACGCCATCCTTCACTTCCGGGCCGACCGCTATCGCTTCCAGATCGAGGTCGCCAGAAGCTAGTCCGACCCGATCGAATTCCAGGGTACGCTCGGCCTTGCTCGTTGCGCTGTCGCAGAGCGCTAGCACCAAATCAAATGACTGCAGGGTCGACAGCAAGCCAAGCTTTCCCATATCGCCGCGTGAGGCCGAACGTCAGGAGCGGATGTCGCGCCTTGATCTGCAAAGGCCTCAACCAAGTCGGCGATCTCGAGTTTGTGACGCGTCTTGCATCCCAGGCATTCGGCGTGCCGATCTGCGCCATTACGCAGCTCGACCGGGACCGCCAGATTTTCTTGGCCAGTACAGGCATTGAATACATGGAAGTGCCACGGGAACAGGCGTTCTGCAATTATTCAATCATGGGACGTGAAGCGTTCGTGTCAGCGACCGGAATCCGATGTTCCGGTTTCACCGCAATCCGCTTCTTGTGGGCCACCCCGGAATCCGGTTTACGCAGGCTTCCCGCTTGAGATGGAACCGCACCTCCCGCTCGGTGCACTTTGCATAATCGACGACCAGCCAGCCGCGCCGGCTTTGATGAAAGCGAATGCGACAGGCTGGCCGCGTTCGCTTCACTGGCCCTGAACATCATCCAACTTCGGACAACCTCCCGCGATCTCGATTTTGCAAGACTGGTGGAGGAGACGGTGGATCACCGAGTCAATGCTAGATCATGGCCGGTGGCGCCTGCGGCGTCCGAAGCCGGAACATTTTCCAGCTTCGTCACGCATCCAGCCTCGGCGCTTCTGGCGATATCTCGGTGTCTCCGGCCACGTCGCGGAATGAACGCCAGCGCGCTGCATCAGGTCGCTGCGGCGCGCTGTCGCGTTCGCCCATTGCTTTCTTGCCGTGCATGGGACAATCTCCGGTTACCGTGGCGGGGGGCGGAGAGGAGCCGTTGCCTGCCGATCGGTCGCATCGGAGGAGGAATTCAATGGCTTCTGCAGAGGAAAAGGTGACGCTCGTCCCGGATTACGAGCCGCAGATCGGCTGGCTCGGTGTGACGTTCTTCATCGTTGCTTCCCTCGTCTTCGTCGGCGGCGGGCTTGTCGCCGTCTGTACGACGTTCTTCTAGATCCCGATCTTTCCATGACCGGCTGCAGTGCTTACGCCGCCATCTCGGCGGCGTGATCACGACTGCGCCTGGCAGGGAACAGGGCCGCGCCGCACACGGTTCGGAGGGGAATCCGAACCGTGCAAAGGAGACGTGGACTCATGGCGACGCCGCCCCGCCCGTTCCCGATCCCCCAGCCGGAGCCGCCGCGCCCCCGGCCGCTGCCGCCGGACCCGTCGCCCGACCCGGGTCCCGCACCGCGGCCGATCCCGTTTTGACGTAGCGATTTGCGAACATGGGCCCGCGTCCGCGACCGGCATGGCCGCGGCAAGCGATTTCGCGTCAATGGAACCGGCTGAGCCAGTGCGGGATCGGATCCTGCATCGGCGGCCGCTGCGTCGGCGGGCGGAAGATGCGGCGCATCGGCCCGTCGAGCAGCGCCGTGAGGCCCGCGACGACGATGGCGATCGCGATGCAGGCCGGGATAAGCAGGCTGTCCGGGATGATGTCGAGCAGTCCCGCGCTGACCGTCACCATGACGACGAGGCCGTGGATCAGGTAGACGGAGAGCGAGCGCTCGCCGAGGCTCCTCAGAGCCCGCGGGCCGGTCGGGACGAGGGCGGAGAAGCCGAGCAGCGTCGCGGTGCTGAGCAGGATGACCAGAAGGCGCGCGATGCCGGGGAACGTGTCGTTCGGCGGTGCGCTGTCGTAGTCGTGGCTGCCTGTGAGCGCCGCCCCGTGCAGGCCGTTCTCCCACCAGAGGGTGACGATCGCGATGCAGATGACGAAGAGCGCGATGAACGGTCCCCGGTGCTTTCGCGCGATCTCGACCAGCTGCATGCCGTAGAGATGGCCGAAGATGAAGAACGGCATGAAGTAGATCGTGCGCGAAGCGCTGAGCGCATAGCCGACCGAATGGTCGTAGCCGGCGAGCACCGCGCCAGCGAGAGAGACGACGAGGCCGATCGGCGAGGCGAAGAGCGGCAAGAGGATGCGCCAGCCGATCATGCTCGCGATGAACCAGAGCAGCCAGTAGGGCGCGAAGACCGAATAGCTGTACCAGTCCGTGAACCGCCCGACGACGATGTAGATGAACTGGAAGACGACGAGCGGGAAGAACAGCGTCCAGATGATCTTCTGATAGTCCCGGCTCTTCAGCGACTCGCGGGCGAAGATGCCGGAGAGGAAGACGAAGAGCGGCATGTGGAAGCTGTAGATGTCGATATAGGCCGAGTGCAGGATCTCCGAGCGCGACGACGCCTGCTCGATGTAGTGGCCGAACACGACGAGCAGGATGCCGGCGCCCTTGAGCGCGTCGATATGACCGTAGCGGCCGTCGTTTTCGGCTTGTTGTTCCGGCATGAGGGGAGGCGTCATCCGGCTGTTCGGAAGCGAATCGAAGAACGTCTGCGCGTCAGGCTTGTTCCGCGGCGCATCGGCCTTCAAGCGTTGGCGGCGGCGGCGAGGCCGCGGCGGATGTCCTCCATCAGGTCCGGCACGTCCTCGAGCCCGATCTGCAGGCGGATCACCGGACCTTCCGGCGGCACCGGCGTCACGGTCCTGTCCGTGAGGATGGCATGGACGGCAAGGCTTTCGTAGCCGCCCCAGGAATAGCCAAGGCCGAAGATCCGGAGGGCATCGAGGAAGGCGTGCGCCTTCGCCTTGTGGCGGGCGGGCGCCCCGCCGTCGAGCACGATCGAGAAGATGCCGGAGGCGCCGCGGAAGTCGCGCTTCCAGATCGCGTGTCCCGGGTGGCTCGGAAGGGCAGGGTGCAGCACGCGAGCGACGCCGGACGCGCCTTCGAGCGCCTCGGCGATCGCCAAGGCGCTCTCCTGGTGGCGCTCGAGCCGCAGGCCCATCGAGCGCATGCCGCGAAGCACGAGGTAGCAGTCGTCGGGCGCGGCGCAGACGCCGAGGGTGATGTGCGCTTCATGCAGCGCGTCCCATGTCGCGGCATTGGCCGAGATCGTGCCGAGGAGCACGTCCGAATGGCCCGACGGATACTTCGTCGCCGCATGGATCGAGATGTCGACGCCATGGTCGAGCGGCTTGAAATAGAGCGGCGTCGCCCAGGTGTTGTCCATCGTGACGATCGCGCCGTGCCGGTGGGCGGTGGCGGCCAGCTCCGGAATGTCCTGCATCTCGAACGTGTTGGAGCCGGGCGCCTCGGCGTGGACCAGCTTCGTGTTCGGCCGCACCAGGCTCTCGATGCCGGCACCGATCGCGGGATCGTAATAGGTGACCTCGACGCCCATCCGCTTCAGCATCGTGTCGCAGAAATGGCGGGTCGGATGATAGACCGAATCGACGACCAGCGCGTGGTCGCCGGCCGACAGAAAGGTCAGGAACGGCACGGTGACCGCCGCGAGCCCGGAGGGCACGATGACCGTCCCTTCCGCGCCTTCCAGTTGTGTGACCAGCTCGGCGAGCGCGTCCGTCGTCGGCGTTCCGCGCGTACCGTAGGTGTATTTCTGGTCGCGCGTCTCCATCGTCCGCGCATCGGGATAGAACACCGTCGAGGCGTGCACGACCGGCGGATTGACGAAGCCGTGGAAGCTCCGGGGATCGTAGCCGTCATGGGCGAGCCGGGTATTGATGCCGCGATCGCGGTCCTGTTGATCGGTCTGTGCCATGCGGTCTCCGGAAAGTGCGCGCGCCTCGTCGGGCCGCGGAAGGACATGAATCGGTTTGCAGATTAGGCAAATCGGCTCGAAAGGAAAGGCAGAGCGCCGGAAGCGGCGGCACCATGGCCGAAATGCGGCGGAAGCCTGTCGTTTTTGACTATGGCCTGACTTGACCCCTGCGGCATTTCGGCATGTGATGCGCCGGTCGGGGCGGATAGGTCGGTGACGCGGGATGCGATCGTTCCTTGTGTTGCGCCTTGCCGCGCCATGGGAGAGACAAGGGCAACAGAACAAAAGGTTGTATCAGATGAAACGAACGATCCTGACGGCCGCGATCGGTTTGGCGGCGGTGCTCGGTTACGGAATCAGCGCCGCTTCCGCCACGACGCTGGACGACGTCAAGAAGAAGGGCTTCGTCCAGTGCGGCGTGAGCCAGGGCCTGCCGGGCTTCTCGAATCCCGACAAGGACGGCAACTGGAAGGGCATAGACGTCGATCTGTGCCGCGGCGTCGCGGCCGCCATCTTCGGCGACGACACGAAGGTGAAGTTCACGCCGCTCTCCGCCAAGGAGCGCTTCACCGCCCTGCAGTCGGGCGACATCGACATCCTGTCGCGCAACACGACCTGGACCATGAGTCGTGACACGCAGCTCGGCATCGCCTTCTCCGTCGTCAACTATTTCGACGGCCAGGGCTTCATGGTCCGCAAGGACATGAACATCAACTCGGCGCTGCAGCTGTCCGGCGCTTCCGTCTGCGTTCAGACCGGCACGACGACGGAGCTGAACCTCGCCGACTACTTCCGGCAGAACAACATGAAGTACGAGCTTGTCGCCTTCGAGAAGGCCGACGAGGCCGTCGCGGCTTACGACCAGGGCCGCTGCGATGCGTACACGACCGACAAGTCCGGCCTCGCCGCCGAGCGCCTCAAGATGAAGAACCCGGACCAGCAGGTCATCCTGCCGGAGACGATCTCGCAGGAGCCCCTGGGACCGGCCGTGCGCCAGGGCGACATCCAGTGGCTGAACATCGTCAAGTGGACGCACTTCGCGATGCTTGAAGCCGAGCTCTA
>JBQCEN010000260.1:0-11151 GCA_051960215.1 Pararhizobium sp.
GGGCCGGCTGATCGACCGCTTCGGCTTCGTCAGGCCCGCCTTCTTCTCGGTGCTGGCGCTCGCCGCCGGCTTCATCCTCGCCGGACAGGCCGGATCGCTCGCCGCGTTCGCAGCGTTTCAGGGGATCTTCATCGGCCTCGGCGCCTCGATCTCCTTCGGGCCGCTTCTTGCCGACATCTCGCACTGGTTCGAGCGCCGCCGTGGCCTTGCCGTCGCCGTGGCGGCGAGCGGCAACTACCTCGCCGGCGCGCTCTGGCCGCTCGCCATGCGTCCCTTCATCGCGAGCGTCGGCTGGCGCACGACCTATGTCGGCGTCGGCGTCGTCTGCCTCCTCGGCATGGGCGCGCTGCTGCTTGCGCTCCGGGCCCGGCCGCCGCGACCGACGGCGGTGGCGGTCGCCGGACGGAGCGTCCACGCGCGGCCGAAGCCGTCGATCTCGCTTTCGCCGCGCGCGCTCCAGGCGCTGCTCTTCGTCGCCGGCATCGGCTGCTGCGTCGCCATGTCGATGCCGCAGGTCCACATCGTCGCCTATTGCCACGACCTCGGCTACGGCATCGCCAACGGCGCGCAGATGCTGTCGCTGATGCTTGCCGCCGGCATCATCAGCCGCGTGCTCTCCGGCACGATCGCCGACCGGATCGGCGGCATCCGCACGCTGCTCATCGGCTCGCTGCTGCAGGGCATCTCGCTGATGCTCTTCGTCCCGATGACGGGGCTTGCCTCGCTCTACGTCGTCTCGCTGATCTTCGGCCTGGCGCAGGGCGGCATCGTGCCCTGCTACGCGATCATCGTGCGCGAATACATGCCCGCGGCCGAGGCCGGGCAGCGCGTCGGCCTCGTCGTCATGGCGACGATCGGCGGCATGGCGCTCGGCGGCTGGATGTCGGGCTGGATCCACGACCTGACCGGCTCCTATGCGGCCGCCTTCCTGAACGGCATCGCCTGGAACGTGCTGAACGTCGCGGTGATGTCCTTCCTGCTCCTCAAGAGCCGCTGGCCGCAGGTCGGTGCGGCGGGGCAGCCCGCCTGACCGAAGTCAGCCGACGCTGCCGGTGTGGCCGAACCAGATCCCGAAGAGCGCGACGGCCGCGACCACGATCAGGAAGCCGTTGACGATGACGAGGACGACCGGCGGGATGCGCCCGACGTCCGGCTCGGGCGGCGGCGGGCCCGGCCACATCTCGCGCAGCACCGCGACCGCGAAGCAGAAAGCGGCGAAGACGACGAGGATCGTGCCGGTGAGCAGGATCATCGTCTCCGGCATCACGCCTTTCAGCGTCGCCTTGGCGCCGACGCCGCTCGCAAGCGCCGCAAGCCCCGTGCGCACCCAGGCGGCATAGGTGCGCTCGGCGGCGTAGATGGTTCGATCCCCGGCAAGCACCGTCCGGCGATCGAAGGTGCCTTCGGTATCTGCCATCGGATGCCGCTCCTGTTCAGAGCGTTTCCAGGAAAAGTGGAAACCGGTTTTCCGTTCGGAAACGCGACAAGACAAAGACATGGACCGTTTCCGCGACTCCACGGAGCGGCAACGATCCAGGGACGGTCGCGGATAAACGCGCCGTGGCGCGCCCCGTTCCGGCCCTTGCCTCAGGCGATCGCGCTCGCGGGATCGGCCGCGCTGACGGAGAGCGTTTCGCCGCTCACGGCCCGATCCGGCTCCGCCGCTGCGAGGTCGAGCGCAATCAGGTGCCGCGTCAGTTCCTCGCGCGCCGGACGCGGCGTCAGCGTGTGGTCGGCGTTCTCGATGACGAGCCGCGTGACGCCCGGGATCGCCGCCAGCCGGATGCCGCCAGGACCGAAATGTCGGGCGATCTCCTCGTTGCTCAGGTCCCCGGCCGAGGAGACGAAGGTCATGCGTACGCCGCGCGCGGAGAGCGCGCGGATCCAGCGTTCGACGACGCTGCCGAAGAGCAGCCGCGAGACCGATACGGACAGGAACGCGGTCTTGACGCCTTCGATGCCGCGCCGGAGCCGCCGTGTCAGCCATTTCAGCCCCATGCGGAGCCGGCGGCCGTCTCCGGCCGCCGGCCTCTCCTCCAGATCCGCCCGGCTCTGGCCGAGGGTGACCTTCGAGGATTCATAGGTCTTCCAGACCGCGAGGTCGAGCGCATAGGAAGCGTTCCAGCGGAAGCAGAGCGGGTTGATCATCGTTAGGCGGACGACCCGCCGATCCGCCCGCGCGGTGTGCAACGACTGGAACGCGCCGGCACAGACGCCCGCAAGCCCGACGCGCCGAAAGCCACGGCGCTCCAGCCAGTCGATCGCCCGCATCACGTCGAAGCGCGTGCGCCGGTCATAGAGGAAGACTTGGCGTTCCGCCGGCGCCTCGCTCTGGCCGAGGCCCGGCAGATCGACGCGCAGCGACGTCTGGCCGGCTGCGGCGAGCGCGCGCGCCATCTCCACCGTGCCGCGCGCCCAGCCGACATGCGGCACGCCGCCGGAATTGAGGAAGACGGTCGCGACATCCGAGCGCCGGTCGGCCGCCGGCCTGCAGAGCACACCGACGAGATGCGGCGCCGGCCCGATCACCACCGGCTCCTCCTCGTAGTCGGCATGCCGAAGCGTCCGATCGCCTTCCGGCGCGGGAAGGCCCGGCCGGTCGAATCCTGCGGCGGACGACAGGAAGGAAACGCAGCTTTCGATGACGTCGCCCGGCACGGCGTTGGCGGTGGGGTCGCACATCAGCCGATTGTAGCCGGCGAAGGGCATGCGCACGCATTCCGTCCCATTATCCACCAGGCGCTGCGCCAGGGCAGCCTCTGCCGGCGTCTCGCTCTTCGACATCAGCAGGATGCGGCGCGTCACACATATGTTCGGCCAGTCGAGGCGCGTCAGGTCGTCGACGACCCTGCGCGACAGCCGGAAGCCCGCCGTCTCCAGTCCGTCGAAGGGCGCGGCGCCTTCGGCACGCGGCAGCGCCGCATCGATCATCCGCGCAAGCCCGACCTGCTCGCGAACGAAGCTGCGCCCGGAGGTCGGCGGCGCGAGCAGCGCAATCCCGGCCACGTCCTCCCTGCCGAGGACGGCGTGCGCGGCGAGAAGCGCACCAAGCCGGAAGCCGACCACGAGGGCGTCGCGAACCCCGGTCTCGCGTTTCAGCGCATCGATCGCGGCGCCGATACTTGCGATCCAGCCGGCGACGCCCGCATCCTCATGATCGCCGGCCGCATCGCCGCAGCCGGGATAATCGAACTGCAGCGCCGGCAGGCCGGCCTGCGCCGTGCGCTCGGCGAGCAGCGTCAGGAAGCGGCGGCTGCAGAGATCCTCGAAGCCGTGGCTGCCGGCGATGACGACGCCGCGGCCGCCATCCGCGCCGTGCAGCCAGCCGACCGCTCCGTTGAAGACGACAGGTCTCATGCCTCGGTCCTCTCGGTGACACCGGAAGCAGCCGCAGCGGAGTAGCGAACCGCGTCGCGTCCGTTCAGCGCCCGGACGATGCCTGCGGGAAGCAGCGAGTTGGATGTGTGCGGCCGAAGCCGCACCGCCCGCTCCTCGCCCGGAGCCAGATGGAAGCCGTCGTGCTCGGGCAGGAAGGCGTCGTCGCAGATGCGCAGGTGATAGGCGGCGCGCTGGCAGCGGACGAGAAGGCGCCAGCCCTCCCGGTCCCTTTCCACGCGCGCCGTCAGGCCGAGATCGTGCGCGCCCGTCACGGCACCCGGCATGACGTGGAAGGCTTCCGCAAGACACTCTCCCGCATCGCCATCGAGACGCGCGACCGTCACCTCATGCCCCACCGGGCCGAAGCGATAGGCGTAGCCGGCATCGAAGAAGGCGCCGAAGAGCGTGAACGCAGGGATCGACAGCGTGCCGAACGCCGCCACGGAAACCTCCCGGCTGCCCCTGACGACCGCCGTCGCGCCGTCGCGCAGGCACGAAAGCGTCAGCCGCCCCTCGACCGGCTCTGCGCGATCGTTGACGAGGTGGACGACGAGGCCGTTGACGCCTTCGTCGCTGATGATCAGGCGGAGCGGCCGGAAAGCGCGGCTGAGTGCGTACCAGACCGACTTCGGCCGACCGGAGGAATCGACGACGCCCCAGCCGGCGCCGGGCCGCAGGTCCTTCCAGAACCAGAGACGCGCCCCGGCGGTCACCGAGCTGGGCCGCCGCCATTCGTCGATCGTGGCCTCGACGACATGCGCCGTCACCGCGCGCGAGAGATCGAGATAGCGTTCAGGGTCCTCGATCCGCTGCCGGCGCGCGTCGACGCCGAAGACCGTCTCCAGATAGTGCTCGCGCACGTCCTCGAAGTCCCACGATGCGCCCGCGTCGCGCGGAACGCCGGCCTTCCAGCGCGGATCGTGCACCGGCGGCACCGGCAGGTCGCGCGCCAGCGTCGTATCGTCGGGCACGTTGGCAAAGGCGAGGCACTCGCTGGCAAAGCG
Source organism: Pararhizobium sp. (assembly GCA_051960215.1). Lineage (GTDB taxonomy): Bacteria > Pseudomonadota > Alphaproteobacteria > Rhizobiales > Rhizobiaceae > Pararhizobium_B. The sequence goes on from JBQCEN010000260.1 coordinate 4,383, forward strand.
CACATTCGCGCGCCGCGCATCCTCGAGCGGCCGGCAATAGGCCCCGACGCCGTAATAGTGCGACGGGCCGCCGTCCGAGACGAAAGGCAGGCTGCCGCCCGAAGGCGACGAGGGCACGAGGATCAGGTCCGGCCGCAGCGCCTCGGCCGCCGGCCGCACCACCGCGTCGAACCACGGCGTCGGGTCCATTCGCGCCGGGACCCCTATCATCGCCGCCTGCTGGGCGATCTCGCTGCCGCCGCAGAGCACGGCGAGCGACGGCGAATGCCTGAGACGCCGAAGCAGCGCCTCGACCTCGCGGCCAAGCGCCGCGCACCACGCCGCATCCTTCGCCGGATAGTCGAAATTGGCGAGCATCAGGTCCTGCCAGACGAGGATGCCGTGCTCGTCGCAGAGCGCATGGAACGCATCCGCCTCGTAGACGAAGGTGCCGCCGACGCGCAGCATGGTGACGCCGGCCGCCGCAGCAAGATCGATGTCGCGGCGGAGCGTCTCGCCGTCCGCTGGCAGCGTCACGGGATCTGAGGGCGTCCAGACGGCGCCGCGGCAGAAGACGGGCACGCCGTTGACGATCAGCCGGAAATCGCGCCCGTCGGCGCCGCGGTCGAGCACGATCGTGCGGAAACCGACGCGGCCGAGCGGCAGGGCGAGACCGCCGATCGTCGCCGTGACGGCATGCAGGCGCGCCGCGCCCTGACCGCGCGGCCACCAGAGCCCGACGTCGGGGATCCGCAGCCGCGCCCGCAGGAGAAGCGGCGTTTCGGCATCGACGTCCACGGAGCAGCCGGCGCATTCGACGCTCGCCGCCACGCCGGAGCTAAGCGGCCGCGACAGCGTCAGCGTCACGTCGAGGAGGCCGTCGCTGCCGTCGACACGCGCGACGAGATCGGCATCGACGACGCGCGGCGCAGCACTGTCCGGAATGAGGCGGATCGGCCGCCAGGGCCCGACGACGTCGAAGGGCGGGCACCAGCCCGGCATGTGGCCGATCAGCGTCGTGCGGACGAGCCGCAAGCGCTGGTCGTCGATCATGCGCGGCCGCCAGCGCGCACGCGGGCCCGCCAATCCGTCGAGGTACCGGTCCAGGCTGCGAAAGACGATCGACAGCATCTCTCCGCCCTTCAGATCGACGGCGACATCGTGCGGCTCGAACATCGAGGTGGACGTGAAGAGCAGCCGCTCGTCGAGATAGACCTCGGCGACAGTGGCGAGCCCCTCGAAGGCCAGCCGCGCCGGCCCGACGTGATCCAGCCGGCAGCGATACCAGATATCCTTGTCGTGAAGCGGCGCCGGCGCTGTCCGATCCCACCGCCCCGCTGCCTCAAGCGCTGCCGCCGCGGTGCCCGGGCAAGACGCCGGCAGCCACTCGCCGGCTGCTACGGAAGGCGGCCCGGCATCGGCGCCAGCCTCCATCAGGCAGAGCCGCCAGCCGGTGTCGAGCCGGACGGCATCCGCTGCCGCGACCGGGGCTGGAAACTCCATGGGCCGCTCCTCCGGTCCCTCAGGCCGCCGCGCGGGCGGGCGTATCCGCCGCCCATCGCGCGAGCGCCACCATCGCGGCGTCGTAGGCGGCGGCCATCGGCTGGATCGCCTCCGCGAGCCCGTCGAAGCGCTGCCGCGCCATCGCGCGGGCGAGCTTGAACTGCATCGTCTTGGCCCCTTCGGCGATGCGCGCGGCGCTCTCGCCGGCCGCCCTCAGCTCATCCTCGCCTAGCCATTCGAGGTGGCTCGACAAGAGCTCGAAATTGGCGCCGAGCTGACGCAGCGTGTTGAAGGCATAGGTATGGAAGTAGTCCGGCGCCCGGCCGGCAAGCTCGCGCGCATGCCCTTCGAAAGCCGCCGCATAGGCCGCGACCGGGTTCCGGCGCGGACGCCGGCCGAGATGATGGCGGAGCAGCGCCCTTGCCGTCTCGCGCGGATCGGCCGCCGCATCGCCCGCACCGAACTTCACGAATTCCGCATAGGGAAACAGCGGAAGCCCCCCATCGGCGCCCTTCCCCGTCTGTAGAACGGCGTCGTAGTCCTCGCCTTCGAGGGCGAACAGGCCGGCATTGTGGAAGTAGACCATCCGCCGCGCGTCCGGGTCGAGCGCATTGATGCCGATCGTCGTCTTCGAATGGCCCGTGCGGTAGGTGATGCCGCGCGTGTCCGGCAGGTAGAAGGCGTCGACCTCGACGAGCGGCAGCCGCCCGCGTTCGACCTGGAGGCGCAGATGCGTCTCCAGCCGGTCGAAGATCGCGAGTTCCTGGATGTCGAGGCCGGCGAGCGCCTGCAGGTCGGCGGTCGGGAACTTGAAGAAGGTGAACTGGTCGCCCTCGAAGTCCTGCGCCGCGGTGAAGCCGAGCGCTGCGACCGGATCGTGCCCGGCCGCCGCCATCACCTCGATCAGGAGATCGACATAGCAGTTCGTCTCCGGCCAGCGCCGCTCCGGGTCGTGCAGCCGGTGCGGCTTGTGGTTGGCCGGATCGAGATCGGGGAAGACGCTCCTCATGCCGCCTCGCCCCAGAGCACCTCGCGGACCGCCGGCGGCCAGGCCTCGACGTCCGGGCCGTGATGGCGGAAGAGCGCCAGCGCCACGCGTTCGAGGCCGAAGCCGACGCAGCCGGAATGGCAGAGGCTGCCGTCGGCGAAGGTCAGGCCCCAGGTCTGGCCGAAGTGGTCCTGGTGGTAGTTGAACGACAGGCAGGCGGTCGGCTTCTCGAGGCTCGTCACCGGGATCAGAAGCTCGAATTTGAGGCCCTGGTCTCGCTGATTATTCGCCATCATCTTGCCGCCGCGCCCGAAGAACGGGTCGTTGGCGAGATCGACGTCGCACGGCAGGCCGAGGGATTCGATCAGCGCCCGCCCCCTCTCCAGCCAGCTCTCACGGAAGGCGCGCACCTGCTCGGCCGTTCCGATCTTCACATATTCCCGCATCCGGAAAAGCTGCATGCGGGCCGGATCCTGCGAGGGTTCATGGCGGAAACAGTAGGAGGAGAGCGCGAAGAGCAGACCTTCCGCGGGGACCGGGCCGCGCGCGGCGACCGTCGGATAAAGCGGGTAGCAGGCCGCCGGCGTCAGCGCGACGTCGGTCGCCGCCTGAAGCTCGGTCCAGTCCTCGCCACGCTCCAGCATGCCGAGCAGGTTCGCGTGGTCGCGCTCGCCGCCCATGAAGGAATGCACGCAGCCGGCGAGCTGCGGAAAGCTCTTCATGTAGCCGCTCTTCTCGAGCGTGCCGCGGCTCATGCCGGGCGGGAAGTGGATGCGCGTCGCCTTGTCCGGCGCGCCGAGCCTGAGCACCACCTGCTCGAAGCGCTCGATCACCTCCTCGAAGACGCCGGAGCGGCCGTAGAGGCCGTCGACTCCGGAGGGAAACAGGATCCCGTTGTCGAAGAGGTTGTCGAGCAGCGTCTTCGCGTCGAATGTCTTGGCGTCCATGGCTCAGCCCCCGAGGCTCGTGTCGAAGCGGCTCATCAGCATGAGCGTCGCGGTGTTGGAGAGGATGCGGTCGTTGGAGATCATGACGGCCGCCGAGGTGACGTCGCGCAGGTGCCGGCCGACGCTGAAGGGCGTGCCGTTCTTGTAGCCGAGGATGCCGGTGACGAGCATCGCGATCCGCACGACCTCGGCTGCCTTCTCGCTCGAAGCGACCTTGAGCGCGTTGATCTCGGCCGTGAAGGCGATCGACGACAGCGCGTCCTCGTCGCCCTGCGCGCTCTCGAAACGCGCGATCGCCGCGGTCAGGTGCCCCTTCATCTCCTGCAGCTTCGCGGCAGCTTCCGCCAGCCGCAGTGCGCCGGGCGGCATCGTGTCGGGCTGCTTGCGGGCCGCCGCCTTGACGAAGGCCTGCGCGCGATTGAAGGCGTCGGCGGCGATGCCGAACCAGGCCGCCGCCCAATAGATGTGCGAGCTCGCCAGCATCGACTGAGCCGCGATCTCCGAGAACGGCTTCGGGAAAATCTGCGCGGCATCGCCCCTGGCGACGAGATGGAAGCCATCCGAACGCGTGCCGCGCATGCCGAGCGTGTCCCAGACGGAGGTCCGCTCGAGCGTGCGGTTTTCGTCGTTCGGGATGACGACCATCACCTGGTCCGAGCTTGCCGCATCCGGCGCGCGCCGCGCCGTGGCGAGGATCGCGTCGGCATATTGGCCATAGGAGATGACGATCGCTTCCTTCGTGAGCGAGAAGCGCCCGTCCGCGACCTCGACGGCGCAGATCGAATTGCGCAGATTGCCGCCGATGCCGGCCTCCGTCGTCGCCGAGGCGAGAAGGAGCTGCTCGGCTGCGATGCGGCGCATATAGGCGCGGTGCCACTCGCTCGAAACGCCATGGGTCGCGAAGCTCGAGGTCTTGATCTGGTGCATGGCATAGATCATCGCGCTGGAGCCGCAGACCTGGCCGAGCTGGACGACGAGGTCGGCGACCGCCGAGACGCCAAGGCCCTCGCCGCCGAAGGCGGTGGGAATCGCGACGGAGAGCAACCGCTCGCGCTTCAGCGCGGTGACGGTCTCGACCGGGAAGCTCCCTTCCCGGTCGACGGTTTCTGCATTTGCGGCGGCGGTCTCCGCGACGCGCCGCATGCGCGCAGCCGGCGCTTCGCCGCCGGCCGAAATTGCCGGATCGATGCGGTTGACGACGTTCATGGCGTCACGCCGCGGCTTGCGCGGTGAGCGTCGCGACCGCCGCCGCGATGCTGCCGATCGAGCCGAAGGTTCGGCGGGTCAGCATCTCCTCGGGGAACTCGACGTCGAAGCGCTCCTCGATCGCAAGCATCATCTGGACGGAACCGAACGAGGTCAGCCCGGCGTCATAGAGGCTCGCCTCGTCCGCAAGCGTGGCGACGTCGCACGGCAGGATCGTGCTCGCAGCAAGAAGGTCTCGGATTTCCTGGATCATGAAGGCGCCCCCGGCGGCTTGTGGTTGGTACGCGATGCAACCGAGAGTGCCCGAAGAGTCCCGTGAGCGGCGTTAACGGATCGTCGCAATCATCGGCTATGGCAAAGAAAGCGTTCAGCCGATCGCTCGATTTTGATGCATCCGCCCCGGAAATGCCCGCGACCGTTTCCGGCGGAAACAAGATTTTCCCGGGCGCGCCGCTCGAGGCGAGGCGACAGGCCGGCGCGAGTCGGCTATTGGATGCCGCCGCTGGAGCCGACGAACGGCCTCCGGCCGTCGTCTTCGCGTCGATTGCGATGAGGGGAACCATGAGCGTCCTGCAAGCCATCATACTGGCCGCGATCCAGGGTGTGACCGAGCTTTTCCCGGTTTCCAGCCTCGGCCATGCCGTCATCCTGCCGCGGCTCTTCGGCTGGTCGGTCGATCAGCATTCGCCGAGCTTCCTGCCGTTCCTCGTGATGCTGCATCTCGGAACTGCGGTCGCGTTGCTCGCCTATTTCTGGCGCGACTGGATCGGTATCCTCTTCGCCGTCCTCGGCATCGGCGGTCCCGAGACCGTCGCAGCCGGCCGCAAGCTCTTCGTACGCATCGTCGTCGGCACCATTCCGGCCGTCATCCTCGGCTTCGCGCTGGAAAAGCCGCTTCGCGCGCTCTTCGGCTCGCCGGCGATCGTCGCCGGCGTTCTCGCGGTCAACGGGATCGTCCTCCTCGTCGCCGAGCGCCTCAGGCATCGCGCGACGTCGAAGCAGCGTCTGCGCGACATCAGCCTTGGCAAGGCGCTTTTCATCGGCGCTTGCCAGGCCGGCGCGCTCATCCCCGGCCTCTCGCGCTCCGGACTGACGATGGGCGCCGGGCTCGGCGTCGGCCTCGACCACGCACAGTCGGCGCGCTTCTCCTTCCTGCTCGCCGCCCCGATCATCACTGGCGCCGCTGTGCTGGAGGTGCCGAAGCTCCTGCACGAAAGCGCTGCCGGCGAGATCAGCCTCGGCCTTTCGGTCGTCGGCGGCATCGTCGCCGGCATCACGGCCTTCGCCAGCGTTGCGTTCCTGATGCGCTTCTTCAGGAAGCACGAGTTCGAGGCGCTCGATCCCTTCGCCTATTACTGCCTCGTCGCGGGCATCCTCGCCTGCCTGGCGCTCTCCTTCGGCCTCGCCTGAAGCAACCTGCGACGCCGGTCAGCGCCGGATGTAGTCCGGGAACTTCTCGCTGATCACGTCGATGATGGAGAGGGTGCCGGAGAGATGCGTGCGGAGAGCGGCCGTCGCCGCCTCGACGTCGACCGCCCTCACCGCATCGGCGATCGCCCGGTGGTCCTTGAGTACCGTCTCAATCTTGCCCGGCATCGGCAGGTTGAGACGACGCAACCGGTCGAGATGCACGCTCTGGCGGCGGACCGTCGTCCAGAGGTCCAGGATGCCGGTGCGCTCGTAGAGGACGCGGTGGAAGTCGCGGTCGAGCGCGTCGAAGATGTCGTAGGTCTGCGGCGCCGCGACCATCTCCTGGCGGGTGAGGATTTCCGAGAGAGCGGCCGCCGTTTCATCCGGGCTTTCGAGCGTCAGCCGGCGCACGGCCTCCAGCTCGATCGAAAGTCGCAGGAACTGCGCCTGCCGGGCCTGGCCGATGTCGATCGTCGCGACGACGGTCGCATATTGTGGATAGACCTCGACGAGGCCCTCCTCCTGAAGCCGCATCAGCGCGTCGCGAACCGGGGTCTGGCTGACGCCGAACTCGACCTGAAGCGACGCGCGGGAAAGCACGGTCCCCGGCACCAGCTCCAGCGACAGGATCCGTTTTCGAAGGATTTCATGGACTTGCAGGGCCACCTGCCGCGACCGGTCCAGAACGGTATCCCTCAGCCTGCTACTCATGCGCGCGTCATCCTCAACTGCTCTC
>JBQCEN010000261.1:0-3432 GCA_051960215.1 Pararhizobium sp.
GTCAAGTAAAAAAGACACCGGGGCAGGGCGCGCCGACGGCTCACGCGGCGCCCCCCCAACGCGTACACGGACAATTAGCATGAACGGCGATAATATCCGCATCCGCCTCAAGGCGTTTGATCACCGGATCCTCGATGCCTCCACCCGCGAGATCGTGTCGACGGCCAAGCGTACCGGTGCGAGCGTTCGCGGCCCGGTGCCGCTGCCGACGCGGATCGAAAAGTTCACGGTCAACCGCTCGCCGCATATCGACAAGAAGAGCCGCGAGCAGTTCGAGATGCGCACCCACAAGCGGCTGCTCGACATCGTCGATCCGACGCCGCAGACGGTCGATGCGCTGATGAAGCTCGATCTGGCTGCCGGCGTCGACGTGGAGATCAAGCTGTAGGAGTCGGTCGTCATTTGTCGGTCGTTATTCGATCGACCCACGACCGACGAACGACCATGAGCCGGGTGAAAACCAAGCTCCTCTGAAGGAAGAACGAAAAGATGCGTTCAGGTGTGATTGCACAGAAAGTGGGAATGACCCGGGTCTACAACGACGCCGGCGAGCACGTTCCCGTGACGGTCCTGAGGCTGCAGAACTGCCAGGTCGTCGCCCAGCGGACCGAGGAAAAGAACGGCTACACCGCCGTCCAGCTCGGCGCGGGCACTCGCAAGGTCAAGAACACGCCGAAGGCGATGCGCGGCCATTTCGCTGCCTCCAGCGTCGAGCCGAAGGCGAAGGTCGTCGAGTTCCGCGTCAGCGCGGACAACCTGATCGATGTCGGCGCGGAAATCACCGCCAGCCACTTCGTCGAGGGGCAGCTCGTCGACGTCACCGGCACGACGATCGGCAAGGGCTTCGCCGGCGCCATGAAGCGCCACAACTTCGGCGGCCTGCGTGCGACCCACGGCGTGTCGATCTCGCACCGTTCGCACGGCTCGACCGGTTCCAACCAGGATCCGGGTCGCGTGTGGAAGGGCAAGCGCATGGCCGGCCACATGGGCCAGACGCGCGTCACGACGCAGAACCTCGAGGTCGTCTCGACCGACGAGGAGCGCGGCCTGATCCTCGTCAAGGGCGCCGTCCCGGGTTCCAAGGGCTCCTGGATCCTGGTGCGCGACGCCGTCAAGTCACCCATCCCGGAGAGCGCTCCGCGTCCGGCCGCCGTCAGGGCGTCGACGAATGCGGCGGCTTCCGCAGAAGCTTCGAATGAGGGAGCCGAGTAATGGATCTCACCGTCACCACGCTTGAGGGCAAGGACGCGGGAAAGATTTCGCTTTCCGACGCGATCTTCGGTCTCGAGCCGCGCGAGGACATCATCGCCCGCGTCGTGCGCTGGCAGCTCGCCAAGAAGCAGCAGGGCACGCACAAGGCGCTGAACCGCTCCGAGATCGCCCGCACCGGCGCCAAGATGTTCCGCCAGAAGGGCACCGGCCGTGCGCGTCACTCCTCGGCCCGCGCTCCGCAGTTCCGCGGCGGCGGCAAGGCCCACGGGCCGGTCGTCCGCAGCCATGAGCACGACCTTCCGAAGAAGGTCCGGGCGCTGGGCCTCCGGCATGCGCTGTCGGCGAAGCTCCGCTCGGAGGACCTGATCGTCGTCGACGATCTCGTCGCGACGGAAGCCAAGACGAAGGCGCTCATCGGCTCGTTCGGCAAGCTCGGCCTCTCGAACGCGCTGATCGTCGGCGGCGCCGAACTGGACGGCAATTTCCGGCTCGCCGCGAAGAACATCCCGAACGTCGACGTCCTGCCGATCCAGGGCATCAACGTCTACGACATCCTGCGCCGCGGCAAGCTCGTCCTGTCGAAGGCTGCGATCGAAGCTCTGGAGGAGCGGTTCAAATGACGGATCTTCGCCACTACGACGTGATCGTCTCTCCGGTCATCACCGAGAAGTCGACGATGGTGTCCGAGCAGAACCAGGTGATGTTCAACGTCGCCCGCAAGGCCTCCAAGCCCGAGATCAAGGCGGCGATCGAGGCGCTCTTCGGCGTCAAGGTCACGGCCGTGAACACGCTCGTGCGCAAGGGCAAGGTCAAGCGCTTCAAGGGCACCGTCGGCCGCCAGTCGGACGTCAAGAAGGCCATCGTGACGCTGGCGGAAGGCCAGTCGATCGACGTCTCGACCGGCCTTTGATGGACAAGGCCCACTAGGGTAGGCACCCAAGGGAACGAAGAAATGGCATTGAAAAGCTACAACCCGACGAGCCCGAGCCAGCGCCAGCTTGTCATCGTCGAGCGCTCGGGCCTCTACAAGGGCAAGCCGGTCAAGGCGCTGACCCAGGGCCTGACCTCGAAGGGCGGGCGCAACAACCTCGGCCGCATCACGGCGCGCTTCCAGGGCGGTGGCCACAAGCGCACCTACCGCATGGTCGACTTCAAGCGCCGCAAGTTCGACGTCGAGGGCACGGTCGAGCGCCTGGAATACGATCCGAACCGCTCGGCATTCATCGCGCTGATCGTCTATGCGGACGGCGAGCAGGCCTACATCCTGGCGCCGCAGCGCCTCGCGGTCGGCGACAAGGTCCTGTCGTCGGAGAAGGCGATCGACGTGAAGCCGGGCAACGCCATGCCGCTTCAGTCGATGCCGGTCGGCACGATCGTCCACAACGTCGAGATGAAGCCCGCCAAGGGCGGCCAGCTCGCCCGTTCGGCCGGCACCTATGCGCAGCTCGTCGGCCGCGACCAAGGCATGGCGATCCTGCGGCTGACGTCCGGCGAGCAGCGGCTCGTCTCCGGCCTCTGCCTCGGCACGGTCGGTGCGGTCTCGAACCCGGATCATTCGAATATCAACGACGGCAAGGCCGGCCGTTCGCGCTGGCGCGGCAAGCGCCCGCATGTGCGCGGCGTCGTCATGAACCCGGTCGACCACCCGCATGGCGGCGGCGAAGGCCGCACCTCCGGCGGCCGCCATCCGGTGACGCCGTGGGGCAAGCCGACGAAGGGCAAGCGGACGCGCTCCAACAAGGCGACCGACAAGTTCATCATGCGCTCGCGCCACCAGCGCAAGAAGTAAGAGAGAGGCAGTCAAGCAATGGCTCGTTCAGTTTGGAAAGGCCCGTTCGTCGACGGCTATCTTCTCAAGAAGGCTGAGAAGGTGCGCGAGGGCGGCCGCAACGAGGTGATCAAGATGTGGAGCCGCCGTTCCACCATCCTGCCGCAGTTCGTCGGCCTCACCTTCGGCGTCTACAACGGCAACAAGCACATCCCGGTCTCGGTCAACGAGGACATGGTCGGGCACAAGTTCGGTGAATTCGCTCCGACCCGGACCTATTACGGCCACGGTGCGGACAAGAAGGCGAAGAGGAAGTAACGATGGGCAAGGCCAAAGCCGAACGCCGGCTGAAGGACAACGAAGCGCAGGCCGTCGCCCGCACGCTTCGCGTCAGCCCGCAGAAGCTCAATCTCGTCGCCGCGATGATCCGTGGCAAGAAGGTCGACCGGGCG
>JBQCEN010000262.1:0-7282 GCA_051960215.1 Pararhizobium sp.
AAAGTCACGGCCGAGCGCAGCCAGTCGTGGAAATGATAGCCGAGGCCCACGGATTCCGACCAGTCGGGCTGGATCTCGCCGTCCTCGAAGCGACCCGTGCCCCCGCCGACGCCTCGGAAGGAATCCGCCCCGCCCCGGATATCGACGGAATAGCCGACGTCGCCGCGCAGGTACCAGCCGCTGCCGACCTCGACCGGCTTGATCGGCGGCAGTTCCGGCGCGACGAGCACCTGGTCCAGATCCGCCGCCGCGGCCGGCGCCGCGATGGCCGATAGCGCCCAGGCGGCAGCGCACGACAACGTCAAGATTCTCAGCATGGCCCCTGCCCCTCATTGCAAGGCCGCCGATCGCGGGGCGACCAGTGGCGATGGGCAGAGTGTGGCCGCAAGTCATTAACTTGCGGTTAAGCATGAGAGGCAACGCCTCGTTAAGCATAGCCTGCCGGCCGCCCCGAGCGCCTGCGACGTTAGGACACCGTAGAGGCTGCCGCTGCGCAGGAACGGCAATGTTCTCCACATGTTCATGCAACAGATGGCGCGTCGCGCGACGCCACCCCGATCGAATCCGCGCGAGGAGAGGCAACTGACCAGGAGTTCGTCACATGGCAAACATCGCACATATCCAGGAACATGAACGCTGGACGCACAGCGGCCCGATCTCGGCCTCCTTCGAGGCGGGGCAGGCCTCCGCGCTGGAGCAGAGGTCGCGGGCAACGGTCGCAGCGCCGGAGCCGCTCGGCCTCTGGGGCTTTGCGACCGGGACCTGGATCGTCGGCACCGTGATCGCCGGCGTCTTCCCGCAGACCGCAGCGACGGCGACCATTCCCGTGCTGGTCGTCTTCGCCGGGCTCGCGCAGTTCATTGCCGGACTTTTCGCCTATCGGCGGGCCAATGTGCTCGCATCCACCGCCTTCTGCTGCTTCGGCGCCTTCAACATCCTCTCCGGCGCCGTCTTCGCCATGCAGGCGGCAGGCGTCATTCCGATGGCAGGCAACGACGTCGTCATCCAGGGCTTCGTCTTCGAATCCTTCGCCTTCATCGCGCTGGCGCTGACCATGGCGGCGGTGCCGACCAATGTCGGCCTCGTGACGGTGCTCGGGCTGCTGGCGGTGGGCTACTGCCTGAGCGGCATCCCCTACCTCGCCAATTCGGTCGGGGCCGGCAGTTGGGCGATCGTCGGCAACATCGGCGGCTGGTTTCTCGTCGCGTCGGCCTTTTTTGCCTATTACGTCGGCGCCGCGCTCGTGGTGAACAGCATGTGGGGCCGGACGCTGCTGCCGCTTGGCGGAACCGCCTGAGGGTATAGCGGCCGTAAAAACGCAAGCAGGGCGGGCCGCCTGTCTTCGGGCGGCCCGCCCTGCTTAATGTTTGGGAGATGCGCGGTCTACTTGTAGACCGGCGCCGGCTCGTAACTCACGAAGTTCGGGGCCGGCTGGGCGCAGCCGCCGAAGGTGTAGCGCAGGCCGCCGCGGACCTCGTGGATGTTCATGCCCTTGTCGTAGGACCGGCCGTAGGCGTTGCCCGAGGACGGATCGACGATGTCGTCGGAGACGCCGCCGCCGGAGACGCGCCGGAAGCGGTAGCCGGCATCGAACTTGAGGTTGCAGGTGATGTCGACCGAGGCGCCCGCCATCAGCGCATAGGTGAAGCGCCAGTCGGAGCGGCCGTCATAGTCGAAGCTCGAATCGAAGGCGCCGCCGCCGCAGGCCGCGCCGCCGCCGCAATGCGTGGCGCTCGTGAACTTGCCGAAATCGACATAGGTGCCGCCGATGCCGGCGCCGACGTAAGGCGTCACGCGATACCAGGTGCCGAGGTCGACATAGGCATTCGCCAGGAGGCTCAGCATATGCAGGTTGGCGGTATCGTTCGAATAGCAGCCGGCGCCGCAGACCGAATGGCCCTTGAAGCCGGAATCGAACGAGTAGTCCGCGGTGAAGTCGGTGCGAAGGTAGCGGTTGATCTGGTAGCCGATACCGCCGCCGAGCGACCAGGCGTTGTCGAGATCGACGCTGTCGAAGGACTTGTAGGCGCCGCCCGGGAAGTAATAGCCGCCGCGGCTTTCGTTGAAGGTGTAGCCGACATCGCCGCGCAGGTACCAGCCGCTGGCGTCGGCCGCGGGCGCCGGCTCCGCATAAGGCTGCGGCGCGGGCTGCGGCTCATAGAGATCGGCAGCACCCGCCGCCGTGACGCCGAGGAGGAGGCCAATCCCCATGGCAAGAACGAAGCTCTTCATGAATTCCCCCATGACACGGATGCTCCACGCCGACCGTCGGCCGTGGTTCTGAGCATTCGCAGGCACTTTGAAAGGGAAAGGTTAAGTTCGGCTTAACCACGCTTTTTTACCATGATTGCAGGTCCAAATACCGGCGGCCACGGCAACATCCACGAATGGAGAAGAATAAGAACAACGGCCGCAGCGAATTATCTGCCGCGGCCGTCACAAGCCTGCTTTTGAAGGCCTGAAGCCCGATGTCAGGCGGCGTTGCGCACGCCGGCGATGACGCCGACGAGGTCGTTGACGATCCGCTCGATCTGCCGATGGTCGTCGCCTTCCGCCATCACGCGGATGAGCGGTTCCGTGCCGGAAGGCCGGATGACGAGGCGCCCCGACCGGGCGAGCTCGTTCTCGGCATCGGCGATCGCCGAGAGCACCTGGCTGTCCTCGAGGGGCTTGCTGGTGCCCGTGCGGACGTTGCGCAGGATCTGCGGGACCGGATCGAAGCGGTGGCAGACCTCGCTCACGGGCCGGCCCATCCGCTTCACGCAGGCGAGGATCTGGAGCGCGGCGACGAGGCCGTCGCCGGTCGTGGCGAAGTCCGACAGGACGATATGGCCGGACTGCTCGCCGCCGACGTTGAAGTCGTGCTCGCGCATGTGCTCGACGACGTAGCGGTCGCCGACCTGCGTACGGGCCAGCTTGAGGTCCTTGTCGTTCAGGAAGCGCTCGAGGCCGAGATTGGACATGACGGTCGCAACGATGCCGCCGCCGCGGAGCATCTGGTCGCCCGCCCAGGATGCGGCGATCACCGCCATCAGCTGGTCGCCATCGACGACCGCTCCCGTCTCGGCGACGATGACGACGCGGTCGGCGTCGCCGTCGAGCGCGATGCCGATGTCGGCCCGCACCTCGTGCACCTTCTTCGACAGGGCGACCGGATGCATGGAGCCACAGTCGAGGTTGATGTTGAGGCCGTTCGGCTCGTCGCCGATCGTCACCACTTCGGCCCCGAGCTCCCAGAGCGCTTCCGGCGCGACGCGGTAGGCCGCGCCGTTCGCCGTGTCGATGACGACGCGCAGGCCGCTCAGCGAGATGTCCTTCGGCACCGTGCGCTTCGCGAATTCGATATAGCGGTCGCGCATGCCGTCGATGCGCGTCGCCCGGCCGATGTCTTCGGAGGCGACGAGCTGCGAGGGCAGGTCCTGGTCCATCAGCTCCTCGATCTGCTGCTCCATGTCGTCGGAGAGCTTGAAGCCGTCGGGGCCGAAGAGCTTGATGCCGTTATCCTGGAACGGGTTGTGCGAAGCGGAGATCATCACCCCGATATCCGCGCGGAGCGACCGGGTCAGCATGGCGACGGCCGGCGTCGGCATCGGACCGAGAACGAAGGCGTCGACGCCCGCCGCCGTGAAGCCCGCCACCATGGCGTTCTCGAGCATGTAGCCGGAGAGCCGCGTGTCCTTGCCGATGACGACGCGATGGCGGTGTCCGCCGCGGCGGAAGATCGTGCCGACCGCGATGCCGACCCGCATGGCGAGGTCCGGCGTCATCGGCGCGATGTTCGATTGGCCACGAATGCCGTCGGTTCCGAAGTAGCGGCGCTTCATCCGATCATCCCCTTTGCGCAAAGAGACACTGTTGCAGATGCCGTGCACGATCTCATGGCAGGCTGCGAACAGGATTCATTACAAATGGTTGCGAAAAAGGGAAAGGCCGCCGAAGGGCGACCTTCCCATATCCCGTTGGTAAACGGAATCCCAACAAGCCTTACTGCGGTTGCGGCTCGAGGCCGGCGTCGGGCTCGCCCTTGCCGGCCGCACCCTTCTTGACGCCAGCCTTGGGCACGGCGGAGCCGCGGCTCGGCGGGGTATCGTCGCCGAGGTCGCGCGCCGGCTTCTCGCCCTTGAGCAGGGCCCGGATCTCGTCGCCGGAGAGCGTCTCGTATTCGAGCAGGCCTTCGGCGAGCGCGACGAAGTCGCCGTTCTTCTCCGTCAGGATCTGCTTCGCCTCCGCATAGGCGGTGTCGACGAGGCGGCGGATCTCGCTGTCGATCTTCTGCGCGGTCGACTCCGAGACGTTCTTCTGCTGCGCGACGGAATGGCCAAGGAAGACCTCCTGCTGGTTCTCACCGTAGGAGACCTGGCCGAGCTCGTCGGAGAAACCCCACTGCGTCACCATCGCGCGGGCGAGCTTCGTCGCCTGCTCGATGTCGGAGGCGGCACCCGACGTGATGTTCTCCTTGCCGAAGGTGAGCTCCTCCGCGACGCGTCCGCCCATCATGATCGCGAGGCGCGAGACCATCCACTTGAAGCTCATCGAATAGCGGTCGCCTTCGGGAAGCTGCATCACCATGCCGAGCGCCCGGCCACGCGGAATGATCGTCGCCTTGTGCACGGGATCGGCGATCGGCACGTTGATCGCGACGATGGCATGGCCCGCCTCGTGATAGGCCGTGAGCTTCTTCTCCTCCTGCGTCATCGCAGTTGAGCGGCGCTCCGCGCCCATCATCACCTTGTCCTTGGCGTCCTCGAATTCGAGCATGGTGACGAGGCGCTTGTTGCGCCGCGCCGCCATCAGCGCCGCCTCGTTGACGAGGTTCATGAGGTCGGCGCCGGAGAACCCCGGCGTGCCACGCGCCAGCACCTTGAGGTCGACGTTCGGCGCCAGCGGCACGTTACGGACATGCACCTTCAGGATGCGCTCGCGGCCGGTGATGTCCGGGTTCGGCACGACGACCTGCCGGTCGAAGCGACCGGGGCGGAGAAGCGCCGGGTCGAGCACGTCCGGCCGGTTCGTGGCGGCGATCAGGATGATGCCCTCGTTCGCCTCGAAGCCGTCCATCTCGACGAGCAGCTGGTTCAGCGTCTGCTCGCGCTCGTCGTTGCCGCCGCCGAGGCCCGCGCCGCGGTGCCGGCCGACGGCGTCGATCTCGTCGATGAAGATGATGCAAGGGGCATTCTTCTTCGCCTGCTCGAACATGTCGCGCACGCGGGACGCGCCGACGCCGACGAACATCTCGACGAAGTCGGAGCCCGAGATCGTGAAGAACGGCACGTTCGCCTCGCCGGCGACGGAGCGCGCCAGCAGCGTCTTGCCGGTGCCGGGCGGGCCGACGAGCAGCACGCCGCGCGGAATCCGGCCGCCGAGGCGCTGGAACTTCTGCGGGTCGCGCAGGAACTCGACGATCTCCTCGAGATCTTCCTTCGCCTCGTCGACGCCGGCGACGTCGTCGAAGGTGACGCGGCCATGCGCCTCGGTCAGGAGCTTTGCCTTCGACTTGCCGAAGCCCATGGCGCCGCGCGAGCCGCCCTGCATCTGGCGCATGAAGAATATCCACACGCCGAGGATGAGCAGGATCGGCAGCCACGAGATGAGATAGCCGAAGAGGGTGTTCGAGCCGTCCGTCTCCGGGCGCGCGACGATCTTGACGTTCTTCTTCTCCAGCCGGCCGACGAGGTCCTGGTCGCCCGGCGAGTAGGTCTGGAACGTGCCGCTCCCCTCCGTGTAGTTGCCGGAAATCCGCTGCCCGGTGATCGTCACCTGCTGCACGCGGCCGTTGTCGACATCCTGGAGGAACTGTGAATAGGCGATCTCATGGCCGCCCGAGCGCGTGCTCGGCTGCTGGAACATGTTGAACAGCGCAATCAGCAGGAGCGCTATGATCGCCCAGAGAGCGAAATTGCGGAAGTTAGGGTTCATACGACTCCCCGGGAACACCTGCAGGCTTCGTATCCGCGCCTGCGTCAGTTGGCGTCTAACATAGGTTTGCGCGCTGGCCTTGCCAAGGAAAACGACTGCGCCGGGCGGATTTTCAATCGGGCGACGCAAGCGGCGGGCGGCCATAGCCCTGCCTGCCGAATAATGTGGCGCTGCGTTCGGCGAGTTTCAGGTCGAAGCAGGGCAAAAACAGGTCGAACAGGGCAAAATGCCGCGCATCGCCTCCCTCCCGCGAGGCGAGGAATTCCGCGCGGCCGCCGCCAACCTCCAGAACGGGCTCGGCGGCGAGCGCCCGCCGCAGGAGGCTCGCCGGAAACCGCGCGTCCGCCGCCTCGACCGCCACCTCACCGATTTCCGCCGGCGCCGGCGGCCGCACCACCAGCGGCGCCACGCCGGCGTTGCGCAAGCGATAGCGGCCATCCCAGAGCACGTCCTCGCCGGATGGAAGCCGCTCCACAGGCAAGGACCGCCGTTCGCGATGGAGGAAGAGCGCATCGCTGCGGCGTTCGGCGACGGCGCGTGCGACCGTCAGCCTCGCCCCCGGCCCTGCAAGAAGACCGGCGAGACGCACGGAGGAAACCCGCCCCGGTCGATGCGCACGCCCTCCGACGAGCGCGGCGAGCGTGCGGACCGCGAGGAGGGTTCCGGCATCGTCCGGCGCGAGGCCGTCGAGGCCCATTCGGACGAGGCCGGCCGGATGAAAGGCCGCCCCTTCGGCGATGGCGGCGGCAGCAGCCTCCGCCAGCCGCCGGCGCTCGACCTGGAGGGCGGCGAGGGCACCGAGATCGACGGACGCGCCGCCCGACCGTACGCGCGCACGCTCGAAGGCCGGATCGGCATTGCTCGGGTCGTCGATCCAGGATTGGTCGAGTCGGCGGAGGAAACGGCGGAGCGCCGCCCGCCGCAGCGTAAGGAACGGCCTCAGGATCCAGACGCTCTGCCGGAAGAGGGTCGCCGGCGCCATACCGGCAAGTCCCGCCGTGAACCCGGTGCCGCGCGCTCGGCTGGCGCGCATCGCCACCGTCTCGATCTGGTCGTCGGCCGTGTGCGCCGTCACGACGCCGACCGCGCCGGCGCGGCGTGCGTCATCGGCAAGCAGCCGATAGCGCGCATGGCGCGCCGCTTCCTGCAGACCGTTCGCCGGCTTCTCTCCCTGCCAGGGAAGGATGCGGTGGGGGACGCCGAGACCGCTGCAGACGTCCGCTACGAAGCGCGCCTCATCGGCGGAAGCCGGCCGCAGGCGATGGTCCACGGTCACCGCGACGATTTGCCGGCGGAGGCCGGGCGCGCTTTCGCCGGCACGGTGGAGGGCGTGAAGCAGAGCAAGGGAATCGCCGCCCCCGGAGAC
>JBQCEN010000263.1:0-15048 GCA_051960215.1 Pararhizobium sp.
GGTGCTGCGGCCCGCGTTGCCGCCCAGCACAGCCAGGACTATGCCGCCTGGTACAGCCACATTCCGGGCCTCAAGGTCATCCAGCCCTACACGGCAGCTGACTTCAAGGGCCTGCTGAAAGCTGCTATCCGCGATCCGAACCCGGTCATCTTCCTCGAAAACGAAATCCTCTACGGCCACTCCTTCGACGTGCCGAGGCTCGACGACTTCGTCCTGCCGATCGGCAAGGCGCGCATCCACAAGGCCGGCAAGGACGCGACGATCGTCTCCTTCGGCATCGGCATGACCTATGCCGTCAAGGCCGCCGAGGAACTCGCCGGCATGGGAATCGACTGCGAGGTCATCGACCTCCGGACCATCCGTCCGATGGACATGCCGACCGTCATCGAATCGGTCAAGAAGACCGGCCGCCTCGTCACCGTCGAGGAAGGCTTCCCACAGTGCTCCGTCGGGACCGAGATCGCGACGCGGGTCATGCAGCAGGCCTTCGACTACCTCGACGCGCCGGTGCTGACGATCGCCGGCAAGGACGTGCCGATGCCCTATGCCGCGAACCTCGAGAAGCTGGCCCTGCCCAACGTCCAGGAAGTCATCGACGCGGTGAAGGCAGTGACGTATCGGACTTGAGGAGAGAGGGATGGCGGAGCCGGAGAAAAGATGCGCGACCTACGCCGACCTCGAGGCGGTTCCACCTTATCTGGTGGCGGAAATCATCGATGGCCAACTCCGGACTCACCCGCGACCGTCGTTGCGGCACGGATTGACTGCGACGAGCCTCAGTGACGAACTCATCGCTCCCTTTCAAAAGGGCCGCGGAGGGCCCGGGGGGTGGGTCTTCAGTATCGAGCCGGAACTTCATCTCGGCGAACATGTATTGGTGCCAGACATTGCCGGCTGGCGGCGCGAACGGCTTATATCCGTTCCGGAAACTCCCTTTACCGACATTGCACCCGACTGGGTTTGTGAGGTGTTATCTGGATCCACCGAAGGTCGCGATCGGACGGTGAAGAAGCGGATCTATGCCGAAGCGGGCATTCCCTACTTCTGGCTTATCGATCCGCGCTTGCAGCTTCTTGAAGCCCATATGCTACGCGACGGGTTGTGGACCGATCTCGGCGCATGGAACTCCGATGATGAAGTCCGTGCCCCTCCCTTCGATGCAATTTCTTTTTCTCTCGCCGATCTCTGGCCTTTGGACCGGCCGCTCGGCTTCAACGAAGACCCGCAAGCGCTTTACGCCGGAGACCGATAGATGCCGATCAACATCACCATGCCGGCCCTCTCGCCGACGATGGAGGAGGGGAACCTCTCCAAGTGGCTCGTCAAGGAGGGCGACACCATCTCGGCCGGTGACGTCATCGCCGAGATCGAGACCGACAAGGCGACCATGGAGGTCGAGGCCGTGGACGAGGGCACGATGGCCAAGATCGTCGTTCCCGAAGGCACCGAAGGCGTCAAGGTCAACGCCCTGATCGCCGTGCTTGCCGAGGAAGGCGAGGACGTGGCGGAGGCCGCGAAGGCTGCCGGCTCCGGGAACGGCCAGGCGGCTGCGAAGCCGCAGGCAGAGGCGAAAGCCGAAGCGCCGCAGCAGGCTCCCGCTTCCCCCCCCGATGGGGGAGGTCGCCGCGAAGCGGCTGGAGGAGGTGAGGCGGCGCGCTCTGAGCAGGCGGGCGCCTCCACATCGCCCGCTGCGCAGGCAACCCTCCCCACGTCGGGCGACAGTGGGAGCGGCCGCGTCTTTGCGTCTCCGCTTGCCCGGCGGCTTGCGAAGGAAGCGGGCCTCAACCTCTCGGCGGTCACCGGGTCGGGACCGCACGGACGCATCGTGAAGCGCGACGTCGAGGACGCGCAGGCGAAGGGCGTCGGCCGAACGGAGACGGCTCCGGCCGCCGCGGCCCCGATGGTCAAGGCGGCGTCCGACGAGCAGATCCTCAAGGTCTTCGAGGAAGGCTCTTATGAGCTCGTGCCGCATGACAACATGCGCAAGACGATCGCGCGCCGCCTCGTCGAGGCGAAGACGACGATCCCGCACTTCTATCTGACGGTCGATTGCGAACTCGATGCGCTGCTGAAGCTGCGGGCCGACATCAATGCCGCTTCGCCGATGAGGAAGACCGAGAAGGGCGAGGCGCCAGCCTACAAGCTCTCGGTCAACGACATGATCATTAAGGCGATGGCGCTGGCGCTGCGCGACGTGCCGACGGCGAACGTTTCGTGGACCGAGAAGGCGATGGTCAAGCACAGGTCCGTCGACGTCGGCGTCGCGGTCTCCATCCCGGGCGGCCTGATCACGCCGATCATCCGCAAGGCGGAGGTGAAGAGCCTCTCCAGCATCTCCAACGAGATGAAGGATCTCGCCCGCCGCGCACGCGAGCGCAAGCTGCAGCCGCAGGAATACCAGGGCGGCTCGACCGCGGTGTCGAACCTCGGCATGTTCGGCGTCAAGGACTTCGCGGCCGTCATCAACCCGCCGCACGCCACGATCCTTGCCGTCGGCGCCGGCGAGAAGCGCGCGGTCGTCAAGGGCGACGAGGTCAAGGTCGCGACTGTGATGTCCGTGACGCTCTCCACCGACCACCGGGCGGTGGACGGCGCGCTGGGCGCCGAAGTTCTGGCTGCGTTCAAGGGCTATATCGAGAACCCCATGGGCATGCTCGTCTAGGGGAGGGCGGGGCATGCGCAAGACGGTCCTCTGCTATGGCGACTCGCTGACCTGGGGCTATGACGCCGAAGGCGCCGGGCGGCATGCCTTTGCCGACCGCTGGCCGAGCGTCCTTGCCGAAGGGCTCGGACCGGACGTCACCGTCGTCGCCGAAGGGCTTAACGGCCGGACGACGGCCTATGACGACACGCTCGCCGACTGCGACCGCAACGGCGCGCGTCTCCTGCCGACGATCCTGCACACCCACGCCCCGATCGACCTCGTGATCCTGCTGCTCGGCACGAACGACATGAAGCCGCTCGTCGCCGGGGATGCCTTTTCGGCGCGGCAGGGAATGGAGCGGCTGATCGAGCTCACCCGCCATCACGCATGGCCGCTCGCGATGGAGGCGCCGGAGATCCTCATCGTCGCCCCGCCCGTTCTCTGCGAGACGGCGAACGAGGGTTTTGCGGCGATGTTCAGGGGCGGCGTCGAGCAGTCGAAGATGCTCGGATCGCTCTATCGCGACCTCGCCGACGAGACCGACTGCGGTTTCTACGACGCCTCGTCGGCCGCCAAAACGACGCCGGTCGACGGCGTCCACCTCGATGCGGAGAACACGCGCGCGCTCGGTCGCGCGCTGCAACCTGTCGCCCGGCTGATGCTCGGGCTCTGAGAGCTTTGAAGGAACGGTTCCATGGCAGCCGACTATGACGTCATCATCATCGGATCGGGCCCGGGCGGCTACACGACGGCGATCCGCGCCGCGCAGCTCGGCCTGAAGACGGCGATCGTCGAGCGTGAGCATCTCGGCGGCATCTGCCTCAACTGGGGTTGCATCCCGACGAAGGCGCTGCTCCGCTCGGCCGAGGTCATGGACCACGCGCGGCATCTCGAGCAGTTTGGCCTGAAGCTCGAGGGGACGGTGTCGCCGGACGTGAAGGCGGTCGTTGATCGCTCGCGCAAGGTGTCCGGCCGGCTGAACGGCGGCGTCGGCTTCCTCATGAAGAAAAACAAGGTCGACGTGATCTGGGGCGAGGCGAAGCTGACGAAGCCCGGCGAGATCGTCGTCGGCAAGCCGTCGAAGAAGCCGATGGAGCCGCAGCACCCGGTGCCGAAGGGCGTGAAGGGCGAGGGGACCTATACGGCGAAGCACATCATCGTCGCGACAGGCGCACGGCCGCGCTCGCTCCCCGGCATCGAGCCCGACGGCAAGCTGATCTGGACCTATTTCGAGGCGATGGTGCCGAAGGAGATGCCGAAGTCGCTGATCGTCATGGGGTCGGGCGCGATCGGCATCGAGTTCGCGAGCTTCTACCGGTCGATGGGCTGCGAGGTCACCGTCGTCGAGATCATGCCGACGATCATGCCGGTCGAGGACGCGGAGATTTCCGGCATCGCGCGCAAGGCGCTTGAGAAGCGCGGCCTCAGGATCCTGACGGAAGCCAAGGTGACGAAGGTCGAGAAGGGCGCGAACGACATCACCGCGCATGTCGAGACGAAGGACGGGAAGAGCCAGGCGATCAAGGCCGATCGGATGATCTCCGCGGTCGGCGTCCAGGGCAACATCGAGAACCTCGGCCTCGAGGCGCTCGGCATCAAGACCGACCGCGGCGTGATCGTCATCGACGGCTACGGCAGGACGAACGTCGAGGGCGTCTACGCGATCGGCGATGTCGCCGGCCCGCCGATGCTCGCCCACAAGGCGGAGCACGAAGGCGTGATCTGCGTCGAGAAGATCGCCGGCGTCCCGGGCGTCCACCCGATGGACAAGCTGAAGATCCCGGGCTGCACCTATTGTCATCCACAGGTCGCCTCCGTCGGCCTCACGGAAGCCAGGGCCAAAGAGGCCGGCCGCGACATCCGCGTCGGACGCTTCTCCGCCAACGCCAACGGCAAGGCGATCGCGCTCGGCGACGACACCGGCCTCGTCAAGACGATCTTCGACAAGAAGACTGGCGAACTCATCGGCGCCCACATGGTCGGCCCGGAGGTCACCGAACTCATCGAAGGCTTCGTGGTCGCGATGAACCTCGAGACGACGGAAGAAGAATTGATGCACACGATCTTCCCGCATCCCACGCTCTCTGAGATGATTAAGGAAAGCGTCCTCGACGCCTACGGGCGCGTGCTCAACGCCTGATCCGGGCGCCCTTCCGGCGCTCTCGAAAGAGCTGCGTGTGCGGGATCTCGCCTTACACGTTGCTGTTTCCGGAACAGGAAGAGGGACTTACGCGTTACCGGTCCGACGAAGTTGGCAAAACAGGAGGGTAGCGCCAATGAACGGAGTAGGTTGGATCGTGGCCATCATCGTCGGCGGTGTCGCCGGATGGCTGGCCGAGCAGTTCATGCACAGCAACATGGGCGTCTTCATGAACATCATCCTCGGCATCGTCGGGGCGCTTGTTCTGAACGCCATTCTCGCCGCCTTCGGCCTCGTCTATTCGGGGTGGGTCGCCTATCTGATCATCGGCTTTATCGGCGCCTGCATCCTGATCGCCATTGGCCGCGCGTTTCGCCGCCACGCCTGAACCTGTCTGAAAGCCGATGCACCGGCGCATGACGCCGGGCATGCAACCAGCGCCAGGCCGCCATGCAGATGGCGGCCTGACTTTTTTGCGGCAAGTGGCTATATCGGTTCGGATACGCAACGCCGGACTGCAAGGAACCGGAATGGTCACCGTCCTCGATACCCTCAAGCCTGCCGCCCGTCCGCGGCATCCCGAGAAGATGCACCGTCCGGACACCGAGGTGTTGCGCAAGCCGGACTGGATCCGCGTCAAGGCGCCGACGTCGAAGGGGTATCAGGAGACCCGCTCCATCGTGAAGACGCACGGGCTCGTGACCGTCTGCGAGGAGGCCGGCTGCCCGAACATCGGCGAGTGCTGGGACAAGAAGCACGCGACCTTCATGATCATGGGCGAAATCTGCACGCGCGCCTGTGCCTTCTGCAACGTCGCGACCGGCCTGCCGGCTCCGCTCGATCCCAACGAACCGGAAAGCGTCGGGGCCGCGGTCAAGGAGATGGGGCTGAACCATGTCGTCATCACCTCGGTCGACCGCGACGACCTTCCAGACGGGGGCGCCCAGCACTTCGTGGAGGTGATTCAGGCGATCCGCGCCACAGCGCCCGGTACGACCATCGAAATCCTGACGCCGGACTTCCTGCGCAAGCCGGATGCGCTGGAGAAGGTCGTGGCTGCGGGGCCGGACGTCTTCAACCATAATCTCGAGACCGTGCCGTCGAACTATCTGACGGTGCGGCCGGGCGCGCGCTACTTCCATTCGATCCGGCTCCTGCAGCGCGTCAAGGAGCTCGACCCTGGCATGTTCACAAAGTCCGGCATCATGGTCGGGCTCGGCGAGGAGCGCCACGAGGTCATCCAGCTGATGGACGACCTGAGGACGGCCGACGTCGACTTCCTGACCATCGGCCAATACCTCCAGCCGACGCGCAAGCACCACAAGGTGGAGCGCTTCGTCACGCCGGAAGAGTTCAAGTCCTATGAGACGATCGCCTATTCGAAGGGCTTCCTCATGGTCTCCGCAAGCCCGCTGACGCGCTCCTCCCATCACGCCGGAGACGATTTCGCGCGGCTGAGGGCCGCGCGCGAGGCGAAGCTTTCCACGACCGCGGCTTAAGGAAACCGATGCCGAAGTTCCAGACGAAGAGACGGGTGCGGCACTCGCCTGAGGACATGTTCAACCTCGTGGCCGATGTCGAGCGCTACCCGGAGTTCCTGCCGCTTTGCGAGGGGCTCTCGATCCGCAGCCGGAAGGAAGGCGGCAACGGCAAGACGCTGCTCGTCGCCGACATGACCGTCGGCTACAAGGCGATCCGCGAGACGTTCACGACCCAGGTTCTCCTGAAGCCGGAGGAGCCGGCGATCGACGTCAACTACCTCGACGGCCCCTTCCGCTATCTCGACAACCGCTGGCATTTCCTTCCGGACGGCGAGAGCGGCTGCATCATCGACTTCTTCATCGAATACGAGTTCAAGAGCCGCATGCTCGGCATGCTCATGGGCTCCATGTTCGACCGCGCTTTCCGCACCTTCGCCGAAGCCTTCGAGCGGCGCGCCGACCGGATCTATGCGGATGTGTCCTCGGCCTGAACGGCGCGGAGGAGGGCGCTGAGCGCCGCCTCGACCGTTTCCGACCGGACCGCGGCGCGGCCGATGTCGCCGAAGCGCAGTTCCTCATGGTCCAGACGGCCGCTACGCGATGCCACCGCAAGATGGACGAGGCCGACGGGCTTCTGGGGCGTTCCGCCGCCCGGGCCGGCGATGCCGGTGACGGAGACTGCGACGTCCGCGCGCGACGCTGACAGTGCGCCCTTCGCCATCTCGATCGCCGTCTCGCGCGAGACGGCGCCGTGCGCCTTCAGCGTCTCCTCCGCAACGCCGATCATCGCCATCTTCGCCGCGTTCGAATAGGTGACGAAGCCGCGGTCGAACACCGCCGACGAGCCTGCAATCTCGGTGATCGCCGCGGCGATGAGCCCGCCCGTGCAGGATTCGGCAGTGGCTGCCATCCAGCCGCGCCGCAAGAAGGCGTCGACTACCTGCCGCGCCAGGGCGTCCGTCCCGCTCACAGGGTGCCTCCGCCATAGACCACCGTCGCGGTCGCGATGGCCGCGATTCCCTCACGGCGGCCGACGAAGCCGATGCTCTCGTTCGTCGTCGCCTTGACGGAACAGCGGTCGACGGAGATGCCGAGAATCTCTGCGAGCGCCGCGCGCATCGCCGTCCGGTGCGGTCCGATCCGCGGCGCCTCCGCAATGAGCGAGACGTCAGCATTCATGATCGTGCCGCTGGCCTGGCGCACGATCCTGGCGGCGTGCTCGACGAAGATGCGCGACGGCGCGCCCTTCCACTTCGCCTCGCTTGGTGGAAAATGATCGCCGATGTCGCCCGCTCCGCAGGTCGCAAGCAGCGCGTCGGTCAGCGCGTGCAGCCCGACGTCGGCATCCGAATGGCCGGAGAGGGCCTGGTCGTGGGCAATGAAGATGCCGCACAGCGTCACGCCCGTGCCCGGCACCAGTTGATGGACGTCATAGCCGTTGCCGGTGCGCACGTCGGGAAGAGCAAGCGCCGAGAGACGCCGCTCGGCCATCGCGAGGTCCTCCGGGACTGTGAGCTTGACGTTGCCCGCTTCGCCTTCGACATAGCGCACGTCCATTCCTCCTGCTTCGGCGAGTGCCGCGTCGTCCGTGAAATCGGTTCTTCCGGTGGCCGCCGCCTCTTCGTGAACTTTGAGGATCGCCGCACGTTCGAACGCCTGCGGCGTCTGCGCCGCATAGAGGCCGTCGCGCGGCACCGTCTCACCGATCCTTCCGTCGGGCGCGACGCGCTTGATCGTATCGGCGATCGCCACCGCCGGTAAAAGGGCCGCGGCGCCGGCCGCAAAGCCGGCGTCGATCCTGTCGATGAGCGTTCTCGAAGCGAAGGGCCGGACGCCGTCGTGGATGATGACGTGCGTGACTGCGGCATCGACGGCGCGCAGGCCGTTCAGCACCGAGGCCTGTCGCATTGCCTCGCCATGGACGCGAACGAGCCGCGCCGCGTCCGCCACGAATCCGAGCGCCCGCGTCAGAAGCGCGTCGTCTTCGGGATGTGTGACGACGATCACCTGTTCGAAGCGCGGGTCGTCGAGGAAGAGCCGCAGCGTGTGCGCCAGCACCGGCGCGCCGCCGATCATCCTGTACTGCTTCGGTCCGTCCGCATGAGCGCCGGCGCGCGCGCCGCGTCCGGCGGCGACGATGACGGCGGCGTACCGGCGCGGCGCCGGCTGCGGTTCGGTGGTCATCGCTGGATCGCCCTTCTCATTGTCATGGTCCGCATGTATCGCGACAGGCTGCCGATTGCCATCATCTGCGTGCACCGATCATCGAGCCGATGCTTGGCAGTGCCGCCCAAATTGGCTAAAAAGCCGGCAGAACAGCGCTCTGCCCGAAAGATATGCAAGACATGAAGGAAAAACTTGCTTCTCCGTTTGCGATAGGGCCGGTCAGGGTGCGCAACCGCGTCCTGCTCGCGCCGATGTCGGGCGTCAGCGACCTGCCGTTCCGCCGGCTCGCGTGGCGCTACGGCGCCGGTCTGGTGGTGACAGAAATGGTCGCGAGCCGCGAACTCTGCCGCGATACGGCGCAGTCGATGCTGCGGATGGCGGGCGAGGGCATCCGCCCGCACGTCGTTCAGCTTGCGGGGCGCGAGCCGCACTGGATGGCGGAGGCCGCACGCATCGCCGTCGATCATGGTGCCGACGTCGTCGACATCAACATGGGCTGCCCCGCGAAGAAGGTGATCGGCGGCTATGCCGGCTCCGCACTGATGCGAGATCCCGCCCTTGCGCTTGCCATCGTCGAGGCGACGGTGCGGGCGGTTTCCGTGCCCGTGACGCTGAAGATGCGTCTCGGTTGGGACGAGACGAGCCTCAACGCGGCCGAGATCGCCCGAGCCGCCGAGGCCTCCGGCATCGCCATGCTGACGGTGCATGGCCGCACGCGCTGCCAGTTCTATGAAGGCCGCGCCGACTGGGCTGCAATAGGCCGGGTCCGTGACGCCGTCTCCGCCATTCCCTTCGTTGCCAACGGCGACGTGCGCACGGCGGCTGAAGCGGCGCTGATCCTGGAGACGACCGCAGCCGATGCCGTCATGGTCGGCCGCGGCAGCCAGGGCCGGCCCTGGTTCTGCGGCGAGCTTGCCGGCGCGGCAGCCGTTCCGCGGTCACCGAAAGCGATCGCAGACCTTGCGGAAGAGCATTATGCGGCAATGCTCGTCCACTACGGCGAAGCGATCGGCATTCGCCACGCGCGCAAACATCTCGGCTGGTATCTCGACCGCCACGCGCCGTCCGTCGCCGTTTCGCAGCGCGCCGAGATCATGACCGGAACAGCCCCCGAGCGTGTCATCGAAGGTCTCAAGGCAGCCATCCTCTCTTCCGGCTCCAGGGCGGCAGCGCCCGCGAAGGATGCGGCATGACCCCCGCCGAACGGGTACCCGGCGGCGACATGGCGCCCGCCGTGCTCAACGCCATCCAGCATCCCGTCATCATGGTCGATGCCGACGGTACCATCGGCTACGCGAATTGGGAGGCGGAGTCCTTCTTCAGCGCCAGCGCCGCCCATCTGGCGCGGCATACGATCACCGAGGTCGTGCCGTTCGGAAGCCCGCTCCTGGCCCTGATCGAGCAGGTGCGCGAACGCCGCGCCGCGATCAACGGCTACCGCGTCGACATGAGCTCGCCGCGGATCGGGCAGGAGAAGCTTGTCGACCTCTACGTCGCGCCGCTCGGCGGCGAGGAGGGGCCGGTGGTCGTGGTCTTCCAGGAGCGCTCGATGGCCGACAAGATCGACCGGCAGCTCACCCACCGCGGTGCCGCCCGCTCCGTCACCGGTCTCGCGTCTATGCTCGCCCACGAGATCAAGAATCCCCTTTCCGGCATCCGCGGCGCCGCCCAGCTCCTCGAAAGCTCCGTTTCCGGCGAGGACCGGGCGCTGACCCGCCTCATCCGCGACGAGACCGACCGGATCGTCTCGCTCGTCGACCGGATGGAGGTGTTCTCGGACGAACGCCCCGTCGACCGCCGGCCGGTGAACATCCATGCGATCCTCGATCGCGTGAAGGCGGCGGCGATGGCGGGCTTTGCTCGCGGCATCCGCTTCACCGAGCATTACGACCCGTCGCTGCCCCCGGTCTTCGGCAACCCGGACCAGCTGGTGCAGGTCTTCCTCAACCTCGTGAAGAACGCAGCCGAGGCGATCGGCGACGACCCGTCGGGCGACATCGTGCTGACGACCGCTTATCGTCCCGGCATCCGCCTCTCGGTCTCCGGCAGCCGCGAGAAGGTCTCGCTGCCGCTCGAGTTCTGCGTCCACGACAACGGCCCCGGCGTGCCTGCCGACCTGCTGCCGCATCTCTTCGATCCGTTCATCACGACCAAGACGAACGGATCGGGGCTCGGACTGGCGCTCGTCGCGAAGATCGTCGGTGGCCATGGCGGCATCGTCGAATGCGACAGCCAGCCGCGCAAGACGACCTTCCGCGTCCTCATGCCGGCGTCGAAGGACGCGCTGCCCATCGACGCGCTTTCGAGCGAGACGCAGGGACCATCCGAATGACCGGAGCCACCATCCTCGTTGCCGATGACGATGCCGCGATCCGCACCGTGCTCAACCAGGCGCTGGCGCGGGCGGGGTATCAGGTCCGCATCACCTCAAACGCGGCGACACTCTGGCGCTGGATCGCGGCAGGCGAGGGCGATCTCGTCATCACCGACGTGGTGATGCCGGACGAGAACGCCTTCGATCTCCTGCCGCGGATCAAGAAGGCGCGCCCGGACCTGCCGGTCCTCGTCATCAGTGCGCAGAACACCTTCATGACGGCGATCAAGGCGTCGGAGCGCGGTGCCTACGATTACCTGCCGAAGCCCTTCGACCTGACGGAGATGATCGCGATCATCGGGCGGGCGCTTTCGGAGCGCAAACAGCGCCCGGCGCCGAGGATCGAGGACAGCCCCGAGAAGATGCCGCTCGTCGGCCGCTCGGCCGCCATGCAGGAAATCTACCGGGTGCTTGCCCGGTTGATGCAGACCGACCTGACGCTGATGATCACGGGCGAATCCGGCACCGGAAAGGAGCTCGTCGCGCGCGCCCTCCACGACTACGGCAAGCGCCGTAACGGTCCCTTCGTCGCGATCAACATGGCGGCGATCCCGCGCGAGCTGATCGAATCGGAGCTCTTCGGCCATGAGAAGGGGGCCTTCACCGGAGCCCAGACGCGCTCGAGCGGCCGCTTCGAGCAGGCCGACGGCGGCACGCTCTTCCTCGACGAGATCGGCGACATGCCGATGGACGCGCAGACGCGGCTTCTCCGCGTGCTGCAGCAGGGCGAATACACGACCGTCGGCGGCCGCACGCCGATCAGGACGGACGTGCGCATCGTCGCTGCGACGAACAAGGACCTCAAGGCCGCGATCAACCAGGGCCTGTTCCGCGAAGACCTGTACTATCGCCTGAACGTCGTGCCGCTGCGCCTGCCGCCGCTGCGCGACCGCGCCGAGGACATCCCCGACCTCGTCCGCCACTTCGTCCGCCAGGCCGAAAGCGAAGGCCTCGATGCCAAGCGCTTCGACGGCGACGCCCTGGAGCGGATGAAGGCCTATGCCTGGCCCGGCAACGTACGCGAGCTGGAAAACGTCGTCCGGCGCCTGCTGGCACTTTATCCACAGGATGTGATCACCCGCGAGATCATCGACAACGAGCTGAAGTCGGAGATCGGCGACAGCCCCACCGACAAGGCGAGCGGCATCGCCGGCGAGCGCAGCATCGCTTACGCCGTCGAGGACAGTATGAGCCGCTACTTTTCGTCTTTCGGCAACGACCTGCCGCCGCCGGGCCTTTATCAGCGGGTGTTGAACGAGGTCGAGCATCCTCTGATCCTGGCCGCCCTGACAGCGACGCGCGGCAACCAGATCAAGGCCGCCGAGCTCCTCGGCCTCAACCGCAATACGCTTCGCAAGAAGATCCGCGAACTGGGCGTATCCATCTATCGCGGACCTCGGACGTCTTGATCTGTGAAGACAAAACGTTGCATTTTCGCCACAATGCGTTGCTCTACCGCCACTCAATGGCGGCGAGTCGGCAGCGACAACTGTCGGCGGACGAGGGCGGCGCGAGGTCAGGATGGCATTGGGGGATACCCTGCCGAAACAGTCGGAAGCGGCGGCGCAGAGTGAATCGATGCGGCGTCGCGTCTGGGTGACGCCGGGCGTCATCCTCGTCATCGGCGCGCTGATCGCCTCGACCACCTCTTTCACGATCCTTCTCGGCTTGACGCCGATCGCGCCCGTGACGAACGTCGTCATCGGGCTCGCGGCGCTGAATCTCTTCTTCGTCCTCGGCCTGCTGTTCCTGATCGGTCGCGAGATCTACAAGCTGATCAAGGCGCGGCGGAGAGGGCGCGCCGCCGCCCGCCTCCACGTCCGCATCGTCGCGCTGTTCTCGATCGTGGCGATCACGCCGGCGATCCTCGTCGCGATCGTCGCGTCGATCACGCTCAATGTCGGCCTCGACCGCTGGTTCTCGATCCGCACGCAATCGATCGTCGACCAATCGCTGAGCGTCGCCCAGGCCTATGTCATGGAGAACGCGCGCTATCTCCAGGGGCAGACGGTGACGATGGCGACGGAGATCGACAACGCCCGCTCGCTCTACAATCTCGATCGGACCGGCTTCAACGATTTCCTGACCCGGCAAGCCGTGGGCCGCGGCCTCCTCGGCGCCTTCCTCGTCGACGACAGCGGCGACGCCGTGATGCAGGCGGCCATCAAGACGGAGCGTCCGCTGCCGGCCATCCCGCAGGACGCGATGAAGACGGCGATTTCCGGCCAGCCGACGCTGATACCGCCCGGTGTGACGAACCTCGTCGGCGCGGTGATCAAGCTCCAGAATTATCCGGACCTCTTCCTCTACACGATCCGCGCGGTCGACCCGAGCGTCATTCATTCCATGCGCCTCATGGAGCAGACGACGGAGGAATACCATGCGATGGAGAAAGGCCGCACGCCCCTCCAGCTCGCCTTCGGCATCCTCTATCTCGGGTTCGCGCTGATCGTGCTGCTCGCCGCGATCTGGACGGCGATCGCCGTGGCGGATCGGATCGTCCGGCCGATCCGGCTCCTGATCGGCGCGGCCGACGATGTGGCGAACGGCAATTTCCGCGTCGCCGTTCCGGTGCGCGCCTCGGACGGCGACGTCGGAAACCTGTCGAAGACCTTCAACAACATGATCGTCCAGATCCGCACCCAGCGGAACCAGATCCTGGAGGCGAAGGACCAGATCGACGAGCGCCGGCGGTTCTCGGAGGCAGTGCTTTCCGGCGTGACGGCCGGCGTCATCGGCATGGCGGAGGACGGGCGCATCACGATCGCCAACCGTTCGGCCGAGTACATCCTCGACGAGGATCCGGGCGCTCTCATCGGCCGGAAGCTCCACGACGTCGCGCCGGAGTTCGACCCGGTGCTTGCGGAAGCCTCGACGCGCCATCGCGGCGACTACCGCCGCCAGGTGACGATGATCCGCGGCGGCAAGGAGCGGACCCTGAACGTTCAGGTCACGCGCGAGGAAAGCCGCGACACCCGCCAGTCCTATGTCATCACGCTCGACGACATCACCGACCTCGTCATTGCCCAGCGTTCCACCGCCTGGGCGGACGTCGCGCGGCGCATCGCGCACGAGATCAAGAACCCGCTGACGCCGATCCAGCTTTCCGCCGAACGCATCAAGCGGCGCTACGGCCGGCAGATCGCCGACGACGACCGCGCCGTCTTCGACCAGTGCACCGACACGATCGTTCGGCAGGTCGAGGACATCGGCCGCATGGTCGACGAATTCTCCGCCTTCGCACGGATGCCGAAGCCGACGAAGGAGCATATCGACCTTCGCGACATCCTCAAGGACACCATCTTCCTGCGCGAGATGGGCGGCCACGACATCTCCTTCGAGCGCGACTTCGGCGAGGAGCCACTATCCGGCCTGTTCGACGCACGGATGCTCGGCCAGGCTTTCGGCAACCTTCTCAAGAACGCGGCGGAAGCGATCGACGCGGTGCCGGCGGAAGAGGTGAGGGACGGCCGGCGCATCCGGGTTCGCGCCCGCCGCGAACGTGACCGGGTCGTGGTCGACGTGATCGACAACGGCAAGGGCCTTCCGGCCGAAAACCGATACAGGATCCTCGAACCCTACATGACGATGCGCGAGAAGGGGACCGGGCTCGGCCTCTCCATCGTCAAGAAGATCATCGAGGACCACGGGGGGACCATCGAACTGAACGACGCGCCGAGGGACTTCGACAACGGCCACGGCGCGATGATCACGGTGCGGCTGCCGCTGGAATCGGGCGCCGCAGCCGGGGCCGACGAAAAAAAGGAAGCGAAAGATGGCATCTGACATCCTGGTCGTCGACGACGAGGCCGATATTCGCGAGATCGTGTCGGGCATTCTTTCCGACGAGGGCCACGAGACGCGCACCGCCGCCGACAGCGACAGTGCCCTTCAGGCGATCAACGACAGGGTTCCCCGGCTCGTCTTCCTCGACATCTGGCTGCAGGGAAGTCGCCTCGACGGTCTGGCGCTGCTCGACGAGATCAAGAAGCGGCACCCGGAACTGCCGGTCGTGATGATCTCCGGCCACGGCAACATCGAGACCGCCGTTTCCGCGATCAAGCGCGGCGCCTACGATTTCATCGAGAAGCCGTTCAAGGCCGACCGGCTGATCCTGATCGCCGAACGGGCGCTCGAGACGTCGAACCTGAAGCGTGAGGTGACGGAGCTGAAGCGCCGTTCCGGCGATGCCGTCGAACTGATCGGTACGTCCGTGGCGATCTCGCAGCTCCGCCAGACGATC
>JBQCEN010000264.1:0-15045 GCA_051960215.1 Pararhizobium sp.
TATCCCCGACTCCTCCACCTCGACGACGCGCTTTCTCTCGGCCATGGGCATGGGCGAGGCGATCGCCTTCGGCGTGGCGATTGCCGTGCCGATGCGCATGCGCTTCGCCCGCGTGCCGCAGAACCGGCTGCCGCGGGCGAACAGCGACCTCGCCGATCAGAACAGGGGCGAGCCGGACTTGCGCCTCGTCGTCCAGCGCATGCGGGCGATCGTCGGCAACGAGATCGGTGGAGCCGGCGGCGGCTATCAGCCGGGCGACGACCCGTACGCGCCTTCGCGGCGCCCCGACGACGAACCGGCCGACGCCTATGCGCCCCGAGCGCCTCAACAACCGACGGCCGATGCCTCACCCGCCGCGCGCCCGTCGCTGCTGCGCCGCCGCGACGACTTCCCTCACGCCGAGCGGACTGCTGCCGCGGCGCCCGAACGCGCCGCGACCGGCCTCGCCGGCGACCGCGAAATACCGCGGCGCGAGTCCGCCCTCTCCGGCGATGCGCAAAGCATCCGCAGCATGCTGCTGCGCAAGCCGCTCGGCGAGCGGAAGTAAATCGCAGCGGCAGCACCCTCTGCTTATCAGATGGTCCCATGCGGTTCCGCGACCGGCTCAGGCTATGATTCGAGAGCGCTCCCGCGTGGAAACCGGAACCGTATGGATTTCTGTGACAAGCACAGAAATGACGGAAAGCAGCAGGAGCGCCGCATCAACGGCCTCGGACGCTCGTCGGTTAAGCGCCATCTGAAGCGCAAGGCCCCCCGCTCTCGCTCAAGCATCATCTGAGGCGCAAGGCCCCGCCTCTCGCTCCGTCAGCCTGTGCTTGTCACAGGGGTCTATCCCCCTCCGCTCACCGCGCCGGGACGCCACCGATAGCCCGCCCCTGCCGACAGCAGAATGGGATCGGATTCGGTGACAAACACCGGATTGACGGAACGTAGAAGTCTCAAGCTCCGCGGCGACAGCCGGCGACGGTTCAAGCCAGCAGCGCCTCACGCGGCGCAGACGCGGTTCCGGCCCTGGCGTTTCGCGGCGTAGAGCTGCTTGTCGGCGCGACGATAGAGATCGTCGCCGCTCTCCTGTCCGTCCCATACGGCAAGCCCGATGCTGACCGTCACCCGCAGCGTGACGTTGCCCGAGACGATCTTCAGGCTGCCGATCGCAGCGCGGATGCGGTCGGCAAGCGCGTGCAGTTGCCTGTGCGAAATGTTCGGGGAGAGGACGGCGAACTCCTCGCCGCCGAGCCGCGCGACGACGTCGTGGTAGCGCGTGAACTCGAGCAGGCAGGCCGCCACCTGCCGGAGCACCTCGTCGCCGACGTCGTGGCCATGCGTGTCGTTGATCGCCTTGAAGTGATCGAGGTCGAGCACCATCATGCCCACCGGCTTGTCGATCGCCCGGAAGGCCTTCAGGTATTCCACCATCGCGTCGTCGAAGTAGCGCCGGTTGTGCATGCCTGTGAGGCCATCGGTGGTCGCCGCCTGCTCCAGCGACTGCGACCGGACGCTGAGCGACTCCGTCATCCTGCGGAGCTCCCCCTGCTCGCGCAGCCCGCGCCGCAGCACCGGATAGACGAGGAAGAGGCCGCAGACGGCGGCAAGGCCCGAGAAGGCGGCGCCGAGGAAGCTGAAGTTCCCGACGGAGACGCGGTTGCCGGGACTGAGCGCGCCCTCATAGGCCGTCCACGCGAATCCGCCTGCAAGCAGAACGAGCGCCATGAGCAGGAAAACGAACCACTCGGCCTTGTGCAAGCGCATTGTCATTTCGCGGTAAGCCCCCGTCGCCGCAAAGCTAGGCGAGGAGGATTATTTTAGGCTTAACGCGGGCGCCGAAAGAGCGGCGGTCACCAGCCGGCTTCGGCCGTCTCCAGCGCCAGCCAATCGGGTCCTAACTGGTTGCGGAACCACGTCATTTGCCGCTTCGCATACTGCCGCGTGGCAGCCACCGCTCGCGCCTCCGCCTCTGCAACCGAAAATTTTCCTTCGATGACGCCTTGCAACTCCCTGACCCCGATCGCCTTCATCACCGGAAGGTCCTCTGCAAGTCCTTGCGCGAAAAGCGCCCGCACTTCCTCGATCGCGCCGGCGGCGATCATGCCGGCAAAGCGCCGGCCGATCCGCCGGTGAAGCTCCGCCCGCTCCGGCATGAGCAGGACCTTTTGAACGTGCCCCGGATCGACGAGCGGCTGCCCGGCCCGGGATTGAAGCGCCGTGATCGACGCCCCCGTCGCCTCGAAGACCTCGAGCGCCCGCACGATCCGCTGCCCGTCCGCCTCCCGGATCGCGGCGGCCGCCTGCGGGTCGACGGCGGCAAGCTCGCCGTGGAGCGCCTTTGCGCCGAGCGCGTCGAGACGGCTTCGCCACGCTGCGCGCACCGATGCGGGAACCGCCGGCATGTCGGAAAGCCCCCCGAGAAGCGCCCGGAAATAGAGACCCGTTCCGCCGACGAAGACGGGCATCCGGCCCGATTTGCGAAGCTCCTCGACAACGTCGCCCGCGTCGCGATACCACGCGCCCGTCGAATAGGATTGCGACGCCGCGATGTGGCCATAGAGTCTGTGCTCGACCCGCGCCGTGTCGGCCTCGGGCGGCCGCGCCGTCAGGATTCGCAGCGCGTCGTAGACCTGCTTGGAGTCGGCGTTGACGACGACGCAATGATGGCGCTCCGCGTGCTCGACGGGGAGGGCGGACTTGCCGCTCGCCGTCGGCCCCGCTATCAGGATCGCATCCAAACGCTTCATGTCCTTTGAGGCCGTCTTCTCCAGGAGAATGCCGCCGATGGCCCTCGTCGCCACGCTCGTCGCCGATCCCGCGCGCCCGGCTCTGACCCCGGATCTGGCGCAGCGAGCGGCCGAAGCCGTCGGCGCTAGCCGCCTCGACTGGCTCGCCGAGGAGATCGCCTGCGACATAGCCCCGGCTGGAGAGACCGCGCAAGCCGTCGATGCGGCGCTGCGCTCATCACTTGCCGGCGCGGCCGTCGACGTCGTGGTGCAGGAAGCGGAGAGCCGGCGCAAGAAGATCCTCGTCGCCGACATGGATTCGACGATGATCGGCCAGGAATGCGTCGACGAGCTTGCCGCTGAGGTCGGCCTCAAGGACAAGGTGTCGGCGATCACCGCACGGGCGATGAACGGCGAGATCGCTTTCGAGCCGGCGCTGCGCGAGCGGGTCGCGCTGCTCAAGGACCTGCCGACGGCTGTCATCGGCAAGGTGATCGGGACGCGGATCACGCTGACGCCGGGCGGACGCGAGCTCGTCGCGACGATGAAGGCGCACGGCGCTTACACGGCGCTGGTCTCGGGCGGCTTCACGCTCTTCACCCGGCCGATCGCCGGCGCGCTCGGCTTTGACGAGAACCGCGCGAACGTCCTGATTGAGGCCGGCGACCGCCTTGCCGGACGTGTGGCCGAGCCGATCCTCGGCAAGCAGGCGAAGGTCGACGCCCTCCACGACATCGCCGCGCGCCTCGGGCTTTCGCCCTTCGATGCCCTCGCCGTCGGCGACGGCGCCAACGACCTCGGCATGCTGGACCTTGCCGGCTCCGGCGTCGCGCTTCATGCCAAGCCTGCCGTCGCGGCCGCCGCGCGGATGCGGATCGACCACGGCGACCTCACCGCCCTCCTCTATATCCAGGGCTATCGACGAAGCGAATTCGCGGCGGCATCATGATCATCGCGGAGACGCCACGCCTGATCGTGCGCAACTGGACCGATCGCGACCGGCCGCTCTTCCACGAGATCAATTCCGACCCGGAGGTGATGGCGTTCTTCCCGATGCGCCGCAGCCGCGGAGAGGCCGATGCCATGATGGACAGGATGCGCGATCGCATCCGCGATACCGGCTTCGGGTTCTATGCGCTCGAACTCAGGGAGAGTGGCGAGGCCCTCGGCTTCTGCGGCCTGAGCCCCATCAGCCTGGAGCCGTTCTTTCCCGACGGCACGATCGAGATCGGCTGGCGGCTGGCGCGCCGCCACTGGGGCCGCGGCTATGTCTGCGAAGCCGCTGGCGCGCTGCTGCGTTATGGCTTCGGTGAGCGTGCCCTGTCGGAGATCGTCTCCTTCGCCGTCCACGACAACCGCCGATCAACGGCGGTGATGGAGCGGATCGGGCTGAAGCGGCAGCCGAAGCGCGATTTCGACCACCCGGCAGTACCGGCGAGCCGCCCCGAGCTCAAGCGCCACGTGACCTACGGCCTCGACGCCGAGACCTGGCGGAGCGGAGGGCCGGCCTGAGGCGGCCGGCGCCCCGGATTGCGTCTCAATTCATCCGCACCGTCAGGAAGCGCAACTGGCCCGTCTTGTCGGCGAGCATCAGGAGCGCGTTGCGCCGGCCGTCGTCCTTGAGCGTCGCGATCTGGTCGACCACCTCCTGCGGCGAGGAGACGTCCTCCTGCGCCACCTCGACGATGACGTCGCCGGCGGCAATGTGCTTCTCGGACGCCGCCGAATCCGGATCGACCGCCGTCACGACAACGCCGTCGACGTCCTGGGCAATGCCGAATTTCTTGCGCGCCGCCTCGTCGAGCTTGCCGAGGGTCATGCCGAGCGTCTTGGCAACGGTCGGCGCCGGCGCGGTCGTCGTGCCGGAGTCCGGTGCCGTCGTGTTCTCGCCGCTGTCGTTCTTCGCGGCGTCGGCGTCGTTGAGCTGGCCGAGCTTGACCTTCACCGTCTGCCGCTTGCCCTTGCGGATGACGACGACGTCGACCTCCTTGCCGATCGGGCTCTCGGCGACGATGCGCGGCAGGTCGCGCATGTCGCGGATTTCCTTGCCGTCGAAGGAGACGATGACGTCGCCCGACTGGAGCACGCCGTTGTCCGCCGGGCCGCCCTTGACGATGCCGGCGATCAGCGCGCCCTGCGCCTGCGGCATCTTCAAGCTCTCGGCGATGTCGTCCGTCACCGGCTGAATGCGCACGCCGAGCCAGCCGCGCCGCGTCTTGCCGTACTTGCGCAACTGGTCGATGACATTGACGGCGAGCTCGGAGGGGATCGAGAAGCCGATGCCGATCGAGCCGCCCGACGGCGAGATGATGGCCGTGTTGATGCCGATCACCTCGCCCTTCATGTTGAAGAGCGGTCCCCCGGAGTTGCCGCGGTTGATCGCGGCATCGGTCTGGATGAAGTTGTCATAGGGGCCGGCGTTGATGTTGCGGCCGCGCGCCGAGATGATGCCGATCGTCACCGAGCCGCCAAGGCCGAACGGGTTGCCGATTGCCATCACCCAGTCGCCGATCCGCATCTTCTCCGAATCGCCGAAGGAGACCGCTGTCAGGGGCCGCGGCGCGTCGACCTTGAGCACCGCGAGATCGGTCTTCGTGTCGATGCCGAGAACCTTCGCCTTGCGCGTCGCGCCATCGGAGAAGTTCACCTCGATGTCGTCCGCCCCCTCGATGACGTGGTTGTTGGTGACGATGATGCCGCTCGGGTCGATGACGAAGCCCGATCCGAGCGAATCGACCGTCTGCGGCCCCGGCTGGTCACCGCCCTTGCCGTTGAAATACTGGTCGAAGAAGTCCTGGAAGGGCGAGCCTTGGGGCACCTGCGGCGGCGATACCTTGCCCTTGTCGCCGACTGTCTGCGAGGAAGCGATGTTGACAACGGCGCCGAGCAGCCGGTTGGCGAGATCGGCGACCGAGGCTGGACCCTGCGGCTGCGCAACGACGGGCGGCTGCGGCGCCGGCATCGTCGTCGGAGGCGCCGGCTGCCCGACGGCCGGCGGCACGGTCGGCTTGACGGCAGCCCCTTGCGCCGCCGCCGGTCCCACGGCGAACGCCATCAGCGCCGCGACCACCGAATGAAGAACGATCCTGGGGGAACGGGACGAACCGATTGTCGACGCCATGGCCGGCACTCTCTCCGTAGGCCGGGGGCACACCCGGCATGAGCTCTGTGGAGCCGCGATGAACCAGAAGATAGGGCCGAATTGAAGGCGGTCCAACCACCTTTTCGGCAGGAAAGACCTGTCACTAGCGCTCAGCGTCGCCTACTGAGCGGAACGCGGAAGGACGATGCCGCTTTCAGGATAAAGCCGCTCGAAACGTGCATGATCCCGGCACCATCGGCCGCTACAGGAGAAAGCCATGTCGTCAGTTGAAGAATGAACTCGTAGTGCTTCCGGAGATCCCAGTGGAGAATAGGCTCGTGGTGGGCCACCCGGTTGCGCAGCATTCGGATCGGAGCAAGCGGCGCAGCGACGTCTTTGCGCCGCAGGCCTTTGCCGTCCTCTCGGCACCCTTGGCTGCGCCCATGATGCTGTGGATGCCGTTTCGCAGCGCCACCTCGAGCATTTGGAGCGAGATATAGAGGGCTTCCGAGAGTTTGAGCGTTGAGCGTGTAGAGCTCTATGGCCGCATCACGGCGGCCATCGGCCCACGTTAGATAGGTGGAAAACCTTTCAGCCGACAGGGTATGTTCGAGATTGGGGTAGATGCTGTCGCCCGCCATGCTGTTCCGGGATTGATCGTCACTTCGTCCCGCCTTATATTCCGTCCGTAAGCCCCGGTACCGTCTCCGCCTCAGGCATGCGGCCGGGGTATTTTTTTGGCCGTGGCCCCGTGGCCCTTCTCGGTTCGCTCGTCGTATCGGGCGCGTTTTTCCTACCGCCGCACGAGCCAGACGATGAAGACTCCCAAGGCGACTGCGATGGCGCCGGCGGCGCGCATCTGGCCGTCGCTGATCTTCGGCAATTCCCGGGCGGCGCGTCGGATCAGGACCGGCGCAATCGAATAGATCAGCCCCTCGATGACGAAGAAGAGACCGAGGCCGACGACGAAGTCCGACATGGCGGTCGCCGCGTCACTGGCCGGAGGCCGGTGACGTCGACGGATTGGCGGTCGCGGCCCCGGAAGGCGCCGGCCGTGCCGCCTTGCTCGGCGGGGTCGGCGGCTTGGGCGCCTGCATCACCGACGAAAGGTCGGGCTTGGAACCGCCGGGCGCCGTCGTGGGGCTCTCGAAGAACCGGAAGAAATCCGACTTCGGCGACAGCACGAGCGTCGTGTCCGACGCCTGCAGAGCCTGCTCATAGGCGTTCATGGAGCGGTAGAAGGCGAAGAAGCCCGGATCCTGCGAGAAAGCCTTGCCGTAGATCTCGTTTGCCTGCTCGTCACCCTCGCCGCGGGTGATGTCGGCATCGCGCTGCGCCTGCGAAGTGATCTCGACGACCTGCCGGTCGGCGACCGCCCGGATGCGCTGCGCCGCGGCGTTGCCGCGGGCCCGGATCAGCGCCGCCTCCGCGAGGCGCTCCGCCTTCATGCGCGCGTAGGTCTGCTGCGAGACCTCCTGCGTCAGGTCCGTACGGCGGATGCGGACGTCCTCGATCGAGAGGCCCAGCGACTCCGCGGCCGGGCGCAATTGATCGCGCACCTCGTGCATCATGGAGGCGCGTTCGTCGGAGAGCGCCGCCTCGAAGTTCCGCAGGCCGTAGACGCGTCGCAAAGCCGAGTCGAGCCGCGTGCGCAGCCGCGATTCGGCGGCGTCGAAGTCGCCGGACACGGTCTGTCGGAAACGCTTCGCATCGGTCACCTTGTAGATGACGAAGGCATCGACGTCGTAGAACTTGCCGCCCGACACCTGGAGGCGGATGTTGTCGAGGTCAAGCCGCCGGGCGCGGTCGTCGACGAACTGCACCCGGTCTGCGTCGAAGAAGCCGAAGGGCAGCTTGAAATAGAGCCCCGGCTCCGTCTTGACGTCCTGGATATGGCCGAAGCGCACGACGATCGCCTGCTCGCGCGCCGTGACGATGAAGATCGACGAATAGAGCGCAACCGCGATGATCGCGATGACGATCAGGATGATCGGAAGGCGGTTGCTCGTCATTTTCCGGCTCCCGTCGCGGCCACGCCCTTGTGCTTGCCAAGCTCGGGAAGCGGCAGGTAGGGCACGACGCCGCCTGCCGTGGCGTTCTCGTCGACGATGACCTTGCGGCTGCCCTCGAGCACCTTCTCCATCGTGTCGATATACATCCGCCGGCGCGTCACGTCCGGCTCCTTGCCGTAGGCGTCGAGGACGGAGAGGAAGCGCTTCGTCTGGCCTTGCGCCTGGTTGACGACCTTCTCCTTGTAGGCGTTCGCAGACTCGCGGATCTGTGCGGCCTCGCCGCGCGCCTGCCCGAGCTTCTGGTTGGCGTACTGGTTCGCCTCCTGCTTGAAGCGGTCCTCGTCCTGCTCGGCGCGCTGCACCTCGTCGAAGGCGTCGGCCACCTCGCGCGGCGGCGCGGCATCCTCGATCGACACGGCATTGACGGTGAGGCCGGCGCCGTAGCTGTTCATCGTGTTCTGGATGATCGACTTCACCTCGTCGGCGACGGCGGCGCGCTTGTCTCGGAAGATGTCCTGCGCCGGACGCCGCCCGACCACCTCGCGCATCGCGCTTTCGGCGACCTGCTGCAGCGTATCCTCCGGGTGCGCGACGTTGAAGAGATAGGCCTTCGGCTCGGAGACGGTATAGAGCACCTTGAAGTCGACCTCGACGATGTTCTGGTCGCCGGTGAGCATGAGGCCGGAATTCGTGCCGGTGTCGGAGCCGCCGATGTTCATCTCCTGCTCGGTGATCGGCGCGAACTCGACGGTCTCGAACGGCCACCAGTGGAAGTGCAGGCCAGGCATCGCGATCTCCTGCTTCGGCTGGCCGAAGCGCATCTCGACACCGCGTTCATCCGGCTGGACCGTCTAGACGGCCTCGAAGAGCCATAGGACGACGAGCACCGCGATGATGATGAGGGCAAGCATGGATCCGTTGCCGCCGCCGCCCGGCAGCGCGCCGCGCAGGCGCTCCTGGCCGCGCCGGATGATCTCCTCGAGATCGGGCGGACGGTTGCCGCCGCCACCACCGCGCGGCTGCTGGGGTCCCTGCCCCCATGGCCCGGGATTGTTGCCGCCACCCCAGGGGCCGCCGCCGCCGTTCTGACTACTCCAGGGCATTCACACCTCATCCGCTTGCCCGCGCCGCACCGAAACGGCGCGCCGTGCCGGACGCAAGCCGGCCCCGAGAACCCGAAGCTCGTTTATAGGTATGCGGAAAGGCTCTTTCAACGCAGGCTGGCGGAAAACGCCCGGATTCGCAGCACCTTGGTGAATTCCATCATCCGGCGCGGCGATACACGACATAGCGCGTCGCGTGGCTGTCCCTGGCTCCGGCAGGATACACCTCTTGGCGAACGGCCGTCCACACATGCGGGTCGATCGGCGGAAACAGCGTGTCGCCGTCGATCTCCGCCTCGACATGCGTGACATGGAGCTCGTCGGCCATGGCCATCGCCTGCGCATAGATCGCGCCGCCGCCAATGACGAAGACCGTGCCTCCGCCGCTGCCCTCTGCAAGGGCCGTCGCCCGGAAAAGCGCGGCATCCAGCGACGCCTCCCGAAGAACACCGTCGGGAACAGGATAGGAGCCGTTGCGCGTGACGACGATGTTCTTGCGGCCTGGAAGCGGCACCTTGAGCGTCTCGAAGGTCTTGCGACCCATGACGACCGGCGCGCCCATCGTCAGCGCCTTGAAGCGCGCGAGGTCGGTCGAAAGCCGCCAGGGCATCCCCCCGTCGCGGCCGATCACGCCGTTCTCGGCGACGGCGCTGACGATCGCGACCTGGACCGTCACCCGACCTGCACCTTCTTGCGGTTGGCGCGCACCGAGGATGCGAAGGAGAGCGCGATCAGCGCCGCGCCGATCAGCCCCGTCACGACCTCCGGGATGTGCATGTGGACCTGCAGGAACATGATGAGCGCCAGCGCCAGGATCGCGTAGAAGGCGCCGTGCTCGAGGTAGCGGTAGTCGGCGAGCGTCTCGTTCTCGACGAGCAGGATCGTCAGCGCGCGCACGTAGAAGGCGCCGATCCCGAGGCCGATCGCGATGATGAAGAGATTGTTCGACAGCGCGAAGGCGCCGACCACGCCGTCGAAGGAGAAGCTCGCATCGAGCACCTCGAGGTAGAGGAAGGCGCCGAAGCCGGCGCGGTAGACGCCATCCATGGCGGGCTTGGAGGCATCCATTGTCTTGCCGATCGCCTCGACGCCGAGGAAGGTGAGCAGCCCCCAGATCGCGGCATGGACGAAACTGCCCCATGTCGGGCTTTCGAGCGG
This sequence comes from Pararhizobium sp., assembly GCA_051960215.1. Taxonomy (GTDB): domain Bacteria; phylum Pseudomonadota; class Alphaproteobacteria; order Rhizobiales; family Rhizobiaceae; genus Pararhizobium_B. The sequence goes on from JBQCEN010000264.1 coordinate 10,067, forward strand.
CCCGGCGAAGACGACGATGACGAGCAGGACGACGCCCATCTCGATGCTCTGGACATGGCCGAAGCGCGACAGCCACTTCTCGAGGCCTTTCACCCAGTGGACCGTCTTGTCCTGATCGAAGAAGAAGCGGAATGCGACCATCATCAGGAAGGCGCCGCCGAACGCCGAGATCCCCATCTGCGCCCCCTCCATCACGTGCGCATAGGCACGTGGATCGGAGGCGGCGAGGTTGAGCGCCTCGATGGGCCCGATGCCGCCCGCGACGGATGCGATCGCCAGGGGAAAGAGGATCCGCATGCCGAAGACGGCGATGACGATGCCCCACGTGAGGAAGCGGCGCTGCCACTTCTCCGACATCGTCCTGAGGATGGTGGCGTTGACGATCGCGTTGTCGAAGGAGAGCGATATCTCCAGAACGGCAAGCACCGCGCAGATGAACAGTGCCTCCCCCGCGCCGCTCATCGTGTCGTTATAGGCGTAGCCGATCCAGAAGGCGCCACCGAGGCCGATGAGGGTGAAGGCGAAGGCGGCGATGAAGTAGCGGTAGACGGCCATCGGCTGGGCTTCACTCCGGGTCGCAAACGTGGCGGCGCACGAGTGCCTGTCGACAGCTTTCAACGCGCGGTCGGCCTTCAGGTAGTTTCACCAGCGGCAACGTTCAACAGTCACAGAGGCAAGAGAATTCAGCCGGGAAGCCGCAGGCTGGACGCGAGCTCTCTCCACTCGCGCTGCGAAAGGCCGCTCGTCTCCTCCGTCACGGTCTCGCCGGCGATCATCCGCCGGACGACATCAGCCGCCATCCGCGAAAGGTTCACCGCCTCCATGCGGTAGTCGACGAAGGCCTCGTGCGCCATCGGCACCCATTTCGCGACGATGCCGAGCATCGCCTCGGCATAGACCCGGATCTCGTACTGCGCGTGATGATCGGCCCGCAAGCGCAGGAAATGGAAGAGATTGTGGAGGTCCGCCTTCCAGTACCACTGGGTATAGGTGTTGAGCGTCAGGTTCATGCGGGCGAGCTCGCGCGCCAGGCCGCTGCGCTCCAGATCCAGCCGACCGGCGCTCTCGTCTTCGTTGAGCATCCAGGTGTAGTTCGCGTAGGTCCGCTCCGCGTCGTCCCGCAGGAGGTCGAGGACGCGCTGCGCCTCCTGCCCGGACACCACCGTGTCGCGGCCCTGGCGGTTGCTCTGCGATTGCGCCGCGAGGTTCTCGGGAGCCGGGATGTAGAACTCCTTGTCGAGGACGGAATAGCGCGCCGAATATTCGTTGACGCTCGCGGTGCGGTGCCGGATCCACTGGCGCGCCACGAAGATCGGCAGCTTGACGTGGAACTTGATGGCGCACATCTCGAACGGCGTCGTGTGATAGTGCCGCATCAGGTAGCGGATGAGGTTGCGGTCGAGGCTCGTCTTCTTCGTCCCCCGCCCATAGGAGACGCGTGCCGCCTGGACGATCGCCGCATCGTCGCCCATGTAGTCGATCACCCGCACGAAGCCGTGGTCGAGCACCGGGATGGGGTCGAAAAGCAGTTCCTCGAGCGCCGGCACCGTCGGCCGTCTCGTTGGCGTCGGTGCGCCCTGCTTGTCGGCTGTCTCCGCCGCGAGCGGCTCCTGCGTCGTCATCCTGTCGTCCCCGCGAATTCGTCGCGGCTGTCGCCGCGCGGCGACAGCCTTACCGATTCGATCCGGAAGATGATACCCGCAAACGCAGGAGGGCGGCGAGCCGGAGCCCGCCGCCCTTCCAATGTTCGTGAGGTCGCTCAGGCGGCCTTCTGCGCCTGCGGGTTCGCGACCTTCTCCGCAAGGTCGGTCAGGAGGTGATCGGTCTTGCCTTCCTCCTGCAGCGTCTCGTCGAGGAGCTTCGCGGCGTCGTTCATGCCGAGCGTCTCAGCCCAACGGCGCAGCGTGCCGTACCGGGCGATCTCGTAGTGCTCGACCGCCTGGGCAGCCGCGGCAAGGCCCGCATCGATCGCCGGCGTGCCCTTGAACTCTTCGATGATCTCCTCGCCTTCCTCGATGATGCCCTGGATCGCCTCGCAGGTCTTGCCCTGCGCCCGCTTGCCGAAGATCTCGAAGACCTTCTGGAGGCGCTCGACATGGACCTCGGTCTCGTCGCGGTGCTTCTCGAAGGCCTGCTTCAGCTCGCTCGACTGCGCGTTCTTGGCCATCTTCGGCAGGGCCTTCAGGATCTGGCGCTCCGCGTAGTAGATGTCCTTCAGGGTGTCGTGATAGAGGTCCCTCAATGTCTTCTGGGTAGCCATCCCTGATCTCCTTCGTTTGGGGACCCGCCCAACACGCGAGGTTTTCGTTGGTTCCAGCCGGCACTGGCGCCGGCTCAAGGGGAAGCGCCGCGACGCTCCCCGCCTGCCATCCGCCGGGGCCGGTGTCCCCGGGTGCAGGTCCGCCGGTTTCAGCCGATCTGCTCGGCCTGCGCACCCGAGCCCTTGCGAGCCGGACCGAGAACCGGTTCCTCGCCGAGCGGCTCGAAGGTCTTGAACTCGAATTCGCCCTTGCCGTCGAGCGACGGCCCCGAGGTGAACCGGCCTTCCGGCGGCGGCGTGCCGTTGCGCTCGGTGCCCATGAACATGTAGCTGAATTCCCGCTTTTCCTTCGACTGGTCGAAGCTGTTCGGGATCGGCAGCGTTCCCTCATGGCCGCCCATTTCCTCGATCACGGCGAGCCATTGCTGCTGGTGCATGGTGTCGCGGGCGATCAGGTAGCTCAGCATGTCCTTCATGCCGTCGTCATGCGCGGAATTGTAGAGCCGGACGGCGAGGGTCCGCCCCGTCGCTTCCGCCGCGACGTTGCAGTACATGTCGCCGGCGAGGTTGCCGCTGGCGTAGATGTGGGAGCAGTTGAACGGCACGCCGTCGGAGTTGCCGGGAAACGCCGCAAGGCCGGTCGAGAGGAGGTGCTTGTGCAGCATTCCCTCGACGGCATGGCGTGGCCGCTCGCCGCCGCCCATCACGGCGTTGACCACAGGGCTCGCCTCGGCGGCCGACTCCTGCAGCGTCAGGGGCGCGTTCTCGAGGTTCATGGCGACGGCGGTCGCCAGCATCTCGATGTGGCTGATCTCCTCCGTTGCCGTATTCAGCAACATGTCGCGATACTTGGTCGTCGGGCCTCGGGCGCCCCACGCCTGGAAGAAATATTGCAGGCACACGCGGACCTCGCCCTCGATCCCGCCGATGGCCTGCTGAAGCTGGCGTGCGAAAAGCGGGTCCGGATTGTCCACCCGGACAGGATACTGCAGGTGCTTGTCGAAGTAATACATCTTGAGTCTCCAATGCTGACGGTGATGGGGACAAAGCCTCCCTGCCGCGCGGCGACGGCGGGCGCGGTTCATGGTCATGGATGGTGGTTTTGAGCCTGGCGCAGCCTTGGACTCGGGCCGCTAACCGACGCTGTGCTGCAAAGTTCCCAAGAGAAGGCGCGCGCTGCGACCGCGGCGCGGCAATCGAGCGCAAGCGGCCGAGCGCATCAGCGCAGGCGGTGCGTCGGCGGGAGCGACGCCCGGCCGCAGGAGTGGTTTGGCGATGGTCGCGGGAAGGCGTTCAGAGGCTGTCGAGCTTCCCGAGCTCCTTGGCGACGAGGTAGTAGAAGGTCACCCGCTCCTTGCTGCGGTCGGCGCTCATCGCCTGGCAGACCGTCATGATCGCGTCTTCGGCCGCCGTCCCGTCGACACCGAGCTTGTTGCGGCACCATTTTTCCTTGACGCGCGCGATCTCGGCGTCGTCGGAGCAGGAGACGAGCGAGCCGTCGCGGCTCCTCAGCGCGATGCCGAGATGCCTGACGATCTTGTTGACGGCATCGGCATCCGGCGCCGGATCGTATCGCTTGATATCTGCGAGGTGGTCGCTCATCGGGTCGTCCTCCATGATGGCGGCCGGTGACGGACGGCCGCCTCCCCTGGGCCTCGAAGCCCACGCCGATGGTTCGGCATGGTGCAGGAGCTGTCAATACGGCCAATGGTTTGGCACCGGGCGTCGTCGGCGGCACCTCGCGCGCCGTGGCCCCTTTTCATGGAAGCCTTCTCATCTTATATCTGCCTTTGTCGCGTCAGCGACTATGGCAATAAACGGGCGATGCAATAAACCCATCGGACCCGGGGGCGGTACCCGGCGCCTCCACCAAGAACGGACGTCAGGCTGAAGGCCTCCGGTCCGCTCTTGATGGGTGCGAAATAGGATCGACGAGGTCGTAATGATCGGCTTTTTGCCCGGCATGATACCGCCGTTATCGGGTCAAACTTATAGTTGCAAACGACAACTATGCGGAAGCCCGTCTCGCCGCTTAATGCGGTGCGACAGCTTCGAATGAAGTCCTGACGGTTCGCACCGCCAGGCGGGGTCCGGCGGCACCTGGCAACAGAAGCCTCCACCTCATTCTCGCGTTGGTCTATATCTCAGTCGGAATCGCCTGCTTTAGACGAGCGAAGTTCAGCAAGACACGGGATCGGCATGCCACAGGACCATATCCGCTACGATATCCTCGCACAGGACGCCCTTCGCGGCGTGATCCGCAAGGTCCTTTCCGAGGTCGCGGCCATGGGGCATCTGCCGGGCGACCACCACTTCTTCATCACCTTCCTGACCGGCGCGCCGGGCGTGCGCATCTCGCCGCACCTGAAGGCGAAGTACGCCGAGCAGATGACGATCGTCATCCAGCACCAGTTCTGGGACCTCAAGGTCTCCGAGACGCAGTTCGAGGTCGGCCTCTCCTTCTCCGACGTGCCCGAGCGGCTCGTCATTCCGTTCGCGGCGGTGCGCGGCTTCTACGACCCGTCCGTCAACTTCGAGCTCGAATTCGACCCTGCGGCCAGCGAGGAAGCGGCCCCGGCCCCTGCCGAGATCACGGCCTATCCGGTCGACCCGGTCGACCCGCCGAAGAAGAAGGCGACTGGAAAGAGCGAACAGACCGCCGAGGCGGACGAAGACGACAAGAAGGCCGGCGCCGACGTCGTCTCCCTCGATTCCTTCC
>JBQCEN010000265.1:0-15734 GCA_051960215.1 Pararhizobium sp.
ACGCCTCGGTGATGACGACGTCCGGCCGGCTTTCGTTGAAAAGGCAGAGCAGCCGGTCGCGCCGGTCGTTGCGGTAGCCGTCGCCGACGACGGTGCCATCCGGCGCCTCCAATGCGCTGAAGATTTCCGAGCCGCCCCTGAGCGGCGGCAGGAAATGAACCGTCGCGCTTCCAGCGTCGAGGTTGGGGATCGGTTCTCCGCCATGGACGAGGTCGACGGTGAAGCCGCGCTCGGCGAGCGCCCGCACGATGCGCATCGCCCGGAAGACGTGGCCGACACCCATGAGGTGCTGGACGTAGAAGAGGATGCGTCCGTTCATGCCGCGCCCGTCACCGTGCTCGGCGTGCGGCGCCGGACGCCGTTCTTCTCGAAGAGGCGGACGAGGTGGCCGATCGTGCGCTCATGGCCGAACTCGCCACGCACGCGCTCCGCCGCGTTCTGTCCGAGACGGTCGCGCTCGGCCGGCGAGCGTATCAGGCGCGTGAGGACGCCGGCGAGCGCCTGCGGATCGTCCGGCGGGACGAGCATGCCGTTCTCCCCGTCGCGGATGAGTTCCACGATCCCCGAGATCGGCGTCGAGACGCAGGCGACCCCCTGGCTCGCGGCCTCGACGAGGACGTTCGGCAGCCCGTCGCGGTCGCCGTCGGCCGCGATCCGCGAGGGAAGCACGAAAAGATCGCACGTCCGGTAGGCGTCGAGCACGACGTCCTGCGGCTGGCTGCCGCGCAGATCGACGCGCTCGGCGAGACCCAGCCGGTCGACCTCTGTCCTGAGCGCCTCGGAGAGCTCCCCGCCGCCGATATGGGTCCAGCGCCAGGCGGCCTCTTGCGGCAGAAGGGCGAGGGCCTGGACCAGCGTGTCGAGGCCCTTCTTGCGCACGGCACGCCCGACCGTCAGGAGCCGCACGGGCTCGTCCCGGCGCCTGCCGTCCCTGCTGGACGGTGCGCGGGTGAAGACGGGAAAGCGGGAGAGGTCGATCCCGTGATAGACGAGATGCACGTTCTCGGCCCTGCGGGTGAGGCCGGCGAGATGGCCGTGGCCGACGCCGGTGCAAGTGACGGTAAAGCGTGCGTCGTCGAGCTTCTCGCGAAGCTCCCAGTCCGGCGACGTCCAGATGTCCTTGGCGTGGGCCGAGCAGCTCCAGGGCAGGCCGGTCAGCAGGTGCGTGTAACGTCCGACGGAGCCCGGCGTGTGGATGAAATGGCTGTAGAGCCAGCCGACGTCGTCCGGCAGTTCGGCGGCGAGAACAAGGGCTTGGCCGAAGCGGCGGATTCGGTTTCGCGTGAAGTCGCGCCGAAGGTCCGCAAGCCAGGTCCGGCGCGTCGTCCTGTAGCCCGCAAGCCGCCGCGCCCGCCACCAGCCCTTGAGCACGCGAAGCGGTGCGCGGTGCAGGTATTCCGGCAGATAGACGACGGGAGCCCGGATCTCGTCGTGGATCGGATGCGTCTTCCGGTCCGTCGGCTGGCGCATCGAGTAGAGGCGAAGCCGGAAGCCGGCCCGCTCGAGTTCAAGGAGTTCCTGGGCGATGAAGGTCTCCGACAGCCGCGGATAGCCCTTCAGGACGACGGCGATTGCCGCAGCGGCCCCGCTGCGCCTCTGGACATCATGCATGCGACAGCCGTTCCAGCTCCGCCCGCGCATCGAGCGCCTCGCCGACCCGCGCGCAAAGCGCGTCGAGCCCGCACATCGAGATCGGCGTGGCGGCCGTCGAGGGCCGCGGCCCGGCCGGAAGGCGCCGCAGCGCGGCAGCGAGCTCCGCCGGCCGCGCCAGCGCCTCGGCATGGCGCATCATCGCGGAGAGCCCGCGGGCGCTTGCATGCTCGGCGCGGATGAACTGCTCGAGCCTCGGCTTCTCGCGCGGGATGAACAGGCCCGGCTTGTCGTGGCTCATGACCTCGCAGAAGGTGTTGTAGCCGCACATGGCGACGACGCCGGCCGCGCCCGAAAGCAGCCGCTCCGGCTGCGTCTCGAAATCGATGACCTGCGCACCGGGTATCGCCGCCGCGCGCCGGCGGATGCCGGCCGAGCTTCCCGGCTCCATGAACGGGCCGAGCAGGAAGACGGGCGGCAGCGGGATGTCCGGATCGGCCTCATAGGCGGCGAGAACGGCCTGCATCACGTCCTGGCCGTCGCCGCCGCCGCCGGCCGTGACGAGGATATAGCATTCCGGCAGCTCGGAAGGCGAGGGCGCGCCCGGCGCCCGGGATTCCGGCGCGTCGATGAACCCGAGGAAGCGGGCGCGGGCCAGCGTCTCCGGCAGGAGGTCGAGGCCGGCGAGGGGGTCGTGGAATCCTTCCGGCCCATAGATCCACATCTCGTCGTAGAGTGCGTCGAGCTGGGCCGTGATGTTCTTCTTTTCCCATTCGGTCTTCAGCGTCGCCGGCTCGTCGAGCACGTCGCGCAGGCCGAGCACCAGATGGGTGCCCATCGAGCGCATCAGGTGGAGCGTGTCCTCCAGCTCGCCCAGGAGCCCGAGCGGCTCCTTGTCGGCGATGAAGACGTGCGGCAGCAGCGAGGAGGCCGTCTGCGCCAGGATGTGACGCCGTTCGTCGAGGACGACGTGCCGTGCGCGGCCGTCCTCTCCGGAGTGGTAGCTGCCGTCCGTCACCTTGTAGATGCCCGGCAGGCGGACGAGTTCGACCTGCCGGCTCAGCGCGAAGGAGCCGGCCTTCTGAGAGCCGGTCGCGATCACGATCCTTGCATCGGGGAACGCGGCGGCCAGCGCGTTCGCGATCTTGCCGTTGCGTCGCAGGTGACCGAGGCCGAACGTGTCATGGCTGTAGAGCAGAAAGCGTGGAGCTTCGGTCAATGATCTGATCCCATGGAAGGCAGGCAGCCCCGACAATGGATAACTTGGAATGGATCGAAAAGCACGAGGTCTCGAAAGGGGTTCGTCCGGTAACGAAACGGTTCGATCAGGCGGGAACGGAGTCGCCCGGAACCCTGGAAATCTCCAGAAGATCGGATAGCGCGCGATCCCAGGCTCCGTCGTCGCCCTTCCACTCGCTGTCCTCCGGCGGCACGAGCCTGATCCGTCCGTCCCTGCTCGCGTCGCCGACGAAGCGATCGCTGCGGGCGACGACGATCAGGTGGCAAGGCCGGCCGAAGAGGCGATCGAGCGCGCCTTGCAGCGCGTCGATCTTGTCGACGTCGAACAGGTACTCGTCCTTCTCCTCCGGCCCGTAGACTTCGCCCACGAGGTTGTTCTGGGCATTGCCGAGCACGAACCAGGTGCGTGAGACGTCCGTCGCGAGGAATTTCTCCCGCTGATAGCGAAACTTCTCCAGCTCGCGTTCGAATGTCGCCGCGATGTCGAGGCGCTTACCCGTCGGCTCCTTGACGCGAAAGGCATGGAAGGCGTGGAAGCCGGGGCTGGAGAGGAATGCGCGTCCCTTCCGGTCGATGACCGAGCCGACCTCGAAGACCGGCAGGCCGTCGTCGAGGAAGCGGGCATTGCGGCGGGGCGGCGTGCCGAGCCAATCGAAGAGGCCGCTTGCGAAGGTGATACCGGCGGCACGCGCGGTCGGACCGTTCGCGAAGCGCTCGACCTGGTGACGGGTCTGACAGGACATCCCGATGCTTTGAACGAAACGCTCGGACATGCTTTGTCTCCGATCTTCCGATGATATAGTACTGGACGCGTTGCGGCGCAATTTCCGCAATGCCGGGGACGGCCGAAGCAGGATTTTGCGCGGCTACGTCTTTCGGCGGCGGTCGGAGCGCGAAGGCGGTCCTGGTGACGGGCCGCAGACGGGCGAGCGGATGGCAGCACCCGGGAGCGGATGCAGGGGATCGACCATGGCGGCTGCGCGGCCGGCACTGCCGCCGCGGCTGACGACGCTCGTGCGGGTTCTGGTCGCAATCGTCCTCGTCTGCCTCTGCGTGGCGGGCGGCGCACGCCTCGCCGGCGCCGCGACCGGCTTCGGCCCATTCCAGGCAAGCAGTTCCTCCAAGCCGAAGAGCGGTCTCGATCAGTTGATCGACAAGGCCCGGCAAAGCGGAGCAACCGTCGTCATCATCGATCCCCCGGGCAGCGCGACGTCGTCGGACGCGAGCGGTGGCATGATGTCTATGATGCATACGAACAAGATGCTGCTTCAGGGCCGCAACAACTTCGCGCGCATGATCCGCAATGCGAGCAACTTCCCCGAGATCATCGCGGCGACCCTGAAGAAGGCGAGCCCGGATGGCACCTGGCACTGGCTCGGCGTCGCGGTCGCGACCGCGCTCTGCGGCATCCTGCTCGGCCTCGGCATCTACAAGCTGATCACCGGCTATCTCCGCCGCGCCTTCGCCAGCCGCCGCGTCGACGGCATCGTCACCCGCGCGCAGAAGCTGCGCTACCTGCTGACACGGGCCTTCCTGCTCTTCATGTCGAGCGTCGTCATGTTCGCGCTGACGGTGATCGTCGCCGTGATCTTCGACACCGGCAACGACGCGACGCGGATCACCATCATCAACATCGTCGTCGCCTACGCCACATACCGGATCCTGCGCTACGTCATCTTCTTCAATTTCTTCGCGCCCGACCTCGATGCCTACCGGATGATCCATCTCGACGGCGTGCGCGCCCGCAAGCTCTATCGCGACTGGTACTGGGTGATCGGCTTCGCCGTCATCGTCATGGGGCTCTGCCAGTGGTTCCACGACCTCGGCGTCGGCCGGGACCTGCATGCGGTGATGTTCATCGCCGGCTCCGGCCTCTGCGCGCTGGTGATCGCCGGCCTGACGATCCGCCACCGGCGCGATCTCGTCGAGATCGTGCGCGGCAACCTGAGGCGCGGCGGCCGGCGACGCTTCCGCGAGTCGCTTGCCCGCGCGCTTGTCCCGCTGATCGTGCTCTATCTGGCGGTCGCCTGGGTCGTCAGCTCCTTCCGCCTGACGCTCGGCCTGCCGGGGGGCTATTTCCTCGTCGCGGCGCCGATCATCGTCTTCATCGGCGCGATCTTCGTCTACGGCGTCGCCATCTACGTCATCGACGTCGTCTACGAACGGCGCGAGATGGCCTTCCGTCGCCGGCGGGTGCTGAAGCGGCTGAAGGAGCGGCGCGAGGCTCATCACGTCGCGCTTGCCGCGGCACAAGGCGCCGCTCCGGTTCCGCTGCACGCCGTCGACGGCCCCGTCGCCGAGACGGCCGCTGTCGCCGATGACGAGGAGATGATCGTCTATCGGCCGAAGAAGAGCGACCTCGACGGCGAGTACCGGCCCGTCTTCAAGCGGTTCTTCGAAGGCGTCGTCGCAGCCTTCGTCATCACCGTCGCGATCGGCGAGATCGGCCACCTCTGGGGCTTCGACGTCGGCCGGCCGGGTCACCCCCTGGCGCGGCTGCTGGACACCGGCTTCGTCCTCTTCGTCGGGCTGCTCGCGCTGCAGGCCGTCAACGAGTACATCAACGCCAAGATCATCGAGGAGGGCGGCAGCCTTTCCGACACGCCGGCGCTGCCGGGCGAGGGCGACAGCGAAGGCGGCGGCGCCACCCAGTCACGGCTTGCGACGCTGCTGCCGATCTTCCGCGCGATGATCATCGGCATCATGGGGATCGTCGGCTTCGCCATCGTCCTCTCCAACCTCGGCGTCGACATCGCGCCGCTCTTCGCCGGCGCCGGCGTCGTCGGCATCGCGATCGGCTTCGGCGCCCAGACGCTGATCCGCGACGTCTTCTCCGGCCTCTTCTTTCTGATCGACGATGCCTTCCGTCGTGGCGAATATATCGAGGTCGGCGACGTGCAGGGGGTGATCGAGAAGATCTCGGTGCGCTCCTTCCAACTGCGCCATCACCGCGGCGCGCTGCATACGGTGCCCTTCGGCGAGATCAAGCACCTGACGAACTACTCGCGCGACTGGGTGTTGATGAAGCTGCCGCTGCGCGTCACCTACGACACCGACGTCGAGAAGGTGCGCAGGCTGATCAAGCGCCTCGGCCAGGACCTGCTCAGCCATCCGGAGGTCGGCAAGCTCTTCCTCCAGCCGCTGAAATCGCAAGGCGTCTACGCCATGGAGGATTCGGCGATGATCATCCGGGTGAAATTCATGACGCGGCCGGGCGACCAGTTCGTCACCCGCAAGGTCGTCTATGCCTCGATCGGCGAGCTCTTCGCGCGCGAGGGCATCCGCTTCGCCCATCGCGAGGTGACCGTGCGGCTCGCCGACGGCAGCCCGTCCGTCGCGAGCTTGACGCCGGAGCAGCGCGAGGCGATCGCCGGTTCGGTCCGCGCCACGCTCGACCGCGAGGAGGAAGAGGCGTATCGCCAGGGCGCCGCCATGGCGGCATCCGACCGCTGAACGCTCCGGAGCGACGATGACGATCTGCCAGCCCCGCCGAATGCCGCGCGCCCGCCACCACGCCTGCGGGGGCGGCCGGTGAAGCGGATTCTGCCGCCGATCGACCGCACGCAGCCCTTCGGAAGCCGCAGGCCCGGCGGGCTGGCCAACCTCGCATGGCGGCTCGCGACCGCCCGGCTTCCGGCCGAGTGGCGCCGCCGGGTGCGCAAGCGCCTGGCTTGCCGCTTCCCCGGACCCTTCGATGTTTCGCTTGGCGGCCTCAAGCTGCGCCTCTATCCGGCAGAGAACCGCTGCGACCGGACGATCCTCGGCCGCCACGCGCTGCCCGAGGTGCCGGAGCGCGCCCTGATCCGGCCGCTTCTCCGCGACGGCATGGTCTTCGTCGACGTCGGCGCCAATGTCGGCGTCTACAGCCTCCACATCTCGTCCGCGACGAAGGGGACGGCGCGCGTCGTCGCGCTGGAGCCGCATCCGCGGACCTTCGCGAAACTTGATTACAACTGCGCGATCAACGGCTTCGACCGCGTTTCCCGAATCAATGCCGGAGCCGGCGAGGCCGAAGGCGAGATGACGCTTTTTTCCGACGGCGGCGGCAATATCGGCAATGCCTCGCTGCTCGAGGCGGTGGGCGGCGGCAAGGAGCGGCAGACGGTCCGCCTCCGGCCGCTGGTGAGCATCCTTGCCGAGCAGGGCATCGACCGCATCGATCTCCTGAAGATCGACGTCGAAGGCTTCGAGGACCGGGCCCTGATCCCGTTCTTCGAGGCGGCGAACCGGGCGCTCTGGCCGCGGCACATCCTCGTCGAGACAGTCCACGCGGCGCTTTGGCGCGGGGACCTGATGCGATACCTGAAGGACAGGGGCTACGGCGACGCCGGCCGCACGGACGAAAACCGCCTGCTCGCGCTCCGCGCGTCCGCCCCTGTTCAGGCCTCGTCCGTGGCCCTAAACGGAAGGTCCGCGCATCCCGACACGACGCCATCCTGAGGCCCGATGACCGCAGAAACCGACATCCCCGCCAAGCTCCTGGAGAAGATCACCGCGCGGCGGGCCCGCATCGCGATCATCGGCATGGGCTATGTCGGCCTGCCGCTTGCGATCGGCTTCCATGGCGCCGGCTTCCCCGTCATCGGCTTCGACATCGACCCGGAAAAGGTGCGGATGCTGAACGCCGGCGAGCCCTATATCCGGCACTTCTCCCGCGACAAGCTGGCAACGCTGGCCGGGAGCGGCCGCTTCGAGGCGACGGCCGAGGCCACCGACCTCTCGGCCGCCGATGCGCTGATCATCTGCGTGCCGACGCCGCTCGACAGGGCGCGCAACCCCGACATGTCCTTCGTCGTCGGCACGGCGCGGACCCTCGGCAAGGTGCTGCGGCGGGGCCAGATCGTCAGCCTCGAATCGACGACCTGGCCGGGCACGACGGACGACCTGCTCGCCCCGATCCTGGAGGAGGAGAGCGGCCTCGTCGCCGGCCGCGACTTCCTCGTCGCCTATTCGCCGGAGCGCGAGGATCCGGGGAACGCAGCCTTCGAGACGGTGACGATCCCGAAGGTGGTCGGCGCCGCCGATCCGGCGAGCCGCGCGGTCGCGGCCGCCCTCTACGGCGCTGTCGTCCCGAGGGTCGTCGAGGTCTCGAATGCCGTCACGGCGGAGGCGGTGAAGCTAACGGAGAACGTCTTCCGCTCCGTCAACATCGCCCTCGTCAACGAGCTGAAGCTGATCTACGAGCGCATGGGGATCGACGTCTGGGAGGTGATCGACGCCGCGGCGACCAAGCCCTTCGGCTACATGCCCTTCTATCCCGGGCCCGGCCTCGGCGGCCACTGCATCCCCATCGATCCGTTCTATCTCGCCTGGCGCGCCCGCGAGGTCGGGATCGACGCGAAGTTCGTCGAGCTTGCCGGCGAGATCAACCGCGTGATGCCGGACCACGTGATCGCCCGTCTTGCCGACGCGCTCGGCCGGCGCACCGGCAAGGCGCTCGCCGCCGCCCACGTCCTCCTCATCGGCGTCGCCTACAAGAAGAACGTCGACGACACCCGCGAAAGCCCAGGGCTGCTGATCTTCGAGCGGCTCCGCGAGCACGGCGCGACGGTGACGTTCCACGATCCGCATGTCGCCGTCATCCCTCCGACGCGCGAGCACGCGGCGCTTGCGGGAGAGCGGTCCGTGGCGCTCGATCCGGCCACGCTCTCCGCCGCCGACGCGGTTCTCATCGTCACCGATCACGACGCCGTCGACTGGACGATGGTCGCCGGCCACGCCCGTCTCGTGGTCGATACCCGCAACGTCATGGCGCGCCATCCGGCCGCCGAAGCCGGCAGGATCGTCAAGGCCTGACGCCGCCGGCCGCGGTTGCGCGGCCCCGCCGGCCACGGTAGACGGAGCCGCGGGCCTCGGACGGCCGCAGCGACGCGGAAAGGGCAATGATGGCGGAACACCTGCAATCCGGAACCATCCTCGTGACGGGCGTCGCCGGCTTCATCGGTTATCACGTCGCGCGCCGCCTCTTCGATCTCGGCTACGCCGTCGTCGGCGTCGACAGCATGAACGCCTACTACGATCCGGCGCTCAAGGAGGCCCGCCTTGCCGAACTGCGGAAGCTCGAGGGCTTCCGCTTCGAGCGGGTCGATCTGGCGGACCGGGCGGCCTGCGAGGCGCTGTTTACGGAATTGCGCCCGGAAGGCGTCGTCCATCTCGCGGCGCAGCCGGGCGTACGCTATTCGATCGACCATCCCCACGCCTATGGCGAGAGCAACCTGACGGCGTTCCTGAACGTCCTCGAAGGCGCCCGTCACAACGGTTGCCGACACCTGGTCTATGCGAGCTCCAGCTCGGTCTACGGCATGGGCAAGGAACTGCCCTATTCGACCGACCAGAATGTCGACCGCCCCGTCAGCCTCTATGCGGCGACGAAGAAGGCGAACGAGCTGATGGCGCATGCCTACAGCCATCTCTATCGCATTCCGATGACGGGGCTTCGTTTCTTCACGGTCTACGGCCCGTGGGGCCGGCCCGACATGGCCGTCTGGTCGTTCACCGAGGCGATCAAGGCCGGGCGCCCGATCAAGGTCTTCAACCACGGCGACATGCGTCGCGACTTCACCTATATCGACGACATTGCCGAAGGCGTCGTCCGGGTGCTCGCCGGCCCGCCGGCCGATGACGGTGCCGGCGCGCCCTCCCGGCTCTACAACATCGGCAACAACCGGCCGGAGCCGCTGCTCGGCCTGATCGAGACGCTGGAGAGGCTGATCGGCCGGCCGGCGAAGCGCAAGCTCCTGCCGATGCAGCCCGGCGACGTCTATGAGACCTATGCCGATATCTCCGCGCTCGAGCGCGACTTCGGCTTCAAGCCGGCGACGCCGCTCGAGACCGGCCTTGCCCGCTTCGTCGCATGGCACGACGCCTATGCCGGCCGCAGCAGGGCTGCGTGAGAGGCAGCCCGGGGCTCATCGTCTTCCGCCACGGAGAGACCGACTGGAATGCCGCCGGCCGCTTCCAGGGCCTGACCGACCGGCCGCTGACCGACGTCGGCCGTGAGCAGGCCGCGGCGATCGGCCGGAACCTGCTCCGCCTTCTCACGCCGGAGGAACTTGCCGGATCGGAGCTTGTGGCATCGCCGCTCCAGCGCGCATCGCAGACCATGGCGATCGTCGCCGCCCGGCTCGGCGGCCGCGACTGGCGCTGTGATCCGGCTGTCGCCGAAATCGGCTTCGGCCGCTGGGAAGGCCTGACGACGCATGAGGTGAAGGCCGCATTCCCGGAGGAGCGCCGGGCCCGCAAGGCAGATCGCTGGCGCTTCCGTCCCCAAGGCGGGGAGAGCTTCGCCGATCTCGAAGCCCGGCTGCGCGACTGGATCGCCCGCCTCGACCGGCCTTCGATCGTCGCGACCCATGCTGGTGCCGTCCGCGTCCTGATGCACCTTTGCGGCGGGCTCGCGCCGGAGGCGGCGGCGACCTTTCCCGTCCCGCACGGGAGGATCGTCCGCTTCGAGAACGGTTGCGCCGAACGCCTCGGCTAATCCTGGAGCAGGATCAGGTCGCTCTGCGAGAAGCTGAGATGGGCCGGCGCGCCGGCGACCGGCGGGGTGACCGAGGGATTGTTGAAGGTATCGAGCGAGATCGAGTTGGCACCGAGGCCGACGCGCACGCGGATGACGGAGCCGAGGAAGCTGACGTCGGCGATCCTGCCGACGAGGCTCGAATCGCGCCCCGGCTGGCGCTCCAGCGAGATCGCCTCCGGCCGCACGGCGACCGAGACCGGGTCGCCCGCCCTGCGGTGGCCAAGGTCGTGCGGCACTGCGATGATCGACTGGTCGATCATGACGGTCCGCGTCTCGGGATCGGCGACGGTGCCCTTCAGCACGTTCAGCGTGCCGACGAAGGAGGCGACGAAGTTGGTCTTCGGCCGGTTGTAGATCTCGAACGGCGCGCCCACCTGCTCGGCACGCCCCGCCCGCATCACGACGATGCGGTCCGACATCGAGAGCGCCTCCTCCTGGTCGTGCGTCACGAAGATCGTCGTGATGCCGAGTTCCTTCTGGATCTCGCGGATCTGCTCGCGCAGGGACACGCGGATCTTCGCGTCGAGCGCCGAGAGCGGCTCGTCGAGGAGCAGCATTGCCGGCCGCGCCGCAAGTGCGCGGGCAAGCGCCACGCGCTGCTGCTGGCCGCCTGAGAGCTGATACGGGAAGCGGTCCTCGAAGCCCGGCAGGCCGATCAGCTCCAGCATCTCGTGCGTGCGGGAGCGCCGCTCCGCCCGGCCGATGCCGGCGACCTTGAGGCCGAAGCCGATATTGTCGGCGACGCTCATGTTCGGAAACAGCGCATAGGCCTGGAACACCATGCCGATCTGGCGCTGGTTCGGCCTCAGATGGGTGATGTCGCGGCCTTCGACGATGATGCGGCCGGTCGTCGGCCGTTCGAAGCCGGCGATCATCCGGAGGATCGTCGTCTTGCCGCAGCCGGACGGCCCGAGGAAGGAGACGAACTCGCCGCGGCCGATCGAAAGATCGACGTCGCTGACGACGGTGTTCGCGCCGAACGTCTTGCCAAGGCCCTCGAGCCGGAGGAAGTCGCCGTCCATTGCTTAAGGTCCTTTCCGCTCAGTCCTCGCGGACCGCAGTCTTCGGGGCGAAGCGCGCGAGCAACTGGATCATGCCCATGGCGCCCCAGGTGATGACGAAGGCGATGATGGCGAGCGCTGCCGGCTCATAGGCCTTGTTGGCGCCGATGTTCTGCATGTACGGACCGAAGGCCGGCCGGTTGAGCAGGCTTGCCATGACGAACTCGCCGATGACGATGGCGAAGGAGAGGAAGGCGCCCGAAAGCACCGAGATCAGGATGTTCGGGAAGATCACCTTCATCAGGATCGTCGGCGTGCGGGCGCCGAGGATCGTCGCCGCCTCGGTCAGAGTACGCACGTCGATCGCGCGGAGCCCCGTGTCGATCGCCCGGTACATGTAGGGCATCGACAGCGTCACGTAGCCGAACGTCAGGAGGACGTTCGTGCCGTTCACCGAGTTCGTCAGCGGCAGGAAGGACGAGGAATTGAAGGTGCGGATATAGCCGAAGACGAGGATGATCGGCGGCACGATCAGCGGCAGCAACGTGATGAACTCGACGATCGGCCGGAGCGCCGGCAGCTTGAGCCGGACGAAATAGGCGGCCGGCACGATGAGCACGATGCCGACGACGATCGTGCAGAGCGCGACGGTCACCGAATAGCCGAAGGTCGCGCGGAAATTGGGATCGGTCAGCACATTGGCATAGGCGCCGAAGGAATAGGCGTCGCGCCGGATGCGGAGCGAGAACTCGAAGGTCGCGATCAGCGGCACCAGGAAGTAGACGGCGCCGATCGCAAAGCCGAGCCACGGCCAGAAGCGCGAGCGTCTCATCGCATCCACCTTTCCGCCCGCGCCCTGAGCACGAGATAGAGCACGTTCGCAAGCCCGGTGATGACGATCATGCCGAGCGCCAGGGCGGCGCCGAGGTTGGCGTTGTGCAGCACGTCGCCGCGGATCTGCGCATAGAGCAGGATCGGCACGATGTTGAGCGACGAGCCGGTCAGCGCATAGGCCGTCGCGATCGCGCCGAACGAATTGGCGAAGAGCAGGGCGAGCGTGCCGAGGATGCTCGGCCAGAGCACCGGCAGACCGATGTGGCGCCAGAACTGGAAGGTGCTCGCGCCGAGCGTCTCGGCGGCCTCCGACCATTCGCGCTTCAGCCCGTCGATCGCCGGCATGACGATCAGCACCATCAGCGGGATCTGGAAATAGAGGTAGGTGATCGTCAGGCCCCAGAAGCCGAGCAGGTTGAAGCCGGCGCGATAGATGTCGAGCCCGAGCGCCCGGAAGATGATCGTCAGGAGGCCGAGGCGCCCGAGCGTCGCCAGGAAAGCGAAGGCGAGCGGAATGCCGGCGAAGTTCGACGCCACGCCCGAGAACGTCATGACGGTCGAGCGGATCCAGGAGGGCAGGCCGCCGCGCCCGACGGCGAGCGCCAGCATCAGCCCGATGAGCGCGCCGAGGACGGCCGATGCGGCGGAGACCCGGATCGAGATCCAGTAGGCGCTGACGATCGACGGCTGCAGCAGGTCGCGGAAGTTCTGCAGCGTCAGGTTGCCGGAATTGTCGAAGAAGGCGCCGCTGATCAGCCCGACGGTGGGGATGATCAGGAAGACGAGCGCGAAGATCAGGAACGGTGCGACGCCGAAAATGCCGGCCGAGCCGAAGGCGGCGAGCGCCATGCCCGCGCGGTTCGGCCGGCGGACGAGCGTCCCGGCTTCCGCCGGGTCGCTCGCCTTTGCAGTCACGTTTGCGATGTCGGCATTACTTGACATTCGCACCCACGACGGAATCCCATTTCGCCGCGATGACCTTCGAGGCGGCGCTCTGGTCTTCGAGGCTCGGGAAAACGGCCTTCGCATAGTTCTCCGCCGGCGGCAGCTTGTCGAGCAGATCCTTCGGGATCGAGCCGGCCTTGCTCATCGCGTTGAAGCGGATCGGGTGGCAATAGCCCTTGAGCCAGCCGAGCTGGCCCTCGTCCGAGTAGAGGTACTCCATCCACAGCTTTGCGGCGTTCGGGTGCGGCGCATATTTGCTGATGCCCTGCACGTAGACGCCGGCCACCACGCCCGACTTCGGGACGACGATGTCCATCGGCGGGTTGCCCTTGAGGTTGTCGCGGTCGGCGAGCGCCAGGTAGTCCCAGCGCACGATGATCGGCGTCGCGCCCTGGGCGAGGGTGGCCGACTTGCCGGTCACCGGAACGAAGTTGCCGGCCTTGTTGAGCTTGGCGTAGAAATCCAGGCCCTTGTTGGCGATGTCCTCGCCGCCCTTGCCGCCATTGGCGAGGCCGGCGGCATAAACGCCCATGATGGCCTGGGCCGCCGAGCGCGGGTCGCCGGCAAGCGCGACGGCGTTGGAGTAGTCGCTCTTCAGGAGGTCCGGCCAGTCGCTCGGGCTCGTCTTGACGATGTCCGTGTTTACCTCGAAGGCCATGACGCCGTAATAGTCGCCGTACCAGTAGCCGTCGGCGTCCTTGGCGTCGCCGGGGATCTGGTCCCAGGTCGAGACCTTGTAGGGCTGCAGCAGGCCGTCCGCCTTCGCCTTCGGTCCGAAGGAGAGGCCGACGTCGATGACGTCCGGCGCCTGCGGGCCCTTGTTGTTCATGTTCGCCTTGATCGCCTCGACCTCGTCGCCGGAGCCCGCGTCCGGATTGAGTTCGTTGACCTGGATGCCGTACTTCTTCTTGAAGCCGGCGATGAGGTCGCCGTAGCCGCACCAGTCGTGCGGCAACGCGATCGTCGTGAGCTGCCCCTCCTTCTTCGCCGCCTGGACGAGATCGTCCATGGAGGCGGCCGCGGCGAGCGCCGTCGTCGCCATCAGTCCCACGGCCGTGACGGCCAGCACCTGTCCCACTCTTTTCAGCATGTTCTGTCTCCGTTTGATAACGCCACCCCGACGTCGCCGAAGCCGGTATCGCCCGCCAATGACAGGTTGATGAACCTGTGCCGGGCGCGGCTGTCGCTCGTGCCGGAGGGACCTCCACATCATCCCGCGGCCGCCGCCCCATGGCGCGGGGCGCGGATCGCGGGCCGTCTGTTCCCTTTTATTTTCGTGCTCCTCCCCTCCCGGTGCGGGCGCCGGTCAGCGCCCGTCGTAAGCTTGCCTGAAAAGCCTGAGCGCCGCATCCCGCGTCAGCTCGACCGGATTGCCTCCGGCCGTCGGATCGACGACCGCCATCTCCGCCATACGCTCGAACTGCCGATCGTCGACGCCGAGTTCCCGGATCGTGTGCGGCACCTGCAATTCCTCGCGCAAGTCCATGACAAAGCGCAGGAAACCGTCGAACCCGCCGGAAAGGCCGAGGAAGGCCGAGAGCCGCTCCATCTTCTCCCCGATCGCCGGACGGTTGAACTCGAGGACATACGGCATGAAGACCGCGTTCGTCAGGCCGTGATGCGTGTGGTAGAGCGCGCCGACGGGGTGCGACAGCGCGTGGATGGCGCCAAGGCCCTTCTGGAAGGCGACGGCGCCCATCGCAGCGGCGACGAGCATCTGGGCGCGCGCCTCGAGGTCGTGGCCGTCGTGGTAGGCGCGCGGCAGGTATTCCTTGACGAGCCGCATGCCCTCGAGCGCGATGCCCTCCGACATCGGGTGATAGAAGGGGGCACAAAAGGCTTCGAGGCAGTGGGCAAGCGCGTCCATGCCGGTGCCGGCGGTGATCTTCGGCGGCAGGCCCGTCGTGAGTTCCGCGTCGGAGATGACGACCGCCGGCATCATCTTCGGATGGAAGATGACCTTCTTCGTCTGCGTCTCTTCGTTGGTGATGACGCCGGCGCGCCCGACCTCGGAGCCGGTGCCGGCCGTCGTCGGCACGGCGACGATCGGCGCGATGCCGGCGGGATCGGCCCGCGTCCACCAGTCGCCGATGTCCTCGAAATCCCACATCGGCCGCGTCTGGCCCTTCATGAAGGCGATCACCTTGCCGGCGTCGAGCCCCGACCCACCGCCGAAGGCGATGACGCCGTCATGGCCGCCCTCGCGCATGATCTTGAGCCCCGCCTCGACGTTGGCGCCGGTCGGGTTCGCCTGGATATCGGAGAAGACCGCGCAGGAAAGGCCCGCCGCCTCGACGATCTCGACGGCGCGCTGCGTCATCGGCAGCGCCGCGACCCCCGGATCGGTGACGATGAGCGGCCGCGTCATGCCGGCAGCCTTGCAGGCCTCGCCGAGTTCGGCGAGGCGGCCGGCGCCGAAGCGGATGGCGGTCGGGTAGCTCCAGTTTGCCTTGAGGTTCATGGGAGAGGTCATGCCTTCTTGAGATGGTAGGATTTCGCGCGCGTGACGCTGAGATAGCCGAGCGCCGAGAGGGAGGCGCCGCGCCCGGTGTCCTTGCAGCCCGACCAGCAGAGCGCCGGGTCGAGATAGTCGCAGCGGTTCA
>JBQCEN010000266.1:0-15439 GCA_051960215.1 Pararhizobium sp.
GGAGTCCTTGGACCACTGGCTGTAGGGGAAGTTGTGGCCGAGGACGGCTGCCGCGGTCTGCGCCTCGTCGGTCAGGCCGAGGCCGTAATAGGCTTCGACGAGACGGGCGAGCGCCTCTTCGACTTCGCGCGTGTTCGGATATTTCTCGACGACGGCGCGGAAGCGGTTGATCGCCGCGAGGTAGTCGCGCTTCTCGAGATAGTAGCGGCCGACCTGCATCTCCTTGCCGGCGAGCTGGTCGCGCGCGAAGCGGATCTTCGCCTGCGCATCCTCGACGTAAGGAGAATCCGGATAGCGGTTCACCACCTCGTTCATCGCGTCGATCGTCTCGCGCGAAGCCGTCTGGTCGCGCGTGATGTCCGGGATCTGCCGGTAATAGGAGAGGCCGACGAGGTACTGCGCATAGGCCGCGTCCTTGTCGCCCGGATAGAGGTTGAGGTAGCGCTTGCCGGCCGAGATCGCGTCCGTGTAGTCGCCCTGCCGGTAGTTGACGAAGGTATCCATCAGGATCGCCTTGCGGGCGTATTCCGAATAGGGATGCTCCTTGTCGACCGCCTGAAACTTGCGGTCCGCCTCCGTCAGCTTGCCCGCCTTCATGTTGGCGAGGCCCTGGTTGTAGAGCACGTCCGGCGGATCGGTCGGGGTGGCGGCGAGCGCGGTGATGTCGATATCGGGATCGCTCTGGCACCCCGTGACGAGCCCGCCGAATGCGGCGACACCGACAACGACGGCAAGACCGCGCACGGCCGCCGGTTGTCTGCGAAGAATTGCAAGCAGCATGCGTATAGACCCTGTCCCGCTCCCGATTGGCCGTGGATTCGGCCGCTTAGCGCCTTCTAGCCGGATCGCCCCGTGAGCGGCAACGCCATGCGCAGACAATGCCGCTTTTTTGTGACGCGGAGCAGGTCGCCGCCGTTGCGCCTGTCAATGGGCGCGGGGGGCATGGGCCGGCGTGCTGACCGCGACCAGCTCCGCATGACCGGCCCGCTTCGCCCGGCGCGGCGTCTCGACGATCTCGTAGGCGCTGTCGTCGCTGAGCAGCGCCCCGAGCGCCATGGCGTTCAGGCGGTGGCCGCCGCGGTAGGAGCGGTAGCAGCCGACGAACTGGGCGCCGGCGAGCGCAAGGTCGCCGACGGCATCGACCGTCTTGTGCCGCACGAACTCGTCGGAGAACCGCAGGCCCTCGACGTTGATGACCGTGTCGTCGTCGGAGATGACGACCGAGTTCTCGAGCGCCGAGCCGAGCGCGTGGCCGGAGGCCCAGAGCCGCTCGACATCGCGCATGAAGCCGAAGGTGCGGGCCCGCGCCAGCTCCGTGCGGAAGGTCTCGGCGTCGACCTCGCCCTTCCATGTCTGGCGGCCGATCAACGCGCTGTCGAAGGCGATGTCGATCTCGAAACGCGTGCCCTCGTGCGGCACGAATTCGGCCCACGATCCGCCCATCTCGACGCGGACCGGATGCAGCACCCGGATGTAGCGGCGCTTGGCGTCGTGGACGACGCGCCCCGCGGCATCGAGCGTCTCGACGAAGACCGCCGAACTGCCATCCATGATCGGAACCTCGCCGCCATCGATCTCGATGACGAGGTTGTCGATGCCGAGCGCGTAGAGCGCCGCCATGACGTGCTCGATCGTGCCGACCGACGCCTCCGGCGTGCGGCCGAGAAGCGTGCACAGCGCCGTCGAGCCGACCTGAGACGACACCGCCGGCAGGACCGCCATGCGGCCGTCGTCCAGCCTGCGGTGGAAGACGATGCCCGTCTCCGCCTCGGCGGGAATAAAGGTCATGGAAACGCGCGCACCGGAATGGACACCGACGCCCGAGAGCGTCGCCGGCCGTGCAATCGTCGTCTGGAATCCGCGCAGGTCGATCGCCATTGCCACCCTATTCCTTGATGAGTTCGCTTTCCCGGTTAAACTCGAGTTCGCGATCCCATGCATGACAGGGCGCATCACTCGACCGCTTTTGACGCGGCTCTTGGCCCCAAACCCCCGTGTCGGACGGACCATAGGCACCGGCATCGGACAATCCAAATCACGCTTTCTTGCGTGGTTGTAACGATTGTAACAGCCGATAAGCCGCTGATTCCGAACTTTTTTCTAAGCAAAGAGGTCCCCGGCGCGACCAGGTGCCATGGTCGCGCCAGGGACGGCGCAAAGCCTGAAAGAACCGATCAGTTCGATTGACGCCGCAGGAACGCGGGGATTTCGAGCTGGTCTTCCTCGTGGCTTTGGCGCGGCGCCATCCCGCGGGCCTGCTCTTCGGCGGCGCGATTGCGCGGCGCGTAGACGCTGGCTTCGGCGGAAAGCTGTCGCTGCTGCTGCTGCGGATGCCGGGGTGCCGGTGCCGGCTCGGCATGGTCGCCATAGCCGTCGTCGTCGCGGCGGCCGAGCGAATTGGTGATTCGCTTGAGAAGCCCCATCGGGCCGCGCTCGTCATGCGCCTGCGACGGGGTGCTGACGGCGGCGGCGCGGTGCTGCTCCATCTCCGCCTGGACCACCGGCGGGAAGTCCTCGACGTTCGGCATGCGGACCGGCTCGGCGTGCTGGCGCACGACCGGTTCGGGATGATGCTGCATCGGCTGGGCCATCGCCGGCGCGGGCGCTGCCGGACGGGCGACGACATCGGCCGGCCGTGGCGCGCCGAAGAGCTTGCTCTGCGGGCGGAAGCCGTCGTCGTTCGCCGGCATCTCGGCCTTGGGGGCCACATCCATCGGCGCGGCGTGGAACTCGCGCTCCAGGTCCATCTCGGCCGACTTGATCGTATCGGCGATCGGATCGACGACGACGCGGCGCTGGGCCGTGGCTTCCGGAGCCGGAGCCGCCTGCCGCGGCACCGAGGCGGTCGCGCGCGAGGCGGCCGGACGGGTCATCTGGCGCAGTTCCGCCGTACGGTTCTCGTAGTCGGCGGCCTCGCGGTCGATGCCGGTCGCGACGACGGAGACACGGATCAGGCCTTCCAGTTCCTCGTCGAAGGTCGCGCCGAGGATGATGTTGGCGTCCGGATCGACCTCCTCGCGGATGCGGGTCGCCGCCTCGTCCACCTCGAAGAGCGTCAGGTCGCGCCCGCCGGTGATCGAGATCAGGAGGCCCTGCGCGCCCTTCATCGACGTCTCGTCGAGCAGCGGGTTGGCGATCGCGGCTTCCGCGGCGGCCATCGCGCGGCCCTCGCCCGAGGCCTCGCCGGTGCCCATCATCGCCCGGCCCATCTCGCGCATCACCGAGCGCACGTCGGCGAAGTCGAGGTTGATCAGGCCTTCCTTGACCATCAGGTCGGTGATGCAGGCGACGCCCGAGTAGAGCACCTGGTCAGCCATGCCGAAGGCGTCCGCGAAGGTCGTCTTGTCATTGGCGATGCGGAAAAGATTCTGGTTCGGGATGACGATGAGCGTGTCGACGCACTTCTGCAGCTCCTCGATGCCGGCATCGGCAAGGCGCATGCGGCGCTGGCCCTCGAAGTGGAACGGCTTGGTGACGACGCCGACGGTCAGGATGCCCTTGTTGCGGGCCGCGGCCGCGACGACCGGGGCGGCGCCCGTGCCCGTGCCGCCGCCCATGCCGGCGGTGACGAAGCACATATGCGTGCCGGAGAGATGGTCGATGATCTCGTCGATGCACTCCTCGGCGGCCGCGCGGCCGACTTCGGGCTGCGAACCGGCGCCGAGCCCCTCGGTCACGGCGACGCCCATCTGGATGATGCGATCGGCCTTGGTCATCGACAGCGCCTGCGCGTCGGTATTGGCGACGACGAAGTCGACGCCCTGCAGCCCTGCATTGATCATGTTGTTGACGGCGTTGCCGCCGCCGCCGCCGACACCGAAGACGGTGATGCGGGGCTTCAGCTCGGTGATATCCGGCTTCTGCAGATTGATGGTCATGGCACCTGTTCCTTCCTGGTTTTGGCCGCCTCGCCGCGTCGGCCAATTCGTGAATGTCTTAGAAGCTCTGTTTCAGCCACTGCCCCATCCGGGCAATGCGATTGCCGGTCCCGACCATGGACGCCACACTGCCGCGTCCGGAACCATGCGTTTCGATGTCGGCCACCTGCGGATAGATCATCAGACCGACGGCGGTGGAGAACGCCGGCCCCTTGGCCGCCGCGGGAAGTCCGGAGACCCCGAGCGGGCGGCCTATTCTCACGTTGCGCGCAAGGATGCGCCGGGCGGCGTCCGCCATGCCCGTCAGTTGCGCCGCCCCGCCCGTCAGCACGATCCGCTTGCCGACGACCGGCGCGTAGCCGGAGCGCTGGATGCGGTCGCGGATGAGCTCGAGCGTCTCCTCGACCCGCGCCCGCACGATGCGCCCGACGAGCGCCCGCGGCACGTGGCTCGGCTGGTCGCGGTCGTCCTCGCCGATCGGCGGGATCGCGATGATGTCGCGTTCGTCGACCGCGGCCGAGATCGCCGTCCCGTGGACGACCTTCAGCCGCTCGGCATCCTCGAAGCGCGTCGAGAGGCCGCGCGCGAGGTCGGTCGTGACGTGATGGCCGCCGATCGCGACGGCGTCGGCATGGACGAAGCGCCCCTCGGCGAAGACCGAGATCGTCGTCGTGCCGCCGCCCATGTCGATGGTCGCGCAGCCCATCTCGATCTCGTCGTCGATGAGCGCCGCAAGTCCGCTCGCATAGGGCGTCGCGACCATCGCCTCGACCGTCAGGTGCGCCCGGTTGATGCAGAGCTCGAGGTTCTTGAGCGGCGCCTTCTCGGCGGACAGCACGTGCATGTCGACGCCGAGCTCGTCGCCGTACATGCCGAGCGGGTCGCGCACACCCCGGTCCCCGTCGAGCGCGTAGCCGGTCGGCAGCGAATGCAGCACCGCGCGCTCGGTGGTCAGCGACTGCTGGCTCGCCGCGATCAGCACCTTGCGCAGATCGGCGGCATCGACCTCATGGCCGCCGAGATCGATCGCGGCGGAATAGACGTCGCTCTTCAGCCGGCCGGCCGAGACGTTGACGAGCAGCGAATCGACCGTGACGCCGGCCATGCGCTCGGCCGTGTCGACGGCAAGGCGGATCGCGCTCTCGACCGCGTCGAGATCGGCGATGGAGCCGGCCTTCATGCCGCGGGACTTCTGGTGGCCGATGCCGAGGATTTCGATGTGGTGCGTGCGGCCCGCGAGCACCTCGCCGCCCTCGCGCGGCGTCAACCGGCCGATCATGCAGACGATCTTGGAGGAACCGACGTCGAGCACGGTCACGATGCTGGAACGCTTCAGCGACAGCGGACGCATGCGCGGCAGGCCGAAGGAGGACGACCCGAGGAAACTCATACCGGCTTCTCCCGATTCTGCGGCAGGTAGGCGCGCTTCTCCGCCTTGCGGATCGCCTTGTCGCGCGCCGCGATCTCCTCGTGCCGGCGGGCCGCTGCCTCCGGCGACATCTGAACGGTGATGCGGTCCTTGAGCCTGAGGTCGACGGCGACGATGTCGCGCGACAGGATCGAGCGCTCGCGCTCCATGACGCTCAGGTCCTCGAGCGCCTGCGCGACGTCGCCATCCGGAAGCTTCGCGGTGACGCCGTTGTCGAAGACGAGGTTCCAGCGCCGGTCACCGACGCGCACGACTGCCCTCACCCGCTTGGCAAGGTCCGGCCAGCCGGAAAGCACCTGCTCGAACGCCGCCGCCTGCGTTTCCGCACCGAAGCCGACGACGAGCGGCAGGTCCGAGAACTTGCCCGGCGTGTACGGCATGATGACGCTGCCGGACCGCTCGATCAGCGACAGCGCGTCGCCGTGCTGCCAGATGGCGAAGGCCTTGCGCTCGTCGAGCTTGACGTCGAGGGTGCCGGGATAGACCTTCCGCACCTCGGCGCCGCGCACCCACGGAAGCTGCATCAGCGCCTGGCGGGCGGAGGCGACGCTCATGGTGAGCAGCGACGTGTCGCCGTCGAGCTGCAGCTGCTGCAGGACGTCGATGTCGGAAGTCTCCGCGTTGCCGGTGATGTCGACCTTGTTGACGGCGAAACCGAAGGCGCTCGTCGTGCCTTCCATCGTCGAGCGGGTATGGCCGCCGAGCACCATGCCGTA
Organism: Pararhizobium sp.; assembly: GCA_051960215.1. Classification (GTDB taxonomy): domain Bacteria; phylum Pseudomonadota; class Alphaproteobacteria; order Rhizobiales; family Rhizobiaceae; genus Pararhizobium_B. Next base: position 6,024 of record JBQCEN010000266.1, read on the forward strand.
GCCGGCCGTCGCCGCGAACAGCGCCACCACGCCGACGAGCCCGATATGCCGCGGGATGTCGATGCGCCCGCTCGTCAGCGCGCCGACGAAGCGGCTCGCCCGGCGCAGCGGACGCGGCAGGACGAAGGCGCGCATGACACCTCCGCCGCGCCCGGCCGGAAATCCGTTCGACCTGTCGTCGCCTACCGCAAACACGAGGCGTCCTCCACCATCCAACTCAAGAACTCACCAAAGGCGTGGCCCGCATGGGCCGCCAGTTCGGGCACCAGCGAGGTTGCGGTCATCCCGGGCTGGGTGTTGATTTCCAGCCAGATGATCTCACCGTCTTCGGAGAATCGGTCGTCGTAGCGGAAGTCGGACCGCGATACGCCGCTACACCCGATCGCTTGGTGTGCCCTGAGCGCGAGTGTCTGTATTTTTTGGTAAATATTTGGTTTAATTTTCGCGGGGCAGTCGTGTTTTGAGCCACCGGCGGCGTATTTCGAATCGAAATCGTAGAAGCCGTGACCCTGCGGCAGGATCTCGGTCACGCCGAGCGCCACGTCGCCCATCACGGCGCAGGTGAGTTCCCGCCCGTAGATGAAGCGCTCGACCATCACCCGGTCGCCGTATTTCCAGTCGCAGGAGGTGACGATCTGCGGCGGATGCGGCTGATCCTTGTCGACGATGACGACCCCGAAGCTCGATCCTTCGCTGACCGGCTTGACGACATAGGGCGGCGTCATCGGGTGCGCGGACGTGAAGTCGAAGCGGTTCATCACCTTCGCCTCGGCGACCGGGATGCCGGCCGACTTCGCCACGCGCTTCGCCTGCTGCTTGTCCATGGCGAGCGCCGAGGCGAGGACGCCGGAATGCGTGTAGGGGACCTGGAGATATTCGAGGATGCCCTGAATGGTCCCGTCCTCGCCATAGGGACCGTGCAGCGCGTTGAAGGCGACGTCGGGCCGCAGACCGGAAAGAACGGTCGCGACGTCGCGATCGACGTCGATCCGCGTGACCCGGTAGCCGGCACCCTCCAGCGCATCGGCGCAGGCCGCCCCCGACCACAGGCTGACGGGCCGCTCGGAGGAGAATCCCCCCATCAACACAGCCACGTGCTTGCCGCTCATCCGCTTCCCCTCACGCCGGCACCGACCCCCGCCACGCCGGCCAATCCCGCATCCGCGACGTCCCGCGCGCCGCTCGCAGCGGCCCCTCGCGTGACGTCGCCCGTCTTCGCCTTCAACAGGACAGAATCCAGCCGATCCCGCCCGCGACCATTGCAGGCGGACCGACCGAGGCGGCTTCGCCACGACTCAGTTGTTGAAAACGTTTAGCCTAAGGAATCAGAGAGTTGACTCCGTGGCAACCCCAAAGCAGCCGGCGGTCATCACACTTTTCGAGGCATCGAAAGGCTCGCGTAAGCCTCGGCCGGAATTGCCGTGCAGCCGCAAGGAAATAGCCGATTTCGGCCGGATTCCTTCAGCAAATGCGCATTTAAACAACGGCCCTGCGCGACCCGCCGCGGGCCGCAAGTGCGAGGCCTCCCGGAGGCCCGACCGAATCACTTCGCTCCGGAAAAGGCGGCGGCTTCAGATCATCTGGCCGAGGAATTCCTGAACGACCTGACCCGGCTTGAAGAGGCCGAGACGCTTGATCTCCCATTCGAGCCGGATGCCGGAATGCTCGAGCACGCGCTGGCGCACCGTCTCGCCAAGAAATTCGAGGTCGTGGCCGCTCGCCGTGCCGGTGTTGATCATGAAGTTGCAGTGCATCGGCGACATCTGCGCGCCGCCGATCGTCAGGCCCCGGCAGCCGGCCGCGTCGATCTCCTTCCAGGCGGAAGTGCCCGACGGGTTCTTGAACGTCGAGCCACCGGTCTTCTCGCGGATCGGCTGCACCGTTTCGCGATGCGCCTGCACCGCATCCATCGCCGTCCGGATCGCCGCCGGCTCCTCGGGGTAGCCTTCGAGGATCGCGCCGGTGAAGATCAGGTCCTTCGGCGCGTCGGAATGGCGGTAGCTGTAGCCCATGTCGGCGTTGCTCAGCACATGGCGGTTGCCGGACCGGTCGACGGCATGCACCGCGACGACCCGCTCGCGCGTCTCCACGCCGTTCGCGCCGGCATTCATCCTGAGCGCCCCGCCGATCGCGCCTGGAATGCCATGGTAGAAATGGAAGCCGCCGATGCCGGCGGCAAGCGCCGCGGCCGCGACGTGCTTGTCGGGGCAGATGGCGCCGGCGCGCAGCCGCGTTTCCGAGACCGGCTCGACGCCGCCGAAGCCCTTGGCCGACAGCCGCACCACGACGCCGGGAATGCCTCCGTCGCGCACGAGCAGGTTGGATCCGATGCCGACCGGCAGCACCGGGACCTCCTCCGGCAGCGCCTCGAGGAAGACCGCCAGGTCCTCCTCGTCCGCCGGCTGGAACAGCACCTCCGCCGGCCCGCCGGCGCGGAACCACGTCACCTTCTCCATCGGCGCATTCGCCGTCACCCGCCCGCGCACGCCCGCCAGCCGGTCGCCGAGCGACGCAAGAAGCCTCTCGCCGTCGATCATGGCCGTCTCTTCCCTGATCTCCCCCCTTGCGGGGGAGATGCCCGGCAGGGCAGAGGGGGGTCTGGGCGGTTCAGCGGGTCGCTGTCGCTGATGAAGGTCGAGAGGCTGCAATACCCCCCTCTGTCGGCTTCGCCGACATCTCCCCCGCAAGGGGGGAGATCGAAGGATGCCGCTGTCCTCATTCCGCCGCCTGTTCGTCGAGCGCTTCGAGGTCGCGCGGCAGGGCATTGGCCCAGGCCGTGATGTTGCCGGCGCCGAGGCAGACGACGAAGTCGTCGGGGCCGGCCAGGCCACGGATCACCGGCGCCAGGTCGCCCGCGCCCGCGATCAGCCGCACGTCGCGGTGGCCGCCGGCCTTCATGCTGGAAAGCAGCGCGGCCGAATCGACGCCCGGGATCGGATCCTCCCCCGCCGGATAGACCGGCGCGATCAGCACCCGGTCGGCGTCGTTGAAGCAGGCGGAGAAGTCGTCGAAGAGCGACGCGAGGCGGGTGTAGCGGTGCGGCTGGACGACCGCGATGACGCGGCCCTTGCAGGCCTCGCGCGCAGCCTTCAGCACGGCCCTTATCTCGACCGGATGGTGGCCGTAGTCGTCGAAGATCGAGACACCGTTCCAGCGCCCCGTGAAGGTGAAGCGGCGCTTGACGCCGCCGAACTGGGCGAGCCCGCGCCGGATCGCCTCCGCGTCGATGCCGAGCTCGTGCGCGACGGCCACCGCCGCGGTCGCGTTCGAGACGTTGTGGCGTCCCGGCATCGGCAGACGCAGGGCGCGGATCGCGATGACGTCGGCGCTCTTGCGGCTGCGGATCTCGACGTCGAAGACCGACGTCGCGCCGTCCATGCGGATATTGCCGAAGCGGACGTCCGCCTGCGGGTTCTCGCCGTAGCTGATGACGCGGCGGTCTTCGATCCGGCTGATCAGCGACTGCACTTCCGGGTGGTCGAGGCACATCACGCCAAAGCCGTAGAACGGCACGTTCTCGACGAACTGCCGGAAGGCGGCGCGGACCGCGTCAAAATTGCCGTAGTGGTCGAGATGCTCCGGATCGATGTTGGTCACCACCGCGATATCGGCCGGAAGCTTCAGGAAGGTGCCGTCGGACTCGTCGGCCTCGACGACCATCCAGTCGCCCTCGCCCATGCGCGCATTCGTGCCATAGGCGTTGATGATGCCGCCATTGATGACCGTCGGGTCGAGCCCGCCCGCCTCGAGCAGCGTCGCGATCAACGAAGTCGTGGTGGTCTTGCCGTGCGTGCCGCCGATCGCCACCGCATTGCGGAAGCGCATCAATTCGGCGAGCATCTCGGCGCGCCGCACGATCGGCAGCAGTTTCTCGCGCGCCGCCACGAGCTCCGGATTGTTCTTGCGGATCGCCGTCGAGACGACGACGACTTCCGCGTCGCCGAGATTGGCGGCGTCGTGGCCGATGAAGACCTCTATGCCCTTGTCGCGCAGCCGCTGGACGTTGGCGCTGTCGGCCTGGTCGGAACCCTGGACGCGGTAGCCGAGGTTCCTCAGCACCTCCGCGATGCCGCTCATGCCGATGCCGCCGATGCCGATGAAATGGACGAGACCGATGGTCTGCGGCATCTTCATGAAGAGGTGTCCTTGCGTTTGGCCGTGAACTCGGCAACCGGAATGCCGCCCGCAATAGCCTCGACGAGGGAGGCGAGCAAGCCGGCTGCGTCGGGCTTTCCCGCGGCCTTCGCGCCGGCCGCCGTCCGCGCCAGCCGCTCCGGCTCGTTCATCGCAGCGCCGATCAGGCCGGCGAGTCGCGCCGGATCGAGCTCCGACTGCGCGATCACCTCCGCCCCGCCCCTCGCTTTCAGCGCCGCGGCGTTCGCGGCCTGGTCGTGGTCGAGCGCGTGCGGATAGGGAACGAGGATCGCCGGCCGGCCGATTACGGAGATTTCGGAGACGGTCGAGGCGCCCGAACGGCTGATGACGAGATGCGCCGCGCCGATGCGCGCCGCCATGTCCGTGAAGAAGGGCGAGACGTCGGCCGCGACGTTCAGCGCGGCATAGGCGGAAACGACGCGGCCTGCATCTTCCGGCCGCGCCTGCTGCGTCAGCGACAGCCGCGCGCGAAGATCGTCCGGCATTTGCCGGATCGCCGCCGGCAGCGCCTCGGAGAAATACTGCGCACCCTGGCTGCCGCCGAAGACGACGAGACGAAACGGCTCGCCCGCCTGCGACGGCCGGTAAGGCACCTGCGCGGCTTCGAGGACGGCGGGCCGGACCGGATTGCCGGTCGCGACGGTCTTCTCGGCGAAGCGTCCCTCGCCTTCCGGCAGGAAGCCGCCGGCGATCGCCTGCACGCGGGTCGCGAGCGCCCGGTTGGCGCGGCCCATGACGGCGTTCTGCTCGTGGATCATCGACGGCACGCCGGCATTGCTCGCCGCGATCAGCGGCGGCACGGTCGGATAGCCGCCGAAGCCGACGACCGCCTTCGGACGCACCTTGCGGATCAGCCGCCCCGCCTCGCGCACGCCCATGAAGAGCGTCCAGAGCGAGCGCGCCGCCTTGAGCGGGTTCTTGGAGCCGATGGTCGCCGACCGCACGACATGGACGGCATCCGCCGGAAACGCGCCGGCATAGCGCTCGGCGCGGCTGTCGGTGACGAGGTGCACGGAGTAGCCACGCGCCTTCAACTCATGCGCCAGCGCTTCGGCCGGAAACAGGTGCCCGCCGGTCCCGCCGGCGGCAAGCAGGATCGTCCCCGCGGCCACGGTGCTACTCCGCTGGAACGCTGGCGCCGGAGCGGAAGAAGGAGCGCCCGCGCGAGCGCGTCTCCGGCCGCCGTCGCGTCAGGGCAAGCAGCAGGCCCGCCGTCAGCGCGATCGCGCACATCGAGGAGCCGCCATAGGAGATGAACGGCAGCGTCATGCCCTTCGCCGGCATCAGCCGCAGGTTCACGCAGATGTTGATCATCGACTGCAGGCCGATCTGCAGCACGAGGCCGGAGATCGCGAGCCGGCCGAAGTCGTCGCGGTCGCGGTTCGCCTGCGAGAAGCCGCGGATCACGATGAAGGCGAAGAGAAGCACGAGCGCCATGCAGAAGATGATGCCGAACTCCTCGGCCGCGACCGAGAAGACGAAGTCGGTGTGGCTGTCCGGCAGGATGCGCTTGATCGTCCCCTCGCCCGGGCCCTGCCCCCACCAGCTGCCGTGCATGATCGCCTCGCGCGCCGTGTCGACCTGGTAGGTGTCGCCCTGGCCGGTCAGGAAGCGGTCGACGCGGCCCTGGACGTGCGGAAAGGCGTCATAGGCGGCGATGAAGCCGCCGGCGGCCAGACCGATCAGCACCACGATGTAGAGCCACGGGATGCCGGCGAGGAAGAACATCGCGCCCCAGACCATGCCGGTCAGCATCGTCTGGCCGAAATCGGGCTCTGAGACGAGAAGCGCCGCGACGATGCCGAAGAGGATGATCGCAAGGATGTTGCCGGGGATCTCCGGGTGGCGCGAATGCTCGGAGAAGAGCCAGGCGCAGACGACGATGAAGGCCGGCTTCATGAACTCCGACGGCTGGACGGACAGTCCCATGATCGTCAGCCAGCGGCGCGAGCCCTTCACCTCCACCCCGAGGAAAAGGACGGCGACCATCATGACGATGGCGATCGCGAGCACGATCACCGCCGTGCGCCGCACCTGGCGCGGCGAGAGGAAGGAAGCCGCGATCATGATGACGAGCGAGGGTAGGAGGAAGGCCGCGTGGCGCTCGACGAAATAGAAGTCCGGCAGGCCGAGGCGCTCGGCTTCCGGCGGGCTTGCCGAGAAGGAGAGCATGAAGCCCACGCCGAGGAGCAGGATGAAGGCGGCGAGGAAGATCCGGTCGATTGTCCAGAACCATTCCGCGACGGCTCCGCGTTCTACACGGCTCACCATGTCACTTGTCCCCTTTCCCCGCCGGAACGAACATCGTCACGCCGGCGAGCCCGGCCACCTGCGATACGAACGCATCGCCTCTCGCCTCGAAGTTCTTGTACTGGTCGAAGCTTGCGCAAGCCGGGGAAAGCATGACGACCGGCGCCGCCCTTCCGTTCGTCTCGGCGTCCTCGGCCGCGTGCGCCACGGCACGGTCCAGCGTGCCGGCGATCTCGTAGGGCACGCCCTGCCCCAGCGTCGCCGCGAAGGCGGGCGCGGCCTCGCCGATGAGATAGGCCTTGACGATCCGCCCGAAGAGGCCGGAGAGCGAGGTGATCCCCCCCTCCTTCGGCAATCCGCCCGCGATCCAGTAGATGTCCTCGTAGGAGGAGAGTGCCGGCGCCGCCGCATCGGCGTTCGTGGCTTTCGAATCATTGACGAAGGTGACGCGGCCGCGCCGGCCGACCGGCTGCATGCGATGCTTGAGGCCCGGGAACGTCGAAAGCGCGGTGACGATCTCGGCATCGGAAAGGCCGACCGCCCGGCAGGCGGCGACCGCGGCCGCCGCGTTCTGCGCGTTGTGCGCGCCGCGCAACATCGCGATGCCGTCGAGATCGGCGAAGAGACGGCGTTTGCCCGCTTCGGCGAGCATCAGCCGGCTGCCGTCGGCATGAATGCCGTCGGCCACGGGCTGGCGCTTGGAGATACGGACGACCTGCGTGCCTGCCCGCTCGATCCGGTCGGCGATCAGCGCCGAAAAGCTGTCGTCGATGCCGACGATCGCGACACCGCTGCCGGCGACCAGCCGTTCCTTGACCTCGGCGTAGTGCTGCATCGTGCCATGCCGGTCGAGATGGTCCGGCGTCAGGTTGAGGAGCACGCCGGCGGACGGATCGAGCGTCGGCGCAAGGTCGATCTGGTAGGACGAGCACTCGACGACGTAATGACGCCCGGGTGCCGGCGGCTCGAGCGTCATGATCGCCGTGCCGATGTTGCCGCCGAGCTGCGTGTCGCGCCCGGACGCCTGGAGGATGTGGGCGATCAGCGCCGTCGTCGTCGACTTGCCGTTCGTGCCGGTGATCGCGATGAAGGGGCAGTCCGGCGCATGCGCCCGCCGCTCGCGCACGAAGAGCTCGATGTCGCCGATGACCGGCACGCCGGCGGCACGCGCCAGTTCCACCGTCCAGTGCGGCTTCGGATGGGTGAGCGGAACGCCCGGCGAAAGGACGAAGGCGGCGCAGGCACGCCAATCGATCTCACGCAGGTCGGCCGTCCCGATCCCTTCCTTGGTGGCTTCCGTCACGCGATCGGGGTTGTCGTCGAAGGCGAGCACGCTCGCCCCGCCGGCCGCGAGCGCCCGCGCGGTCGCAAGGCCGGAGCCGCCGAGCCCGAAGAGGGCGACGGTCCGGTTGCGGAAGGTGGTGGCGGGGATCATGCGGGGCTCACCGGAGCTTCAGCGTCGCGAGGCCGATCATCGCGAGCATCACCGAGATGATACACAAGCTCACGACGACCTGCCTCTCAGTCCACCCCTTCTTCTCGAAGTGGTGATGGATCGGCGCAATGAGGAAGACGCGCTTGCCGGTCATCTTGAACGATCCCACCTGGATGATGACCGACAGCGCCTCCATGACGAAGAGGCCGCCGATGATCGCCATGACGATCTCGTGCTTGGTGGCGACGGCGACCGTTCCGATCAGCCCGCCGAGCGAGAGCGAGCCGGTATCGCCCATGAAGATCGCCGCCGGCGGCGCGTTGAACCAGAGGAAACCCAACCCTGCCCCGATCACCGACCCCATGATGACGGCGAGTTCTCCCGTCCCGGAGACGAAGTTGATCTGAAGGTAGTTCGCGAAGATCGCGTTGCCGGCGAGGTAGGAGATGGCGCCGAAGGAGGCGGCGGCGATCATCACGGGAACGATCGCAAGCCCGTCCAGGCCGTCGGTCAGGTTGACCGCGTTGCCGGCCGCGACGATGACGAAGGCGCCGAAGACGATGAAGAAATAGCCGAGGTTGAGCAGCGTCTGCTTGAAGAACGGGAAGGCGAGCGACGAGGCGAAGGCGGCATTCTCCCGCCCCGCCGCATGCTGCGCCGTCTTCATCATGAACAGGACCGCGAGCGCGGCGATGGCGAACTCGATCGCGAGCCGCGCCTTGCCGGAGAAGCCCTTGTCGGTCTGCTTCGTCACCTTGAGGTAGTCGTCGTAGAAGCCGATCGCGCCGAAGCCGAGGGTGACGAGCAGCGTCACGACGACATAGACGCTCGAAAGATCGGCCCAGAGCAGCGACGAGCAGATGATGCCGCAAAGCATCATCAGCCCGCCCATCGTCGGCGTGCCGGCCTTCTTGAAATGCGTCTGGGGCCCGTCCGCGCGGATCGGCTGGCCGCGCCCCTGCCGGATCCTCAGCGAATTGATGATCGCCGGGCCGAACAGGAAGACGATCAGCGCCGAGGTCATCATGGCGCCGCCGGTGCGGAAGGTGATGTAGCGGAAGAGATTGAAGAACTGAAACTCGTGTTCGAGCTTCACAAGCCAGATCAGCATCAGGATCCTTTCGGGGCGGCTTCAACGGCGGGGGCAGTCGACCCTGCCGCCGGGAAAGCCTTGAGAAGCTCGGAGACGACCGCGCCGAAGCCGATGCCGAGAGAGGACTTGACGACGACGGCGTCGCCGGGGGCGATATCGCCCTTCAGCCTGTCGGCGACGGCGGCCGCATCGGGAAAGTGTTCGACATGGCGCTCGCCGGCAAGCGCCGTCGCCAGCGCACGCATCTCGGCGCCGACGAGGTAAAGGCGGTCGACGCCGGCTCCCGCGATGGGGCCGGCGAGCTCGCGGTGGAGGTCTTCGGAAAACCGGCCGAGCTCCAGCATGTCGCCGAGCACGGCGATGCGGCGGCCACCGGGCGCAACCGGCGTATCGGCGAGCAGATCGAGAGCGGCCCGCATCGACGTCGGGTTGGCGTTGTAGCTCTCGTCGATCAGCACGAAGCTGCCGCCGCCGGCGAGAGCG
>JBQCEN010000267.1:0-7314 GCA_051960215.1 Pararhizobium sp.
ATCGAAATCCATTTCGGCATAACATTCGTAAGGCTGTGCCTTGCGCAGGTCCCATGCTGCACCCGAACCGCGCACCATCACTCCGGAGAATCCCCATTCCCACGCTTGCTTCAACGTCACCACGCCGATATCGACGTTGCGCTGTTTGAAGATGCGATTGCCGGTAAGCAGCGTCTCCAGATCGTCGACCACGCCAAGGAAAGGATCGCACCAGGCTTCGATATCGTCGATCAGCTTCGGCGGCAGGTCCTGGTGCACCCCGCCGATCCGGAAATAGGCGGCGTGCATGCGCGAGCCGGAGGCGCGTTCGTAGAAGATCATCAGCTTCTCGCGCTCCTCAAAGCCCCACAGCGGAGGCGTGAGGGCGCCCACGTCCATCGCCTGCGTCGTGACGTTGAGCAGGTGGGACAGCAGGCGGCTGATCTCCGAATAGAGCACGCGGATGAGCTGCGCGCGCCGCGGCACCTCGATGCCCAGCATGCGCTCGATGGCCAGGCACCAGGCATGTTCCTGGTTCATTGGCGCGACGTAGTCGAGCCGATCGAAATAAGGCAGCGCCTGCAGGTAGGTCTTCGCCTCGATCAGCTTCTCCGTGCCCCGGTGCAAAAGCCCGATATGCGGATCGACCCGCTCGACGATCTCGCCGTCGAGCTCCAGCACAAGCCGCAAAACGCCATGCGCCGCCGGATGCTGCGGACCGAAGTTGATGTTGAAGTTGCGGACGTTGTGTTCAGTCATGGGCGCGCTCCGCGCGAAGAGTGAGTAGAAAGTAGTGAGTAGTGATTAGTCGGCATCTTCATCATAGCGCGGCGTCTAGCCCTCGACCTGCTTGCGCTGCACGGTCCTGATCAGCGCCCGCAGCATTTTCCCGTTCTCTTCGCACTTCCCGAGCAACGCGTTGACATCGGAAGCTTCCGCCAGGCCGATGCGACCCTCAGGATAAGGTGCGTCTCAAGTTCTTTGAGCGATCCCTGCGCCACCCGCAGGAACTGCACGAACGAGCCCCGATTCTCGCGACCGTATCCCTCGGCAATGTTGGCCGCGACGGAAACCGACGCCCGACGCAACTGCGAGGTCATTCCATACATCTCGTTCGGCGGGAATGACCGCGATAGGCGGTAGCACTCTTCGGCCAGTTCCATCGCCACCTGCCAAACTTTCAGATCACGATAAGAGCCATTCGGCTTCGCAGCGACCGCGTCCCCGTCTTCCACTACTTCCTACTCACCCACTTTTCTTCTCATCCCCCGGCAACACATACTCGGTCCCCTCCCAGGGACTGAGGAAGTCGAAGGAGCGGAACTCCTGGCGGAGCTCGACGGGCTCGTAGATGACGCGCTTGGCCTGCTCGTCGTAGCGCACCTCGACGAAACCGGTGAGCGGAAAATCCTTGCGCAGCGGATGGCCCTCGAAGCCGTAGTCGGTCAGGATCCGGCGCAGGTCCGGATGCCCGGTGAAGAGGATGCCGTAGAGGTCGTAGGCCTCGCGCTCGAACCAGTCGGCGCCGGGATAGACGGCCGTCGCCGACGGCACCGGCTCGTCCTCGCCCGTCGCCACCTTGATGCGGATGCGCAGGTTCCTGCGCGGCGACAAGAGGTGATAGACGACGTCGAAGCGCGCCGGCCGCGACGGCCAGTCGACCCCGCAGATGTCCGTGAGGTTGACGAACTGGCAGCGCGAGTCGTCGCGCAGGAACGTCAGGAGCGGGATGATATTGCCGGGCGTCGTCGTCACGGTCAGTTCGTCGAAGACGATCGTCGCCGCCTCGAAGAGGTCCGCCTTGGTCTCCCGCAGGGTGTCGGCGAGATCCTTCAGTGCTGCATTCATGCTGCCAGTCCCCTAGCGCTCGATCGTGCCGGTCCGGCGGATCTTCTTCTGCAGAAGCAGGATGCCGTAGAGCAGCGCCTCCGCCGTCGGAGGGCAGCCCGGAACGTAGATATCGACCGGCACCACGCGGTCGCAGCCGCGCACCACCGCATAGGAATAGTGATAGTAGCCGCCGCCGTTGGCGCACGAGCCCATCGAGATGACGTAGCGCGGCTCGGGCATCTGGTCGTAGACCTTGCGCAGCGCCGGCGCCATCTTGTTGGTCAGCGTCCCCGCGACGATCATCACGTCCGACTGGCGCGGCGAAGCGCGCGGCGCAAAGCCGAAGCGCTCCACGTCGTAGCGCGGCATCGAGACCTGCATCATCTCGACGGCGCAGCAGGCGAGCCCGAAGGTCATCCACATCAGCGAGCCCGTGCGGGCCCAGGTGATGAGGTCTTCGGCGGTCGTAAGGATGAAGCCCTTGTCGGCGAGTTCGTCGCTCACCTGCCCGAAGAAGGGATCGTCGCTGCCGACGGGCTTGCCCGTGCGCGGATCGATCACCCCTTTCGCACGCGGGGCGACAAGGGTCGAAGCCTGGTCGTTCAATCCCATTCCAGGGCTCCCTTTCTCCACTCGTAGATAAAGCCGATCGTCAGAACGGCAAGAAACACCATCATCGACCAGAAGCCGAACCAGCCGACCTTGGTGAAGGAAACCGCCCACGGAAACAGGAACGCCACTTCGAGGTCGAAGATGATGAAGAGGATCGACACCAGGTAGAAGCGGATGTCGAACTTCATGCGCGCATCGTCGAACGCGTTGAAGCCGCACTCATAGGCCGAAAGCTTCTCGGGGTCCGGCGAGCGGTAGGCTACCACGAACGGCGCGATCAGGAGCGCGCAAGCGATCACCAGGCAGAGGGCAAGGAAGATCGCGATCGGGACATAGGAACCAAGGAGAGCCGTCATCAATCCTTCCTCTTCTTCCGCGCGCGGCGGAACGGCCGGACGGTCGGCGCCGTGGACGGGAAATGGTGCGTTGCGGCGTGGTTAGCGCACGAGCCTGACAGGTGCAAGGGCGCAACACCCAAATGTGACGAAACTGCGCCCCGATCAATAAGGCCGGGGCGGATGCGTCAGAATGACCGGGTGGCTGCGGCCGCCGGCCGCCGCGGCGTTCCCTACAACGCCATTCCGCACGCCTGCATCTGCGCCGCGTAGGACTGGGCCATCGCCGCCGCACGGCCCGCTGCACGCTGGATGCCCGGGCTGGATTTCCATGCGCCGCGCGCATAGCCGGCATGTCCGAAATAATAGGCGAGGTAGAGATTGTACGGGTCGTTGAGCGGGATGCCGTTCTGCAGGTGGCTCTGGTAGTGGTACCAGCCGACGAAGTCGATGGCGTTGGCGAAGCTGCGCCGCTTGGCGCCCCAGTTCCCCGTCTCCCGCTTGTAGCGATCCCAGGTCCCGTCGAGCGCCTGCGAGAAGCCATAGGCACTCGAGGGCCGCTTCCAGGGGATGAATCCGAGGATCCATTTGCGCGGCGGCCGGGCGTGCGGCTTGTAGCCGGACTCGATTCGGATCGTCGCCATCAGCACCGGGACGGGCACGCCATAGCGCGCTTCCGTCGCCTTCGCCGCGCTGTACCAGTTGTTGAACCAGCCGTCCCTCTGATCGAAGACGGCGCAGACATTATTGATCTGGCTGGGGGCAGTTGCGCAACCGGTAAGCGCAAGCAGGAGGGCCAGAACTACGATACGCATTGGCAGACCTCATGGTTGCCGTCAGCGATAGTTCGTAAAGCCTAATGATCCCTTTATGGGACAGGGGCGCGACCCCGATCTGGCTGTCGCGCGCGGGTCATCCCGCGCTCCTGCGGCGCGCCATCCGGAAATCGACAGAAGTTGTTGAAACGTCTGGAAAAGGATGGCGCGAGTGACGGGGCTCGAACCCGCGACCTCCGGCGTGACAGGCCGGCACTCTAACCAACTGAGCTACACCCGCATCATCATCGGCACGGCGTCCCGCCGCGTCGATGGCGGCTGATTACGGGGTTCGCCTGGGGCTGTCAAGCAGATCGTCGCCGCTCACGGGGAAAGTTTTGGCGCCCGCCCCGAACCCCTCCGAAAGCCGCCCCGCCCGCGCCGCCTACGCCCTTGCACAAGCCGCATGAACCGCCTAAACGAGGCGCGCGATTGCCGGTCGGGCGGTTAGCTCAGTTGGTAGAGCGCCTCGTTTACACCGAGGATGTCGGGAGTTCGAGTCTCTCACCGCCCACCATGATCTTTGGCTTTCGCAAGCGCCATCGAGGCGCCGCGTGATGAGCATCCGCTTCGTTCGCGCCTCGCATCCAGAGCCTTCACTGCCTAATGAAATTTCCGGGTCCAACCTGGCCTTCGCGGATAGCGGGTTGACCTCTTCGCCTGGTGCTGGTGGTTTCGTGGGTGCCGTCCGCTGCGGCAGCGTGAGCGCGCTTCTGCAGGGCGAGCGGCACGTGACCGGCACGCTCGGCTGCATTTTCAATGCGCGCAGGAAGCCGCAGGATGCCATGATGCGCCGAGGACGAAACAAGGGAGGCTCCAGTGGGCAAGGCACAGATCGTGGGATGGTCGCATGGCCGTTTCGGGAAGTCCGAAGCGCCATCGACCGAGGCATTGATGGCCGAGGTCGTCGGCGCGGCACTCGCCCATGCGGGGCTTGAGCCGTCCGATGTCGAGGGCATCTTCGTCGGCGTCATGAACAACGGCTTCTCCAGGCAGGACTTCCAGGGCGCGCTCGTCGGCATGGCTCACGGAGCCCTCGCCCATGTCCCGGCCGTGCGCATGGAGAATGCCTGCGCCACCGGCTCGGCGGCGCTCTATAGCGCCAGGGATTTCATCGAGTCGGGCCGCGGCCGCATCGCCCTCATCGTCGGTGCGGAGAAGATGACGGCGCTGCCGACGACGGAGGTCGGCGACATCCTGCTCGGCGCCTGCTACCGCCCGGAAGAAGCGGAGATCGAGGGCGGCTTCGCCGGCGTGTTCGGCCGCATCGCGCAGCAGTATTTCCAGAGATACGGCGACAAGTCCGCCGAACTCGCGATGATTGCCGCAAAGAACCACGAGAACGGCATGGCCAATCCTTACGCCCACATGCGCAAGGATTTCGGTTTCGACTTCTGCAACACGGTTTCGGAGAAGAACCCTTATGTCGCGGCCCCGCTGCGCCGCACCGACTGCTCCCTGATCTCCGACGGCGCCGCCGCGCTGGTGCTTGCCGACGAAGAGGCCGCCGCCGACCTCGATCGGGCGATCGGCTTCCGCGCACGCAAGCACGCGAACGACGCCCTGGCGCTCAGCCGTCGTGACGTTTTGGAATTCGACGGCGCACGCCGCGCATGGTCCGGCGCCCTGGAGGCCGGCGGCGTGACGCTCGACGACCTCGACCTCGTCGAGACCCACGACTGCTTCACCATTGCCGAACTGATCGAATACGAGGCGATGGGCCTTGCGGAGCCGGGAAAAGGCTGCCGCATCGCCCGCGAGGGCATCACCCGCAAGGACGGCAGGCTGCCGATCAATCCCTCGGGCGGATTGAAGCCCAACGGCCACCCGATCCGAGCGACCGGCGTCTCCATGCATGTCCTCGCCGCCATGCAGCTCATGGGAGAGGCCGGCGGCATGCAGGTCCCCGGCGCAGGCCTCGCAGGCGTCTTCAACATGGGCGGCGCGGCCGTTGCAAATTACGTCTCGATCCTGGAGCGCGTGAAGTGAGCGGCACCGCCTTCGATGCCGATTTCAAGCCGCAGTCGACGCGCGTTTCCAATCTCGCCCATTTCCTGACCCGCTCGGCGCGCCGGCTGCCGAACCGCACCGCGCTCGCATACGGCGGGAGGACATGGACCTGGAGCGCGTTCGATGCGCGCGTCAGCGCCATGGCGGCGGCGCTTCGGGAGCGCTTCGACGTCCGCAAGGGCGACCGGATCCTGGTCCAGTCGTACAACTGCAACCAGATGTTCGAATCGATGTTCGCCTGCTTTCGGCTCGGCGCCGTCTGGGTGCCGACGAACTTTCGCCAGACGCCGGCCGAGGTGGCGTTCCTGGCCGAAGCAAGCCGGGCGAAGGGCATGATCTGCCACGCGGCGTTCCCCGAGCATGCCGCAGCCTGCGCGGCCTCTGAAAGCCCGCCGGCCTTCACGATCGCCATCGGAGAGGCCGGTTTCGGCGACAGCTACGACGCCGTCGTCACGGCCTTCCTCGACCGTCCGATGCCGAATGCCGCGGTCGACCGCGACGATCCCTGCTGGTTCTTCTTCACGTCCGGCACGACAGGACGGCCCAAGGCCGCCGTCCTGACCCATGGACAGATGTCCTACGTCGTGACCAACCATCTCTGCGACCTGATGCCCGGTACGACGCCGGACGATGCCTCGATCGTCGTTGCGCCGCTTTCGCACGGCGCCGGCATTCACCAGCTCAGCCAGGTCGCCGCCGGAGCGACGACCGTCCTGCCGGGCTCGGAGCGCTTCGATGTCGCGGAGGTCTGGTCGCTGGTCGAGCGATGGCGCGTGTCCAACATGTTCACCGTGCCGACGATCGTCAAACGCCTGATCGAGCACCCGTCCGTCGACACGGTCGACCGCTCGTCGCTTCGCTACGTCGTCTATGCGGGGGCGCCGATGTATCGCGAGGACCAGAAGCGGGCGCTCGCCAGGCTCGGACCGGTGATCGTCCAGTATTTCGGCCTCGGCGAAGTGACCGGCAACGTAACCGTTCTGCCGCCCTACGAGCACGATGCGGAAGATAAGCCGACGACGCGGATCGGGACCTGCGGCTTCGAGCGCACCGGGATGGAAGTCTCGATCCAGGACGAGAGCGGAACCATCCTGCCGGCCCATGTCACCGGCGAGATCTGCGTCACCGGTCCTGGCGTCTTCGCCGGCTACTACCGGAACCCCGAAGCCAATGCCAAAGCCTTCCGCGACGGCTGGTTCCGCACCGGCGACCTCGGCCACCTCGATGACGAGGGCTACCTCTACATCACCGGCCGGGCCTCCGACATGTACATATCCGGCGGCTCCAACATCTACCCCCGCGAGATCGAGGAGAAGATCCTCGCCCATCCGGCGATCAGCGAAGTGGCCGTGCTCGGCGTGCCGGATTCCTCCTGGGGCGAGGTCGGCATCGCCGTCTGCGTGACGGCCGACGGCGCAAGCGTCGCCGAAGCGGAGGTCGCGGCGTTCCTCGAGGGCAAGATCGCTCGCTACAAGATGCCGAAGCGCTTCGTCTACTTCGAGGAGATGCCGAAATCAGCCTACGGCAAGCTTACGAAGAAGCTCGTGCGCGCGGCCCTCGAAGAGCGCGGGCTGCTGGACGAGAGACAGACCAGCTCGACGGCGTAGCTGCCAGCAGCAGATTTCCGACCAAGCCAGGAAGGACGCGGACGGTCCCGCGTCGGAGCGACATTTCAGGCCTGCGCGGAGAGCGGCTCGGCGATCGCCTCCAGCGCCTTTCCTTCGGCATCGATT
>JBQCEN010000268.1:0-8150 GCA_051960215.1 Pararhizobium sp.
GAAACCGAGACGCCGAAATGCGCCGCCGCAGCATTCCGGGAGGCCCCCTCATCGACAAACCGCGCAACACGCTCACGAAGATCAAGCGAATAGGATTTCGTCATCGCAAATCACCTCCAAGCGAAGTGAATCACGAAAACCAGATCTCCGGAATCCCTGTCGATTCAGTCAGAACTCCCGACGCTCTAGTCCTCGTCGACGACCCTCAGCTTGAGACGGCCCGCCGCCGCCTCGCCCGAGGCTGCGGCCTTCTCGGACGGCTTCTTGCCGTCCGGCGCGTCGAGCTCCAGCGCCTCGATCTTCGCGCCGCGCTTCGTCAGCTTCTCCGTCGAGGTCAGGATCATGTCGATGTCCTTCTCGGCCTGGATGAAGTGGCCCTGCAGCTTGCGTACCCGGTCGTCGAGGCGGCCGAGGTCCTCCATCAGCCGGATGACCTCGCCCTGGATCAGATGCGCCTGCTCGCGCATGCGCGCGTCCCTCAGGACCGCCTGGATGACCTGGATCGACAGCATGAGCAGCGACGGCGAGACGATGACGACGCGCGCCCGATGCGCCCGCGCGACGATGCTCTCGAACTTCTCGTGGATGTCGGCGAAGATCGATTCGGAGGGGACGAACATGAAGGCCGTCTCCTGCGTCTCGCCGGAGATCAGGTACTTCTCGGAAATGTCCTTGATGTGGACCTCGATGTCGTGGCGGAAGCGCTGCGCCGCGATCCGCGCCGCCTCCGGCTCGCTCGTCCGTTCCGCGTCGCGGACCGCGTTCCACGCTTCGAGGGGGAACTTCGCGTCGACGACGAGAACCGGCGCGCCGTTCGGCATGACGATGGTGCAGTCCGGACGCGCGCCGTTCGAAAGCGTCGGCTGGAACTGATAGGCGCCCATCGGCAGGCCGTCGGCGACGATCGTCTCCATGCGCGCCTGGCCGAAGGCGCCGCGCGTCTGCTTGTTGGAGAGGATCGCCTGCAGGCCGACGACGTCCTTGGCGAGCGCCTGGATGTTGTTCTGCGCCGTGTCGATGACCGCGAGCCGCTCCTGCAGGCGGGCGAGGTTCTCGTGCGTCGTCCTCGTCTGCTCGCTCATCGACGCGCCGAGGCGCTGGCTGAGCCCGTCGAGGCGCTCGCCGATAGACCGGTTGAGGTCGGCCTGGCGCGTCCCGAAGACCTCGGCGATCGTCGCCATGCGCCCCTGCATCTCGGCCTGCGCCTGGATCAGGGCGGCGATCTGCGGGTCTTCCTGGGGCCGCGATCCGCGGCGCGAGAGAAACACGATCGTGATGAGCATCGTCACGAGGAGGAGGGCGGCGACCGTCGCCAAAGCCGGACCGAGCGGATGGCCGGCGACGACGAGGAACGGATGCGGATCGGTGAGGGTCGAGGTGTCCATCGGCCAAGGCTACCTGATTCGCGGCGGAAAACCAGATCAAACCATGAACAAATTCACAGGCTGCGAAGCGCCGGAGAATTGACCTCGAAGGGCTTTGCACTTACGTGGAGGCCCATGTCGATCAAGCCCATCATCCTCCTTCCGGACCCGACGCTTCGCCAGACGTCCGAGCCGTTCGAGCGCGTCGACGACGCGGTGCGGAAGCTCGCCGACGACATGCTCGAGACCATGTACGATGCGCCGGGGATCGGCCTTGCGGCGGTGCAGATCGGCATTCCCCGCCGGCTTCTCGTCGTTGACGTGTCGAAGGAGGAGGACAGGAAGGAGCCGCTGGTCTTCATCAATCCGGAGATCGTCGCCTCGTCCGACGCCCGCTCGACCTACGAGGAAGGGTGCCTGTCGATCCCCGACTACTACGCCGAGGTCGAACGGCCGGCCTCGGTGACCGTGCGCCATCTCGACCGGAACGGCGCGGAGGTCGTAACGGAGGCCGACGGCCTGCTCGCCACCTGCCTGCAGCACGAGATCGACCACCTGAACGGCGTGCTCTTCATCGACTACATCTCCAAGCTGAAGCGCGACATGGTCGTCAAGAAGTTCGCCAAGATGGCGCGCCAGAAGGGCGGTGCGGCGCTTTGAGCCGGCGCCGCCTCGTTACGCGCCGCGTGTGCGGGAGCGATCACGGATGAGCCTGCGCATCGTCTTCATGGGGACGCCGGCCTTCGCCGCCCCGACCCTCGCGGCCCTCGCCCGCGACGGCCACCACATCGCCGCCGTCTATACCCGCGCGCCGAAGCCCGGGGGACGCCGCGGCCTCTCCCTCGTCAAGTCGCCAGTGCACCAGCAGGCGGAACTGCTCGGTTTTCCGGTGCGCACGCCGAAGAGCTTGAGGGCCGAGGAGGAGCAGGAGGCCTTCCGCGCGCTGAAGGCGGATGTCGCGGTCGTCGTCGCCTATGGCCTGATCCTGCCGGCGCCGATCCTTCAGGCGCCGCGCCTCGGCTGCTATAACGGCCATGCCTCGCTCCTGCCGCGCTGGCGTGGCGCCGCCCCGATCCAGCGGGCGATCATGGCGGGCGATGCCGAGACCGGCATGATGGTGATGAAGATGGACGAGGGGCTCGATACGGGGCCGGTGGCGCTGACGAAGCGCGTGCCGATCGGCTCCGCGATTACGGCCGGCGACCTGCACGACGTGCTGATGCTCGAGGGTGCGACGCTGATCGCCGAGGCGATGCGGCGGCTCGAGCGGCGCGACCTGCCGCTTCAGCCGCAGGCCGACGAAGGCGCGACCTACGCCGCCAAGATCGAGAAGGCGGAGACGCGGATCGATTTCGGCCGGCCGGTCCGCGCCGTGCACGACCATATCCGCGGCCTTTCGCCGTTTCCGGGTGCCTGGTTCGAGGTCGGAGGGAATGGCGAGCGCGTCAAGGTGCTCGCAAGCGAGCCGGCGGGCGGCAGAGGCCAGCCCGGCACGCTCCTCGACGACCGGTTGACAATCGCCTGCGGCGACGGCGCCTTGCGTCTCCTGAAGGTCCAGAAGGCGGGCGGCAGGCCGCTCGCCGCCGCCGAATTCCTCCGCGGCAATCCGCTCCCGGCCGGCGCGACCGTCGGTTGATGCCGCGCTACCGGCTGACGATCGAATATGACGGCGGCCCCTATGTCGGCTGGCAGCGCCAGGACAATGGCTCCTCGGTGCAGGGCGCCGTCGAGGCCGCGATCGCCGGCTTCTGCGGCGAGGCGGTCTCGATCCGCGGCGCCGGGCGGACGGATGCCGGCGTCCATGCGCTCGGACAGGTCGCCCATGTCGACCTCGCCCGCGACTGGCCGGAAGACACCGTCCGCGACGCGGTGAACGCCCACCTGACGCTGGCGAAGGAGCGGATCGCGATCCTGTCGGCGGCGCGGGTCGGCGACGATTTCGACGCGCGCTTCTCCGCGATCCGGCGCCACTATGTCTACCGTATCATCGTCCGCCGCGCGCCGCTCGCGATCGAGGCGGGGCGCGCCTGGCGCGTGACGCGGCCGCTCGACGAGCAGGCGATGCACGCGGCCGCCCAGTTGCTTGTCGGGCGCCACGACTTCACGACCTTCCGCTCCATCCAATGCCAGGCGGCAAGCCCGGTCCGCACGCTCGACCGGCTGGACGTGACCCGGGCGGGCGAGCGCATCGAGATCCGCGCCTCGGCCCGCAGCTTCCTCCACAACCAGATCCGCTCCTTCGCCGGGACGCTCAAGCTCGTCGGCGAAGGCAAGTGGAGCGCGGCCGACGTCGAACGGGCGCTCGCCGCGCGCGACCGCAGCGCCTGCGGCACGGTCGCGCCGCCGGACGGGCTATACTTCGTCAAGGTCGATTATCCGGGCGACGCGTGAGCACGAGGGCGCCAATACCGTCAGCCCCCTTTGACGTCATCCTCGGGCTTGTCCCGAGGATCTAATTGCTCCGCGTAGAAACGGGCGCTTGCAGATGGTCGGGACAAGCCCGACCATGACGCCGCCATTTGGCGTGAGCCCCGCAAGCCGATGGGCCGCCCGAGCGGGCGGCCCATCCGACCATTATCGGCAGGATCAGCGGTAGACGTAGACGATCCGCCGGGAATCGGGATCGACCAGCACCGGCTCGCCGTTCACGTAGACGTAGTCGTACTTGTAGTCCGGCACCTGGACGAGGTTCACCGTGTCCGGGATGCCGGCGCCGACGACGACTTCGCCGTTGAGGTAGACGGGGTCGACGCGGTTGTCCATGACGTAGGTCTGGACGGTCGGCGGCGGCGTGATCGCCGGCGGCGGCGGGACATCGCCGACGCGGCCGATGAGCTCGCCGTGGACCGGCACCTCGGCCGGCGCGTCCGCCGGGGCCTGGTACGTCACGACCGGCACGCCGACCTCGGCGCGGCTCTTCTCGATCACAACCGTCTTGCCCTGGTAGTCGGTGGTCAGGTACTGGCCGTACGACCAGCCGTTCTTGCCGTTGTAGTCGACCTGGCACCACTGGCTGCCCTGGATGCAGCCGAGCACGGCAACATGGTCGCCGTTCGGGATGACGCCGACCGGCGGATATTGCGGTCCCGGCCCGGAGCGGATGTTGAGGTCGGTCGTCGCCGAGGCGCTCGTCGCCGCAAGCGCCGCTCCGGCCCCCGCGAGTGAGGTCGCGGCCAGGAGCGCGGCAGAAATAACGAAGGTCTTCATCGATCTCTCCAGAATTGTTCGACCCGTCGTTGCGGAAATGCGCAATGGCCTGCCCGTGTTCCGCCGCAGCCATGACGAATGGTTACAGAAGAGGTGGAGAATCGCGGGCACTCAATGCAGGGAGATGTCGAGCGCCTTCTGCAACAGGCCAGTCGTCATCAGCGAAAGAACGACCATGGCGGCGGTGACGATCGCCGCCGTTCCGCCGTCGCCGTCGAGGGCAAGGCGGGTGACGCGGTAGAGCGCGAAGATCGTGGCGGCGAAGACGACGAGCGACAGAGCCGCGCCGGCCGGCGCCGCCTCGGGCGCGACAAGCATCACCAGCGCCGGCACGGCCGTCGCATAGGAGATCGGCACGCCGAGCCAGTTGGTGGCGATGACGAAGCGGACGAAGTGGCGCGAGATGCCGAGAGGCTTCGCGGCGAGCGCCAGCACGATCAGCGGCACGATCCAGGTCGCGAGATCGACGGCGGCGAGCCGGGCGATGAACGACAGGCCGGCCGCCGCCTTGTCGTCGGCATTGGCGAGATAGGCGAGGCGGTAGCTCGCCCAGGTCAGCGCCAGCGCCGGCACCGAATAGAGGATCGCCGCGAAGGACTGCCAGAAGCCGTCGGCCGAGATGTCGAGCCAGCCGAACCCGTCCTTGCGCCGCCGGAGGAGCAGGAAGACGCCTTTCAGGGAATACTCGACGTCCTGGAGGCCAGGCATCAGCGGAACCAGCCCTCGAGAAGCGCGCCGTAGATCGCCGTCAGCGTCTCCAGGTCGCGGAGCGCCACCCGCTCGTCGACCGCATGCATCGTCTTGCCGACGAGGCCGAACTCGACGACGGGGCAGTAGTCCTTGATGAAGCGCGCATCCGAGGTGCCGCCGCTCGTCGAAAGCTCCGGCCGCCGGCCGGTCACCGCCTCCACCGACGCGGACATGGTCTCGATCAGCCGGTCGTCGCGGGTGAGGAAGGAGGGGCTCGGCCGCTCGCGCCAGGCGATTTCGAAGTCGACCGGCCCGCGTTCGTCGCGGTGGGGGAGCGCCTCGGCCGCCCGGTCGAGCCGCTCGTGCAACGCGGCCTGCAGCGTCTCCGGCGTCCAGGCGTCGCTGAAGCGTATGTTGAAGGCGGCGCTCGCCCGCGCCGGGATCACGTTCGTCGCCGGGTTGCCGACGTCGATCGTCGTCACCTCGAGGTTCGAGGCCGGGAAGTGGGCGCTGCCGCCGTCGAGCGGCGGCGCGATCAGGGCCTGGAGGAGAGACAGGAGCGGCGGGATCGGGTTGTCGGCGAGGTGGGGGTAGGCGACGTGTCCCTGCCGGCCGTGGACCGTGACCACGCCGGAGAGCGAGCCGCGGCGGCCGATCTTGATCATGTCGCCGAGGCGTTCCGGGTTGGTCGGCTCGCCGACGACGGCCGCGTCCCAGCGCTCGCCGCGCGCCTTCGCCCATTCGAGGAGCTTGGGGGTGCCGTTGATCGCCGGACCCTCCTCGTCCCCGGTGATGAGGAGCGAGACGGAGCCGTCCGGCGCCCCCGTCCGCTCGATCCGCCGGGCAAGCGCGGCGACGAAGCAGGCGATGCCGCCCTTCATGTCGACGGCGCCGCGGCCGAAGAGCATGTCGCCGACGATCGCGCCGGAGAACGGGCCTTGCGTCCAGGCCGCCTCGTCGCCGGGCGGAACGACGTCGGTGTGGCCGGCGAACATCAGATGCCGGCCCGCGGTGCCGAGCCGGGCGTAGAGGTTCTCGACGTCTGGCGTGCCTGGCTCGCTGAAGACCGGACGGTCGACGCGGAAGCCGAGCGTTGCCAGCATCGCGCCGAGCGCGGCGAGCGCGCCGCCGTCGGCGGGCGTCACGGACGGACAGCGCACGAGCGTGGCGAGGACGGCGGCGGGATCTTGCAGGTCGTGCATGGCCGGACGATTAGCCGAAACGACGGGCACTGTCATCGCCGTTCTGGCGGCACCGGCGCGCGTCGATGCCCAGTTCGCCGGTTCGGCAGACGATCGATGGAACCGGCGCCGGCCAGCCGCGTTCCGAGGGTCGCGGGAGAGCTCCGCGGAGGGAGGCGAAATGGTCGACCATCCGGTCGTCGACGAGGACGGGGAGGCCGAACTTACCATCAAGCGCGACAAGGCCGCCCGGCGGATGACGCGCTATTGCGGCGGCATCTTCCTGATCCTCCTCGCCTATGCGCTTTACTTCGCGCGCGACTTCTTCATGCCGGTCGTACTCTCCATCCTCTTCGCGCTCACCTTCACGCCGATGAACCGCTGGTTCATCCGGCGCGGCGTTCCCTCCGTGCTCTCGGCGCTGCTGATCGTGCTGACCGTCGTCTGCGGCATCGGCGCGCTCGCCTATGGCCTCAGCGGGCCGGTCGCCACGCTGATCGCCGAGGCGCCGGAAGTGACGGCCAAGATCCAGGAGCGCATGCGCGAGGTGAAGGGTCCGCTGACGCGCTTCAGCGAGGCGTCGAAGCAGGTCGAGCAGGCGGCGACCTCCTCCGAGGATCCGACCGTGCAGAAGGTGGTGATCGCGCAGCCCGGCATCCTGTCGCGTGCCACCGGCAACATCGTCTCGGTGCTGACGACCATCGCGGTGACGATCGTGCTGACGCTGTTCCTGCTCGCATCGGGAACGATGTTCTACGAGAAGATCATCCAGTCGTTCCATCTCCTCAGCGACAAGAAAAGGGCGCTCAGGATCGCCCACGACGTCGAGCGGGAGATCTCCCGTTACCTCTTCACGATCATGCTGATCAACACCGGCCTCGGCATCTGCGTCGGGCTGGCGCTCTGGCTGCTCGACTTCCCGAACGCACTGCTCTTCGGCGTCATCGCCGCGGTCGTGAACTTCCTGCCCTATGTCGGCGCCTTCGCCGGCATCGTCACGGTCGCGTTCCTGTCGATCGCCCACTATCCGACGGTCGGGCACGCGCTGCTTCCGCCGGCCGCCTATCTCGCATGCACGACGATCGAAGGACAGTTCGTGACGCCGATGGTGGTCGGGCGGCGGCTCGAGGTGAACTCCGTCGCCGTCTTCCTCGCGGTCGCCTTCTGGGGCTGGCTGTGGGGCGTCGCCGGGGCGCTGCTCGCCGTGCCGATCCTCGTCTTCATGAAGGTCTTCTGCGACCACTTCGAGGAGTTGCACGGGTTCGGCAACTTCCTCGCCGTCGAAGGGGCCGAGCCGCGCGAGCCGGAGGAGAGCCGGCCGGAAAAGGCGGCCGTCGCCAAGGACGCGTCCGCCTGAAGGTTTCCTGCCCGGTCAGAACGGCAGGCTCATCCCAGGCGGGATCGGCAGGCCGGCCGTCAACTCCTTCGTCTTCTCCTGCATCGCCGCCTCGGCCTTGCCCTTGGCATCGTTGTGGGCGGCGACGATCAGGTCCTCGAGCACCTCGACGTCGTCCTCCTTGAAGAGCGAAGGGTCGATGGTCAGCCCGAGCATCTGGCCCTTGCCGGAGAGACGCACGCCGACGAGGCCGCCGCCGGAACTCCCCTCGACCTCGAGGGCGGCGATCTCCTCCTGGAGCTTCGCCATCTTCTCCTGCATTTCCTTGACCTTGCCCATCATGCCCATGATGTCGCGCATTCTCGTGCTCCG
>JBQCEN010000269.1:0-12984 GCA_051960215.1 Pararhizobium sp.
GCTCAGTTGCCGGCCGATTCCATGCGCCTCTTGTCGAGCGCCTGTTCGAGCCAGCCGACCTTCATCTCCGGAACGGACGCGAGCAGCAGTTCCGTATAGGGGTCGAAGGGCGGCGCCAGCACTTCCGACTTGGCGCCGTAGCGCACCACTTCGCCGCGATACATGACGGCGATGGAATCGGCGATCGCCTTCACGGTGGCGAGGTCGTGGGTGATGAAGAGATAGGCGACGTTCTCGATCTTCTGGAGGTTGAGGAGAAGCTTCAGGATGCCGTCTGCGACCAGCGGGTCAAGGGCGCTCGTCACCTCGTCGCAGATGATGAGCTTCGGCTTGGCGGCGAGCGCCCGGGCGATACAGACGCGCTGCTTCTGGCCGCCCGACAGCTCCGCCGGATAGCGGTCGAAGAAGCCCTTGCCCATCTCGATCTCGTCGAGCAGCTCGCCGACGCGCTTGTCGCGCTCGCGCCCCTTGAGGCCGAAGTAGAATTCGAGCGGCCGGCCGATGATCGTGCCGACCGTGTGGCGCGGGTTCATCGCCACGTCGGCCATCTGGTAGATCATCTGCAGTTCGCGCAGATCGTTGCGGGAGCGGGCACGGAGCCGCGGCGGCAGCGTCCGGCCGTCGAAGGCGATCGTCCCCTGGCGCGGCGGCAGCAGCCCGGTGATCGCGCGGGCAAGGGTCGACTTGCCGGAGCCGGACTCACCGACGACGGCGAGCGTATGGCCGGGCGAGATGTCGATCGAGACGTTCTTCAGCACGGGGATGGCGGCGCTGCCGTGGCCGTAGGCGGCGGTGACGGCCTTGACAGAGAGGATCGGCGTCTCCGAACGCGGTTTCTCCGGGTGCTCGATCGAGCGGACGGAGACCAGCGCCTTCGGATAGTCCTCGCGCGGGGCGTCGACGAGCTGGCGCACGGCGCCGTGCTCGACCTTCTGTCCGTGGCGCAGCACCAGGATCTCGTCGGAGACCTGGGCGACGACGGCGAGGTCGTGGGTGATGTAGAGGGCGGCGACGCCGGTGTCGCGGATCGCGTCCTTGATCGCGGCGAGCACGTCGATCTGCGTCGTCACGTCGAGGGCCGTCGTCGGCTCGTCGAAGATGATGAGGTCGGGCTCCGAGCATAGCGCCATCGCCGTCATCGCGCGCTGAAGCTGGCCGCCGGAAACCTGGTGCGGGTAGCGGTTGCCGAAGGTCTCGGGCGAGGGTAGGCCGAGCTTGCCGAAGAGCGCGACGGCGCGACGGCGGGCCTCGGCCTTCGAGGCGGTGCCGTGCTTCAGCGCCGACTCGATCACCTGGTCCATGAGCCGGTGGGCGGGGTTGAAGGCGGCTGCCGCCGACTGCGCGACATAGCAGACTTCGCGGCCGCGCAGCCGCCGCAGCGTCCGCTTGCCGCCCTTCAGGATGTCGCGGCCGTTGAGCACCACCTCGCCGCCGGTGATGCGCACGCCGCCGCGACCGTAGCCCATCGGCGAGAGTCCGACGGTCGACTTGCCGGCGCCCGATTCGCCGATCAGGCCGAGAACGCGGCCCTTCTCGAGCGTCAGCGAGACGTTGTCGACGATGACGATGTCGTGCGGCGGCTCGCCGGGCGGATAGACCGTCGCCTCGATCTTGAGGTTGCGGATTTGAAGAAGCGGATCAGGCATTGCCGCGGCCTCCCTTGAGGTCCGTCGTGCGGTTCAGGATCCAGTCGGCAACCAGGTTGACGGAGATCGCAAGCACGGCGATCGCGGCCGCCGGCAGAAGCGCCGCCGGAACGCCGAAGACGATGCCGTCCTTGTTCTCCTTCACCATGCCGCCCCAGTCGGCCTGCGGCGGCTGCACGCCGAGGCCGAGGAAGGAAAGGGCCGAGAGGAAGAGGATCGCGAAGATGAAGCGCAGGCCGAGCTCGGCGACGAGCGGCGAGAGCGCGTTCGGCAGGATCTCACGGAAGATGATCCACAGCTTGCCTTCGCCGCGCAGCTTCGCCGCCTCGACGAAATCCATGACGTTGACGTCGACGGCGACGGCGCGCGAGATACGGTAGACGCGGGTCGAATCGAGGACGCCCATGACGAGGATCAGCGTCACCGTGTTCGACGGCAGCACCGACAACACGACGAGGGCGAAGATCAGCGTCGGGATCGACATGAAGAGGTCGACGAGGCGCGACAGGAACTCGTCGAACCAGCCGCCGATGACCGCCGCCGTCAGGCCGAGACTGGCGCCGAGCGTGAAGGAGAGGGCAGTCGCGAGCGCAGCGATGAAGAGCGTGATCCGGCCGCCATAGAGCAGGCGGGTGAGCAGATCGCGGCCGAGATTGTCGGTGCCGAGCGGATGGCCGGGCGAGGCCGGCGCCCAGACGTCGCCGACGATCGCGCCGTTGCCGTAGGGCGCGATCCACGGCGTGAGGATCGCCGCAAGCACGAAGAGGATGGTGATCGCGATGCCGATCAGGGCGCTTGGGGGAATGCGGCGGAGCCTGGACATCGACGCCCTCACTTCGGATGCCGGAGGCGGGGGTTGGAAAGGATCGCGACGATGTCGGCGATCATGTTGAGCACGATGTAGACGGCGGCGAAGATCAGCCCGCAATCCTGCACGACCGGCACGTCGCGCTTGGCGACGTGGTCGACGAGGTACTGTCCCATGCCGGGATAGACGAAGATCACCTCGACGACGACGACGCCGACGACGAGATAGGCCATGTTGAGCATCACGACGTTGACGATCGGCGCGATGGCGTTCGGGAAGGCATGGCGCCAGATGATCGCCGCGCGCGAGAGGCCCTTGAGCTCGGCCGTCTCGATATAGGCCGACTGCATGACGTTGAGGATCGCGGCGCGCGTCATCCGCATCATCTGCGCGAGGACGACGAGGGTGAGCGTCGCGGCCGGCAGGGCGATGGCGTTCATCCGCTGGAGGAACGGCATGTTCGGGAAGACGGTCGACACGCTGGTGAACCAGCCGAGCTTCACCGCGACGAAATAGATGAGGACATAGCCGATGAAGAATTCCGGCAGCGAGATCGCGGCGAGCGTCGAGGCCGAGATCAGCTTGTCGACGATGCCGTTCTTGTGCCGGACGGCGATGAGGCCGAGGATGATCGACAGCGGAACCGAGACCGCAGCGGCCCAGAAGGCGAGGAACAGCGTGTTGAGGAGGCGCTGGCCGATTTCCGGCCCGATCGGCTGGCCGTTCGACAGCGCCGTCCCGAGGTCGCCGTGCAGGAGCCCCCAGAGCCACTCGAAATAGCGGACATAGGCCGGCTGGTCGAGGCCGAGCTCGGCGCGCAGGTTGGCGACGGCCTGCGGCGTCGCCGTCTGCCCCAGGATCGACTGAGCGACGTCGCCAGGCAGGATCTGCGTGCCGACGAAGATCAGTATCGAAACCGCGATGAGAAGCAGGACGCCCAGCGCCAGGCGCTGGGCGACGAGCTTCAGGAGGCTCGTCCCCATGCCGGGCCGCCGCTCACTGCTGGACCCAGCAGCGGATCATCGCGGAGAGGGTGGAGAATTCCTGGCTCGGGTCCTCCACCCAGCCGCCGACGCGCTTGCCGGTCGCTTCGATGAAGTCGTTGAACATCGGCACCATCAGGCCGCCCTCGTCGCGGATGATCATCGCCGCGTCGTGGTACATCTGCTTGCGCTTGGCCTCGTCGACCACGCCGCGCGCCTGCAGGATGATCTGGTCGAACTTCTTGTTGAAGAAGCGCGTGTCGTTCCAGTCGGCCGAGGAGATGTAGCCGACGGAATACATCTGATCCTGTGTCGGCCGGCCACCCCAGTAGGAGGTCGAGAACGGCTTCTTGTTCCAGACTTCTGACCAGTAGCCGTCGCCCGGAACGCGCTCGACCTTGAGGTCGATGCCGGCCTTGGCGCAGGACTGCTGGTAGAGCTGCGCGGCGTCCACGGCGCCGGGGAAGGCGACGTCGGAGGTGCGAAGCAGGATCGGCCCGTCATAGCCCGACTTCTTCATGTAGTGCTTCGCCTGGTCCGGATCGAACGTGCGCTGCGGGATGTCCGCCGGGAACAGGTCGTAGGCCTTGTCGATCGGGAAGTCGTTGCCGACCGAGCCGTAGCCGCGAAGGATGGTCTTCAGCATCCCCTCGCGGTCCATGGCGAGCTTCAGCGCCATGCGGACGTTGTTGTCGTCGAAAGGCTTGGCGTTGCAGAACATGTTGAAGGGGTAGTAGCCCTTGCCCGCCGTCGTGTGGATCGTCAGGCCGGGCGCCCGCTTGAGCAGGCCGACCACCTTCGGCTCGACGCGGTTGATCATGTCGACCTGGCCGCTCTGCAGCGCCGCCATGCGGGCCGTCGGATCGTTGATCGCCAGGATCACCACCGTGTCGGCGTGGCCGACCTTGTCGCCGTCCCAGTAGTCCTTGTACTTCTCGCCGACGTCGCGGACGCCCGCTTCATGGCTCTTGACCTTGTAGGGCCCGGTGCCGATGCCCGAAGTCGGGTTGTCCTTGCCGCCGTTCGGCATGATGATGAGGTGGTAGTCCTCGAGCAGGTAAGGCAGGTCGGCATTGGCCGACTTCAGGTCGAAGACGACGTTGTCGCCGTCTTTCTTGACCGTCTTGATGCCCTGCATGATGCCGAGCGCGCCGGACTTCGAGTTCTTGTCCGAGTGCCGTTCCATCGTCGCGACGACATCGTCGGGCGTCATCGTCTTGCCGTTATGGAAGGTGACGCCCTTGCGGATCTTGAAGGTCCAGGTCGTCGCGTCCTTGTTGGACTCCCAGGATTCCGCGAGCTTCGGGATCGGCTTGCCCTTCGGGTCCAGCGCGACGAGCTGCTCGCCCCAGCAGCGGCCGAAGATCTGCGGCATCTGGTTGGTCATGATCGCCGGATCGAGGCTGTCGCTCGACTCGCCGGTCTGGATGCCGGCCGTCAGCGTGCCGCCCTTCTGCGGGCCGGCGGCCCTGGCGGCCGAGGCGAGAAGGGTCGAGGCGAAGGGCGCCGCCACGCCGAGCGCGGCCGCGCGGCCGAGGAAGTCGCGGCGGCTCAGCTTGCCGGATGCGACGCGGTGGCTGAAGTATTCAAGTTCCTTGCTCATGATTCGATGTCTCCCAGTTTGTTCGGACCATGTGCGGCCGATGCGTCGGCCGCAGGGGCTCGACGAGCCCAATGCCGTTCCGCCACCCCGATCGATGGCGGCTGCAGCGTCCCCGCGTCCATCGGGCACGGACGGACGATGTCCGCCGCGCAACCCTTGCTGTTCCCTTTTGCGATTGACCCCGGGCGGACGCATTCTTCGCGGACGGTGCCGCAGATGATTGATCTGTCGCGAAAGCTCCTTTGCGTTTTGCGAACGCCCGGCTCCCCCCGGAGCGGCATGCGCCGTCATTTCCTGCAGGATAGGGGCAGAGGCGGTTGTGATCAACAGCCATATTGAACCGGTGTTCAAAGATCGGCGAGCGGAGGCGCCGGCCGATCGCGGGCGGCCTCGCTCCGGCGCCGGCACGACCGCCGCGCCGGCTGTCTCCTCGACAATCGGACCGCTATCTCTTCGGGCGGTCGTCGGTCTTCGGCTCGCGCCGGTCGGGGTGCCCGGGATGGAGCGGCGTCCAGGACGGCGGGTCGCTCGCCGGGAAGGATTCCTCGCCCGCTTCCTCGACGGGATCCGGCTCGTCGCCCTTCTCCCGTTCCGGTCCCTTCGGCCTGTCGCTCATCGCCGCGCTCCGCGTCCGTTCGGCCCGAGGTTCCGTCACCCCGGCTCTATCGGGCAGTCTACGCTCCGCCATCCCCTTGGTCACGCGGCCGAATTTCAGCATTTCGAAACCTTGCGCGCGTGGCCGTAGCGCACGATATTGTGACCGTCGCGGGTCCTTCCGCGGCGTCTGGTTCTGTTTTCACTCATTCCGGCGCAGGTCACGCGGCCGGCTTCCCAGCCCGGCCGGCCTTCCTCGCGCCCCGCAAGCGGAGAGTGCAAGACCCATGGCGAACGATCCCTATGCGGTTCTCGGTGTAGCGCGCGACGCGTCGCAGGATGAGATCCAGAAAGCGTTTCGCCAACACGCCAAGAAGCTGCATCCCGACCTCAATCCGGGAAACAAGGAGGCGGAGCAGCGCTTCAAGGACATTTCCGCCGCCTACGAGGTGGTCGGCGACAAGGAGAAGCGCGGCCGCTACGATCGTGGCGAGATCGATGCCAGCGGCACGGAGCAGCCGCAGCGCCAGTATTACCGCGAATATGCCGGGGCGGGCGCCGAGAGTCCCTATCATTCCGCCGAGGGCTTCGCCGATCTCGGCGGCTCGGAAGACATCTTCTCGCAGTTCTTCTCGCGCCGCGGCGGGCCCGGTGGTGCCGGTGGCGCACAGTTCCGCATGCGCGGCCAGGATGCGCAGTACACGATGGAGGTGGACTTCCTCGATGCGATCAACGGCACGGCGACCGAGATCAGGCTGCCGAGCGGGCCGGCGCTCGACGTGCGCATCCCGGCCGGCACGCGGGACGGCCAGACGCTCAGGCTGAGGGGCAAGGGGCATCCCGGCATCGGTGGCGGCGAGGCGGGCGACGCGCTGATCGAGGTGCACGTGCGCCCGCACGCCTTCTTCACCCGCGACGGCGACGACATCCGCCTCGACCTGCCGATCACGCTCGCCGAGGCCGTACTCGGCGGCAAGGTCAACGTGCCGACGCCGAAGGGCCCGGTGACGGCGACGCTGCCGGAGAATTCGAGCAGCGGCAAGGTGCTGCGGCTGAAGGGCCGCGGCGCGCCGAAGCGCGGCGGCGGCCATGGCGACGTCTATGGCGCCCTGCGCATCGTCCTGCCGGAGAAGCCGGATGCGGCGCTGAAGGCCTTCGTCGAGGGCTGGGGCGGCCGGTCCGGCCAGAATCCGCGCGCGAAGATGGGGGTCTAAGGCCGTGGACGATCGCGAATTCTGCTCGATCCTCAGCATCGAGACCCGCATCTGCGAGGAATGGGTGGCGCGGGAATGGCTGCGTCCGGTGCGCGAGGGCGAGCGGCGCCACTTCAGCGCCATCGACGTCGCCCGCGGGCGCTTCCTTATCGACCTCGATCGCGTCATGGGCGTCAACCCCGACGGCATCGACGTCATCGTCCACCTCGTCGACCAGCTCTACGGAATGCGCCGGACGATGGGCGACCTCGCCGCCGCGCTCGCGGCCCAGCCGGACGAGGTGCGCGAACGCATCCTCTCGGAAGCCCGCCGCACGCATGCCGGCGGTTCGCGCAAGGGATAAGCGGCCGCCGCCCGCGCGGCGTCATTGAAAAGCCACATCCGCTGATGTCTTCTGCGAGGCGGTTGCGCCGCGCCAGGCGCGTCGTCATAAGCCGATCGGCATGACGGCGTCCCCATGCGGCGCCGGCGGCCCGACGTGCAGCGAAGGTGGAATTCCATGCAGTGCCATCGACTTCTGACGGAAACCTGCGTCCGGACGGCAGGCGCGGCCATCCTCGTGCTCGCGGCTTCCGTCGTCGCGTCGGCGGCGCCCGCGGACAACGCGCCGGGCCGCCGGACGCACGAGCCGCCGCCCTACATGGACGACCGCTCGACGCCGACGGCGGTGATCGAGTCGATGTACAACGCGCTCAACCGCCACGAATATACCCGCGCCTATTCCTATTGGGGGCCGAACGCGAAGAAGCCGCCGTTCAAGGATTTCCTCAACGGCTACAAGAACACGCAGCGCATCCGGCTCTATACCGGGACGGTCAGCTCGGAGGGGGCGGCGGGCAGCGTCTATTACTCCGTTCCGGTGTCGCTGCGCGCGGTCAACAATGACGGGACGACCATCGTCTTCGCCGGGTGCTATACGCTGCGGCTCGCCGATCCGTCGGTGCAGGCGGAGCCGCCCTTCGTGCCGATGCATATCGAGAAGAGCAATATCCTGAGGGCGCGGGGGCGCACGTCGCAGGCCGTGCCCGAGACCTGCCAGAACTGACGGCGCCGCGCTTTGCGGCGGCCGATCGACGGAATCCGGGGCGCGAGGGGGCGTATGAGGGTTTCGTATGCTCCATGTTATAGAAGGCCCGGTGTCGAATCAGGCACGGAGCGGAGACCGTTCTCCTTTCCGTCCGCGAAGCCAGGTTTGACCCCGTGTCCATCTCCTCCCATCACGGTCCCCTGCGTCCCGCCGATGCGGCCTCCGCCGGCGATCGGGAGCGCGGTTTCGACGCGCTGCCGCAGGCCGAGGCGGCCGCAGCCCTGCTCCAGGCGATCAACGCGGCGGTCGCAACGCGCCGGGAGCCGGCGCCGGCCGGGCCGGTGGTGCTTGCCGGCGCGTCCGACGAGATCGGTGCCGCCGAGAGGCTGCTCGCCCGCCTTGGCGTCCCCGTCGCGCTCATGCTCGGTGATCCGGAGCAGGCGGCCGGTGTTCCGGTGGCGGATCAAGCGCTCAGGGAGAGCGCCGTCGTCGCCGTGACCGATACGACGGTGCCGTTCGAGGCGGCGGCGCGGCGCCTGGCGGAAGAGGGGTGGCAGACGGTCCTTCCCTTCGCCGACCTCGCCGACGCCTGGCGCGAGCGGCATCCGCTGACGGACGGCTGGCGGGCCGGCCGACTGCGGAAGAAGGAGCTTGCGCGGGCGCAATCGGTGATGAGCGGCTGGAGCGATGCCGCCTCGCGGGCGCATCACCTGAGGCTCGCCGCTTGGCGGATGCTGCGGGCCGAGTGGCATTTCGACGGCGCGCCGGTTGCGCCCGGCGAGGCCTTCCTCATTCCGGAGGTGGTAGGGGCGCTGACACCCGACGAGCGGCTGCTCGACGTCGGCGCCTATCACGGCGGCATCTGCCTGCGCTTTGCCGCGCGCCGCTTCTGCCAGTTCGGCAGGGTCTGGGCGGTGGAGCCCGATCCGACGGCACGGGCGATCCTCGAGGCGGAGATCGCAAGCCGCGGGCACGAACTGCAGGGCCGCGTCGCGGTGCTGGACCATGTGCTCGGGGCTACGGCCGGTCCGGCGCCGTTCAGCGACGGCTTCGGCCCCGGGTCGCAATGCGCCGACAGCGGCAGTGTCGAGCGCCCGATGCTGGCGCTCGACGACCTCTCGCTCGATCCGAGCTTCGTGACGATCGACGTCAACGGCCACGAGGTCGCGGTGCTCGGAGGGGCCGCGGAGACGCTCCAGCGGATGCGGCCGATCGTGGCGGTCGACATCGGCCATGGCGCCAACGGGCTCTGGCGCAGCGGCGCCTGGCTGATGAAGGCGCTCAAGGACTACCGCTTCCTCATGCGCGTGCATGGTTGGCACGGCGCACGCGCCGTCGTCTATGCGATCCCGGAGGAGCGGGCGGCCGGCGCCTGATCCCGCGGCACGAGGCCCATCCGGCGGCTTTGTCCACGGATGACGGTTGTCTCGCGCGTCAAAATGTTCCATCCAACGGTCGGGTACGCCCATCGAAGGTCGCGCGGCCGGCATCGCCGGGAAGGCATGCCGCGCAGACGCGATCTCATCAGGAGGATCGCGAATGGCGGACGAAGCCCGCTCACCCCGGATCGACGGCGAAAGGTTGAGGAGCCTCTTCGACGGCCTCAACAGGTTCGGGCGTTCGGCTTCCACCGGCGGCTACAGCCGACCGGCCTTCTCCGACGAGGACATGGAAGCACGCCGCTGGATCGCCGGCCAGATGGACGATGCGGGCCTCGACGTCAGCCGCGACGCGGCCGGTACGATCGTCGGCCGCTGGGAGACGGGCAGCGGCCCGGCCGTCATGATCGGCTCGCATCTGGACACGGTTGCCGAGGGCGGCGCCTTCGCCGGCACCGTCGGCGTCTGCGTGGCGCTCGAAAGCGTGCGGGCGATGCGCGAGGCCGGCGTCGCGCCCTCCTGCCCGATCGAGGTGGTGGCGACGAGCGACCAGGAAGGCCGATTCGGCTTCAGTCTCGGCTCAGAGGCGATGACTGGACGCCTCGATGGCGCGCGTGCGGCCGCGGCCCGCGACGCGGGCGGTGCGGCCCTTGCCGACGCCATGGCCGATCACGGGCTCGATGCGGGCGCGCTTGGCGAGGCGGCGCGGCGGTCGGGTTCGCTGAAGGCGTTTCTCGAACTCCATGTCGAGCAAGGGCCGGAGCTGGAGGGCGAAGGTGCGGCGGTCGGCGTCGTCGAGACCGTCTCCGGCCTCTGGCGCTGGCGCGTGACGCTCACCGGGCGCGGCGGCCATGCGGGTCTGATGCCGGCGGGCGGGAAGGGCGACGCGCTTGCCGGCTTCGCGGAGATCGCGGCAACCATTCCCTCCGTCATCCGCATCGTCGGACGCGACGAGACGCGCGTCCACGTCGGCAATCTGTTGGTCGAGCAGAAGTCGCCGCAGATGGTCGCGACGCGCGCCGCCTTCGACGTCGTGATCCGCGACACGGACGAGAAGCGGGTGAAGACGATCGGTGCCGCACTGCGCTCGCTGATCGAGCGGACGAGCCGCGTCCGCGGCCTCGAGGTGGCGATCGACGTGGCCGAGCAGGCCGGGCCGGTGGCCCTCGATGCCGAACTCGCCGCCACTGTCGAGGCGCAGGCGAAGAGGCTCGGCCTCGACAGCCGCCGCATGACCGTCGGCATCGGCCGCGATGTCGGCGTCATGCAGGACCTCTGCCCCGCGGCGCTCATCCTCATCCCGAGCCGTGACGGCATCGGGTTCTCACCGGACGAGTGGACCGACTGGAGCGCCATCGAGAACGGTGCGCGGCTTTTCCTCGCGACGCTGCTGCGCCTCGCCGACGTTCCGGATGATGCCGAAGAGGGCGCGCCGGCCGCGGCCGCCGAGGAGGACGTCGCGGCGGCGGACGACAAGGAGCCGGCCTCCGCCGAGCCCGCGGACGCCGCGACGGAAGCGGCCGGCGAGCCTGCCGGCAGCCGCGAGGAGCGCGCGAAGGAGGTGGGCGAAGACCACGACTTCGACTTCGAGTTCGATCTGGATCTCGACGACTTCCCGCCCGAGAAAACGTGATCGCCGGCCTCTCCACGGCGGGGCCACGCGGGCGAGGGCGCGCCTGCGTTGACGGCCGGAAGCGCGTTCACTACATGCGGAACGCGCGGTCTGCCTGCGGCACGCGCCGTATGGGCAGTGCACCCTGTCCCTCCGTTGAAGGCGACGGGTGCGGCCGCGCCAGCGATAATGTCGCGTCGCGCGGCCCTGCCGAGGAAGGCGGCTCCCGATGAACTTTTCCGCCTGGTCGATCCGCAATCCCGTCGCGCCGCTGCTTCTCTTCGTGCTTCTCGTCGTGCTCGGCGTGCAGTCGTTCTACGCGCTGCCGATCACGCGCTTCCCGAATGTCGACGTGCCGGTGGTCTCCGTCGCGGTGGTGGAGCCGGGGGCGGCACCCGCCGAGATGGAAAAGCAGGTGACGCGCGAGGTGGAGGACGCCGTCGCGGGCATCGCCGGCGTCAAGCACATCACCTCCTCGGTGACCGACGGGGTCTCGACGACCTCGGTCGAATTCCGCATGGAGGTGCCGGCCGACCAGGCGCTGCAGAACGTCCGCGACCAGGTCGACAAGATCCGCGGCGACCTGCCGGCCGATGTCGGCGAGCCGATCGTCGCCAAGGTCGACGTCGTCGGCCAACCGGTCGAGACCTTCGCCGTCGCCTCGCCGAAGATGTCGATCGAAGAGCTTTCCTGGTTCGTCGACGACACGATCAGCCGGGCGCTGCACGGCCAGAAGGGCATTGGCAGGATCGAGCGCTACGGCGGCGCCGACCGCGAAATCCGCGTCATCCTCAACCCCGACGCGCTCAAGGCGCACGGCATCACGGCGTCGGAGGTGAACCAGCAGATCAAGGCATCCAACTCCGATCTCGGCGGCGGCCGCGGCGAGATCGGCGGCAAGGAACAGACGATCCGCACCCTCGGCGACGCCGGCTCGGCCGCCGCGCTCGCGAAGATGACGATCGCGCTGCCAAAGGGCCAGTTCGTCTCGCTCGGCGCGCTCGGTCGTGTGATCGACACGCACGAGGAGCCGCGCTCCTTCTCCCGCTATGACGGCAAGCAGGTCGTCTCCTTCGCCGTCTTCCGCGCCAAGGGCGCAAGCGAGGTCGACGTCGCGAAGACGGTCAACGCGGAACTCGCGACGATCCGCTCGGACAATCCGGACGTGTCGATCTCGAAGGTCGACGACACCGTGCACTACACCTACGGGAACTATCAGGCGGCCCTCGACACGCTGCTCGAAGGCGCGATCCTCGCGGTGCTGGTCGTCCTGCTCTTCCTCAAGAACTGGCGGGCGACGCTGATCTCGGCGCTCGCCCTGCCGCTCTCGGCGATCCCCACCTTCTGGGTGATGGACCTCCTCGGCTTCTCGCTGAACCTCGTGAGCTTCCTGGCGATCACGCTCGCGACCGGCATCCTCGTCGACGACGCGATCGTCGAGATCGAGAACATCGCCCGCCATATCCGCCTGGGCAAGTCGCCGTATCGTGCGGCGATCGACGCGGCCGACGAGATCGGGCTCGCCGTCATCGCAACGACGAGCACCATCATCGCCGTCTTTGCGCCGGTCTCCTTCATGGGCGGCATTCCGGGGCAGTTCTTCCGCCAATTCGGCCTGACAGTGGCGATCGCGGTCTTCTTCTCGCTCGTCGTCGCGCGGCTGATCACGCCGATGATCGCCGCCTACCTGATGCGGCGAAGCGATGCCGAGGAGAAGCACCCGGGCGACGGCCGGATCATGCGCGGCTATGTCGGGCTCATCCGCCGCACGCTCAAATGGCGTTTCACGACGCTCGCCGCGGCCATTGCGGTGCTCGCCGTCTCGCTCTTCTTCATGTTCCGGAGTCCGGGAAGCTTCATTCCGCCCGACGACGTCTCACGGATTTCGGTCGGTGTGGAACTGCCGCCGGGTTCGACGCTCGCCGACACGGACGCGGCGGCCGAGAAGGTCCGCGACATCGCCGCGCGCGTGAAGGGCGTCGAGCACGTCTTCGTCCTCGGCGGCTCCTCGCCGCACGGCGCCGTCGATGTGCGCCGCGGTTCCGTCACCGTTCTCCTCACGCCGAAGGAGGAGTCGCTCTACAAGACCGCCGTCAACGAGCTCGTCGACGCGGTGCC
>JBQCEN010000270.1:0-2821 GCA_051960215.1 Pararhizobium sp.
GGCCTTGCAGCGGACGTGATCGCGGACCGGCTCTTCTCGGTTCTCGGCGGCTTCCTTGCGGCCTATCCGGCCTATTCCGCGCTCCTCGACCTTCCGGGCGAGGAGGGCTGGCGACGCGCGGTCCGCACACGCAGGCGCCAGCAGATCGCGGCACTGTTCACGCAGTCGAGCCCGGCGCTGCCGCCGGAGGAGGCCGAACGGCTGGCGGTGATCGTGCCGCAGCTCATGCGGATTCCGCTCGCCCTCGACGGAGAGAAGCGGCTGCGCGAGGGCGTGATCGAGGACTTGCGGACGATGCTCGTACGGCATCTCCGGGCGGCGGAGGAGCGGTAGCCGATCAGCGGCGGTGGTGCGCTGCTACTGGTTGCCGTTCGGCGCGGGCGATGGTGTGGAGCCGCCTTGCGTCGGCGGAGGCGGAGCGCCTGCCGTCTGTGACGACTGCGTGCCGGCGTTCCAGTAGTACGAGCCGCCGATGACGACGATGACGATGATGATCACGGCGATCACCCAGCCACCGAGGCCGGTGAAGGGACGCCGGCCCGTCGTCGGGGGCCGTCCGGCAGGGGGCGGACGCGCCTCCAGCTCTTCGCGCTTCTCGAGGTTCGGTTTTCGCGCCATGTCGCTCTCCGATCCTGCTTCCGGGGCCGTGCGGCCCTCTTCTTCTCCAACACGGCCGTTCGCCGGCTTGTTCCGGTTCTCCGTCACCGGCCGTAGATGCGGTCGATCGTTGCCGCGACGATCTCCAGCTCGCCGATCGCGGGATCGAAGCGAGGGCTGCGAGCGAGTTGCTCCGCCCAGGCGACGGCGGCCCGGCCACCCCAGGCGTCCGGCGGCGTGACGCGGCGTTCGGAGCGCGTTCCGTCGAAGCGGTCGGCGACGAAATCGTAGAACGAGCCGTCGACATTGGCGAAGGACGCGCCGCCGGCTGTGCCGTGGAACGTCGCGCCGATGACCGCCTCGCGGCCGGCATGGAGGTTCCAGGAGCAGGTGAGCCGGATCGCCGCGCCGTTTTCGAGCGTGATCGTCGCGACGGCGTATGTCTCGACCTCGCCGGGGTCCGGCGGAAGCGGCCGCCCCTTGGCGAAGAGGGTGCTCGTGACTTTATCCACCTTCGGGAATCCGAGCGTCCAGAGCGCCATGTCCACCAGATGGACGCCGAGGTCGATGACGCAGCCGCCGCCGGAAAGCGCGCGGTCGTAGAACCACGGCTTGTCGGGCCCGTAGGCGTTGTGGAAGACGAGATCGGCGGCGAAGACATCGCCGATCTGACCGCTTCTCACGATCTCTCGGACGCGGCGTGCGGCCTCCGCGAAGCGATAGGACATGTCGACGCCGAGCAGTCGGTCGGACTTGCGTGCGGCGGCGATGACAGCGCGCACCTCCGCCTCGCTCCGCCCGAGCGGCTTCTGGCAAAAGACGGCGACGCCGCGCTCCAGCGCCGCGATGGCCTGCTCGGCATGGAGTGCGCTCGGCGTCGCCAGGACGACGCCGTCGACGCCGCTCTCCAGCACCTCGCGAAGCGAACCGCACTGCGCGGCCTCCGGCGCCAGCGCCGCGGCGTCCTTCATGCAATCGGGCGAGGGGTCGGCGAGCGCGGCGCACTCTGCCTCTCCGCCCTCGATGATCGCCTGCATCCGGTGGCGGCCGATCCAGCCGACGCCGACGAAGCCGAGGCGCGGGCGCCGCTGGAGGTCGGCAGCCCTTCGTTCCGCCGCGAGACCCATCACATCGTCACCCATGCCTTGAGGAAGCCGTCGGGCCGGTCGCGCGTGGCGTCGAGCGCGGCGCCGAGACGCGCCAGCGGGTAGCGGTGGGTGAGCAGCGGCTCGGGGTCGATCCGTCCATCGGCGACCGCAGCGACGGCCTCCCTGATGCCTTCGATATAGATGGCGGGGTCGCGCTCATGGGCGTTGACGACGTCGAGGCCGCGCCAGTTCCAGAGCTGCATGTTGATCTGCCGCGGGCCGTCCTGATGGTAGCCGGCGATGACGAGCAGGCCGCGCTCGCGGGTCATCTCGCCCGCAAGGTCGAGTGGCCAGGCCTTGCCCGTCGCTTCGATGACCCGGTCGCAGAGGCGCCCTTCGGTGATCTCGCCGACGCGCTTCAGGACCTCCGCGTGATCCTCGAGTTCGATCGTCTCCGCAGCCCCCATCCGCCGCGCCATGTCCAGCGAGAATGGACGCCGCGACACGGCGATGACGTGGGCGCCGGCGGCCGAGGCGAGGCGGGTGAGGATCGCGCCGAGGAAGCCGATGCCGATGATCGCCACCACCTGGCCGGCCTCGATCCGGCTGCGGCGGAAGATGTTCATCGCGCAGCCGAAGGGCTCGCCGGGAAACGGCATCGCCGCCAGGTTCTCCGGCAGCGGGACGACGCTCGTCGCCTCCGCAACGTCCTGCTCCGCGTAGGCGTGAAAGGAGAGCGCGGCGACAGGCTGGCCCATCGAGAGATGCTCGACGCCCTCGCCGAGCGCGTCGACGATGCCCCATCCCTCGTGTCCGAGGCCGCCCGGTTCGGTGGGGAACGTCATCCATTCCGGCCCCGACCAAGGCACCAGGTTGGAAGAGCAGACGCCGCATCCGGCAAGGCGTATGCGCACCTCCCCGGGACCGGGCACGGGGACCGGCACGTCCGCGATGGCCATCGTGCCGGGGCCAGTGATGACGGCGGCCTTCATGGTCGTGGTGGTCGTCGGATTCACATGGAGCATGGGCGGTCGGAAATCCTCGTTCTGCTGAAAGGACGCGCCGCGGGCGCGGCGGCTGCCATGTCCAACACGATCCGGGCGGCATTGTTCCGGTAGAAGAAGAAGCAGCCGGCG
>JBQCEN010000271.1:0-9414 GCA_051960215.1 Pararhizobium sp.
GGCGCGCGGTTCCCGACGAGGTTCATATTTTTTCCGCTTTTTTTGCTGCGGGCTTGCAAAGGCCTCCGCGGAGGCCTTTAGCAGATGAGCGAAGACTGACGGACGCGCCGTCGTCGCGAGGCCTTGCAATCCGCCTTGGCGGAAAACACACTCGCTTCGCCAAGATGCAAGGAGCGCGCTTTGGGAGAACAGGGCGGGGTCATCCCGGCCAGAAAGACCGATCTTCTCCGGGTTGAGGATCTGCGCATCGCCGTCCGGACGTTCCAGACGGACGTCGAGGTCGTCCGCGGCGTCTCCTTTCGCATTCATCACGGCAGGACCGTCGCTCTCGTCGGCGAGACGGGATCAGGCAAGTCGATCATCGCCCAGGCGATCCTCGGCATCCTGCCGCAGGTCGCCACCATCACCGGCGGCTCGATCCTCTTCGATGATCCGGCCGACGCCGCGGGGCCGATCGACATCGCCGCCCTCGATCCCGACGGGGCGCCGATGCGGGCATTGAGGGGCGGGCGGATCTCGATCATCTTCCAGGAGCCGATGACGTCGCTCTCGCCGGTCCATACGATCGGCAACCAGGTCGAGGAGGCGCTGCGCCTCCACCGCGACGTCAAGGAGAAGGACGCCCGCCGGACCACCGAGGAGATGCTCGGCCTCGTCGGCTTCCCCGATCCGCACGCCGCCTACGGCAAATATGCCTCCGAGCTCTCCGGCGGCTTGCGCCAGCGCGCGATGATCGCGATGGCATTGATCTGCCACCCGGCGCTTCTCATCGCCGACGAGCCGACGACGGCGCTCGACGTGACGATCCAGGCGCAGGTGCTCGCCGTGCTCCGCAGCCTGCAGGAGAAGCTCGGCATGTCGCTGCTCCTGATCACCCACGACCTCGGCGTCGTCGCCAACATGGCGGACGAGGTGGTCGTCGTCTGGCATGGCCGGGTAATGGAGGCGGGGCCGATGGAAACCGTCTTCTCCGACCCGCGCCACCCTTACCTGAAGGCGCTCCTCGCCGCCGTCCCGCGGGTCCACATGGCGCCCGGCGAGCGGCTGAAGTCGCTGCGCGACATCGAGGGCGAGCTGCCGGAATCGATGCGGCCGGCGGCGCGGCCGAAGCGGATGGGCCCCGGTGCACCGCTGCTGACGGTGGAGAACCTCTCGAAGACCTATCGCACGCCCGGCCGCGGGCTTTTCGGCGGCGGCGAGACGACGGTCCGCGCCGTCGACGGCGTCTCCTTTTCCGTGCGCCGTGGCGAATGCTTCGGCCTCGTCGGCGAGAGCGGCTGCGGCAAGTCGACGGTCAGCAAGATGCTGAGCCGGGCGATCTCGGCCGATGGCGGGTCGGCGATCTTCGACGACGGAAGGGAGAAGATCGATATCCTCAAGCTGCGCGGCCGCGCACTCGCCCGCTTCCATCCGCATGTGCAGATGGTCTTCCAGGACCCGTTCTCCTCGCTCAGCCCCCGTTCGACGATCCTCAACATCCTGACCGAGCCGCTCGAGATCCACGGGCGCGGCAGCCCGCGCTGGCGCCGCGAGCGGGCAAGCGACCTCCTGCAGCTGGTCGGCCTGCCGCCGACGAGCCTCGGCCGCTATCCGCACAGCTTCTCCGGCGGCCAGCGCCAGCGTATCGGCATCGCGCGGGCGCTGGCGCTCGATCCGGACCTTTTGATCTGCGACGAGCCCGTCTCCGCCCTCGACGTCTCCGTGCAGGCCCAGATCCTCAATCTCTTGATGCGCTTGCAGGACGAACTCGGCCTCACCTCGATCTTCATCTCCCATAACCTCGCGGTGGTGAACTACATCGCCGACCGGATCGGCGTCATGCGCCGCGGCCGCCTCGTCGAGGTCTCGCCGCGCGGCGTGCTCTTCGACAATCCGGTCCACCCCTATACGAAGAGGCTCCTGCGCTCGATCCCGACGATCGATCTCGACCGCAAGCTCGATCTCGACGCTGCGCTCGCGGAGGCGATGGGCGACGAGGAGGACGCGTGGGACCCGGCCTTCCTGCCGAACAGCGACGGCACCGGGCTGGGTTTCGTCGAGGTCGGCCCAGACCACGTCGTGCTGGCGCGTCCGGGCGATACCGTCCGGAGGCGGGTCGCATGAACCGGCCGCCGCTCCTCCTTTCCCGGCGCGCCGTCCTTGCCGGCACCGCTCTTTCGCTGCTGCCGTTCGCCGGAAGACCGGCGCGTGCCGGCGTGCTCGACGAGCCGCCGGCGCTGCGCGACGCGGTCGCCGACGGTGTCGTGCCGGCGATGCGCGAACGCCTGC
This sequence comes from Pararhizobium sp., assembly GCA_051960215.1. Lineage (GTDB taxonomy): Bacteria > Pseudomonadota > Alphaproteobacteria > Rhizobiales > Rhizobiaceae > Pararhizobium_B. The sequence continues at coordinate 2,269 of JBQCEN010000271.1, forward strand.
CGAAGAACCCGAAGCGCATCGACTTCAAGGCGGAGGGAAAGAGCGTCGGCCGCTACGGCGGCAGCATCCGGACCCTCCTCGGCCAGGCGAGCGACACGCGCCTGATCACCGTCAACGAGTACTGCCGCCTCATCGGCTTCAACAGGAAGCTGATGCTCGAGCCGGACATCCTCGAGGCCTTCGAGGCGCAGGACGACCGCGTCTTCACGCTGAAGCTGCGGGAAGGCCACCGCTGGTCGGACGGCCATCCCTTCACGACGGAAGATTTCCGCTACTGGTGGGAGGACGTCGCGACGAACCCCAAGCTGAACGAGGGCGCTGTCGATCCGGCCATGCAGCCCGGCGGCAAGATGCCGAAGTTCACCGTCGTCGACGCCCTGACCCTCGTCTACGAATGGCCGGGGCCGAACCCGCAGTTGCCGCTGTCGCTGGCCGGCGCGAGCCCGCTCTATATCTACATGCCGGCGCACTACATGAAGCAGTTCAATATCAAATACGCCGATCCGAAGGCTCTTGCGCAAAAGGTGCGCGAGGCGCGGGTGGCGGACTGGAGCGCGCTGCATATCCGCAAGGGCCGGATGTACCGGCAGCAGAACCCCGACCTGCCGGTCCTCGATCCCTGGCAGAACACGACGGCCCATATTTCGCAGCGCGCCGTCTTCGAGCGCAATCCCTATTTCCATCGGGTCGACCCCGAAGGCCGGCAATTGCCCTATGTCGACCGGATCGTCGTCAGCCTCGGCTCGACCGGCCTCATCGCGGCGGAGACGGGAGCAGGGCAGTCCGATCTCCAGTCGCGCTACGTCCAGTTCAGCGACTACACCTTCCTGAAGCAGGCCTCGAAGCACCACGACTACGAAGTGCGGCTCTGGACCGACTGCAAGAGCTCCGACGTCGCGCTCTACCCGAACGTGAATGTTTCCGACCCCGTCTGGCACACGCTGATGAATGACGCGAACTTCCGCCGCGCGCTGTCCATCGGCCTCAACCGGCACGAGCTCAACGAGCAGCTCTATTTCGGTCTGGCCAAACCCGGTGGCAATACGGTTCTGCGGGAATCGCCGCTCTACGAGCCGAAATACGACGAGCTCTGGATCGGCCACGACCCGACCCGGGCCAACCGGATGCTCGATGATATCGGCCTGTCGCGGCGCGACGACGACGGCGTCCGGCTGATGGAGGACGGCCGGCGGATGGAACTCGTCGTCGAGAGCGCCGGCGAGCGCGCCGTCGAGGCGGACGCAATGGAACTCGTGCGCTATCACTGGGCGGATCTCGGCATCAAGGTCTTCGTCCGCCCGCTGCAACTCGACCTGCTGCGGCAGCGCTTCCTGAACGGCGACACGAAGATGACCGTCGCGACCGGCCTCGACATCGGACATGCCACCGCCAATTCCGATCCGGCGCAGCTCGCCCCGGTCTCGACGGCCCAGCCGAACTGGCCGCTCTGGGGCCAGTACACCGAGACCATGGGCCGCGCCGGCAAGCTGCCGCCGGTCGGGCCGGCGAGCCGGCTCCTCTCGCTCTACCACCGCTGGCGGCAGTCGGGCGAGGAGAGCGAGCGGCGCGCGATCTGGACCGAGATGCTGACGATCTACGCCGAGGAGGTCTTCTCGATCGGCATCGCCGGCGAGACCATCCAGCCGATCGTCGTCAACCGCCGGCTGAAGAACGTGCCCGAAAAGGGCATCTACGCCTGGGAGCCCACCGCCTTCTTCGGCGTCTACCGGCCGGATACGTTTTTCTATGACGAGGACGGGCAGTGATGCGGTCGCGCAGCAGTCTCGAATTGGAAGAGGCGATAGCGTCGCGGCCCCCAGCCCTCCCCCTCGTGGGGAGGGTCGGAGCGAAGCTCCGGGAAGGGGTCTGCAACGCAGCCACCGATGCCGTATGTGCGGGGAGGCCGCTCCCCTCCCCAACCCCTCCCCACGAGGGGGAGGGGCTTTTGTGCCCGTCGCCTCGCCCCCTGCACAGCACTCGCTTCGGCACGATGCGCCAGCCCCACGCTGATCTCCCCTCTTGCGGGGGAGATGTCACCGAAGGTGACAGAGGGGGGTATTGCGGCATCTCGGCAGACCGAAACGCTTGCCGTTTGCCGCCCCGCCGCCACCCCCCTCTGCCCTGCCGGGCATCTCCTCCGCAAGGGGGGAGATCGGCCGTGGCGACGTCTCGCGTCCACCTACGGCCCACCGTTCCTTACTCCACGGGATCAAAGGAGCCGCGGCGATGCTGAGATACATCATCCGCCGGCTGCTGACGATGATCCCGACGCTCGACATCGCGAGCATGCTGATCTTCACCATCATCCAGCTTCCGCCCGGCGACTATTTCGAGAGCTACATGACGGAGCTGCAGGCGCAGGGGGAGACGGTCGACCCCGCGCGCATGGAGTTCCTGCGCAAGGAATACGGCCTCGACAAGCCGATGTGGGAACGTTACGTCGACTGGGTCGGCGGCATGCTGCACGGCGATTTCGGCTATTCGTTCGAATACGAACGCCCGGTCTCCGACCTGATCGGCGAGCGCATCTTCCTGACGATGCTGCTCTCCTTCGTCACCATCGTCTTCACCTGGCTCGTCGCCTTCCCGATCGGCATCTATTCGGCCACGCACCGGTATTCCTGGGGCGACTACGGCTTCACGTTCTTCGGGCTCCTCGGGCTTGCCGTGCCGAACTTCCTTCTGGCGCTGGTGATGATGTACCTCGCCAACGTCTGGTTCGGCACCGCGATCGGCGGCCTCATGGATCCGGAATATATCGGCAAGCCGATGACGGCGGCGAAGTTCGGCTCGATCCTCCAGCACATGGTGATCCCGGTCGTCGTCATCGGTACGTCGGGCACGGCCGGCATGATCCGCCGGGTGCGCGCCAATCTCATCGACGAACTCCAGAAGCAATACGTCGTCACGGCGCGTGCGAAGGGCGTGCCGCCGCTGAAGGCGCTTCTCAAGTACCCGTTCCGCATGTCGCTCAACTTCTTCATCGCCGATATCGGCCATATCCTGCCGATGGTGATCTCGGGGGCGGAGGTGGTCGCGATCGTGCTCTCGCTGCAGACGACGGGGCCGCTCCTGATCTCGGCGCTGCAGAGCCAGGACATGTATCTCGCCGGCTCGTTCCTGATGATGCTCGCCGTCTTGACCGTGATCGGCATGCTCGTCTCGGACGTATTGCTCGCGCTCCTCGATCCGCGCATCCGGCTCGAGGGGAAGGCGAGCAAATGAGCGCCGGGGCGCCGGGCGGCACGGCCGCCGTCTCGCCGCTTCCGGCTCCGGGCGAGCCGATGGGGCACTACGTCTCCGACGTCGTGTTCGATCCGAAGGCGGGGATGACGGTGACGCCGGCGCAGGAGGCCTATTTCATGGCCTCGCAACGCCGGCTGATGTGGTGGAAGTTCAAGCGCCACCGGCTCGCCTTCTACTCCGGCATCCTGCTCGTCGCGTCCTATCTTCTCATCGTCGTCGTCGAGTTCGTCGCGCCCTACGCGCTGCAGACGCGCCACGTCGATTCGATCTATGCGCCGCCGATGGCGGTCCATCTCTTCCACGACGGCAAGTTCTACGGCCCCTATGTCTACGGCCGGAAACAGACGCTCGACATGGATATCCTGAAGCGCATCTACACCAACATCCCCGACCAGACGCATCGCATCCGCTTCTTCTGCAAGGGCGACGCCTACAAGCTTTGGGGGCTGATCCCGTCCGACCGGCACCTCTTCTGTGCCGAGGGCGGCGACATCTACCTGCTCGGCACCGACCGCCTCGGCCGCGATCTCTTCTCGCGCATCGTCTATGGCGCCCGCATCTCCCTGACGATCGGCCTCCTCGGCATCATGGTGAGCTTCGTCCTCGGCATCACGGCCGGCGGCGCGGCCGGCTACTACGGCGGCTGGGTCGACGTCGTGGTGCAGCGGATCATTGAGGTGCTCCAGTCGATCCCGAGCATCCCGCTCTGGATGGCGCTCGCGGCGATCCTGCCGGTCACCTGGAGCCCGATCCTCGTCTATTTCGGCATCACCATCATCCTCGGCCTGCTCGACTGGACGGGGCTTGCCCGCGCGGTGCGCTCGAAGCTCCTGTCGCTCAGGGAGGAGGACTATGTGACCGCCGCGCAGATCCTGGGCGCGCGGCCGCGGAGGATCATCCTGCGCCATCTGGTGCCGGGCTTCATGAGCCACCTGATTGCCTCGGCGACGATCACCATTCCGACCATGATCCTTGGCGAGACGTCGCTCTCCTTCCTCGGCATCGGCTTGAGGCCGCCCGTGACGAGCTGGGGCGTGCTTCTCAACGAGGCGCAGAACATCAACATCGTCGTGCTTTACCCCTGGCTGATGCTGCCGGTCGTGCCGGTGATCGTCGTGATCCTCGCCTTCAACTTCCTGGGCGACGGGCTTCGCGACGCCGCCGACCCTTATCACGCCTGAGGCGGCCGAACCGCCGCGAGACAGGCCTCCGCCGAAACGAGGCGGACGCGTTGCGCGGAGAGATGGTCGAGCAGCACCGAAAGCACCGACCACGCCGTCTCGTCATGGGCGAGATGGTGCGTGAGCAGCCCGACGGGACGATCGTCCCGTTGCCGCGCCGCGCGCAGCGCGCCGGCAAGGGCAGCGGCGACGACGCCGAGGTCGTGGCCGACCCGTCCGCCCCGCCAGTCCACAAGGTCGACGTCGGTGTCGAGGCGGGCGAGGGGACAGGCGCGCGGCTTCCAGCCGAACAGCGAGACGGCGCCGAAGCCGCTCTCTCCGAGATGATCGGCGACGGCATCCGACATGCGGTTCCACGGCGGCACGAGGATCGGCGAAAGCCGCGGGCCGAACAGGCGGTCGAGCTTCTCGCGGCCGGACCGCAGTTCGGCGAGCACCGCGCCGACCGTCCGGCCTTCCGCATTCTCGGTCAGTTCGGTCGCCTTCGCGCCGGCCGCGGCCTGGTTCGTGTGGGCGAAGCCGTGCACCGCCGGCGTCACGAGCGGCTCTCCCGCCAGACGATCGGCGAGGGCGTTCTCGCAGGGCATGGGGATCACCGCGAGGAGCACAGGCGCATCATGAGCCCGTGCAAGCGCCAGCAGCCGGTCGAGCGCCGCCGTCGGCCGCGTCGCGTCGTCGTCGCGCAACCAGAGCCGCGGGGCAAGACCCATATCGGCCCAAGCCGTCAGCTCCTCATCGAGAGGCGCGAACGCCGCAGTCATCCGACGGCCTCGTCGATCGCGTGCCGCAGCACCGCGCTCGCCTGCTCGATGCCATGCCGTGCCGCGACATGGCCGCGGCCGGCCGTCCCGAGACGGTCGCGCAGTCGCGGATCGTCGATCAGCCGGGCGATGATCGCGGCATAGGCGGCCACATCATCTTCCGGCGCGAGCAGGCCGGTCTCTCCGTCGGAGACGACTGCGGGTACGCCGAGCGAAGCACAGGCCGCGACCGGTAGCCCGCGCGCTTGCGCTTCGAGATAGACCATGCCGATCGGCTCGCGCAGGCCCGGCCATGCGAAGAGGTCTGCGGCGTCGAAGGCGGCGATGACCGCCTCATGCGCCACGGCCCCGCGCCAGTCGATCCGCCCCGCGGCGAACCGCGCGAAGGCTTGCTCGATGCGCGAGCGCTCCGGCCCGTCGCCGAGGACCACCATGCGCCATGGCCTGTCGGCGATCAGCCCGAGCGCCTCGCCGAGCATCAGGTAGCAGCGCGTCTTCTTGCCGGGCCGCATCATGCCCGCCGTCACGATGAGGGGCACGTCGTCGGACGGCCGCTTGCGCGGGGCCGGCGGCAAGGCGTCGAGGTCGAGGAAGGGTCGGAGGGACCGAACGCTCTCCATTGAAGGAAGCACCGTCTCGAGATAGGCGGCATCGGACGGCTTGAGGCAGAAGTTGACCGCAGCCTGCCGGATCGCCGCCTGGACCGCCATGCGGCCGTCATGCCAGTCCGCGTCCGTATCCTGCCGCGTCCGGCACGCTTCCGCGGTCGCATAGGGAATCCCGAGGCGGCGGCAGACCGTTGGGCCGAGCCGGTCGGGCGCCTTGCAGTAGGGATGGTAGGTCAGCCACAAGTCCGGGCGCTCCCCCGGGGGCGCAGCCCCGAAGATGCGCGCGACGCGTTCGGCTTCTTCATCACCGGCAGCCTTGAGTTCCGTGAAGCGGTTCGCCGAAGTGCGCTTCTGGTAGCTGATGAAGCGCGACGCGAGCACCACGCGGTATCCCGCGCCTTCGAGCGCGCGCATGATCAGCCGCGCGATCTCCCGGTCGCCCGAGGCGATCGGATGGTCCGGCGGCTTCATCGGCGCGTAGAAGGCGATCATCCGGCGCATGGGACCCCTAGCGGTAACGGCCGAGGGCGCAGCCTTCGAGAAGCGCCTCGACGATCTCGGCGCTGCGTGGCGCGCCTTCGATGTCGATCCGGCTGCGGTCCGGTGGCGGGGCGGCCATCGCCTGGTTGATCGCAGCGGCGACCGTTTCCGGCTGCTGGTCGTGGGCATCGACCGTGACGGCGAGGCCTGACGCCGCGAGATAATCGGTCCGCCGGATCTGCTCCGTCTCCTCGCCGTTCGAGAGCGCCACGACGACGGCGCGGCAGCCGGCGCGATAGACGTCGGCCACGGTGTTGTAGCCCGCCCGCGAGATCGAAAGCTCCGCCTGCGCGACGACCGAGCCGAGATTTGGGACGAACGGCGTGATGCGGACGGTGTCGTCGACGAGGCGCCGCAGATGCGCGACGTCGCATTCGGCCGTGTTGATCCCGGTGACGAACAGCCAGCGCCTGTCGCGCATCGACGAGAGCGCCTTCGCGCCGGCCGCGGCAAAGAGCAGGTCGCGGCCGAAGACGCCGCCGCCGACGGAGACGACGACATCGAATTCCGCCGGACCATCGGCGCGGATCTCCTCGGCTTTCGGGGCGACGATGCCGGTGTAGAGCACCTTGTCGCGGATGCGGTGGGCGTGCGGGAAGGTCGCGTCGAGGCGGATCAGCGTCGGGTCCGCGTGGACCAGGACGCCGTCATAGAAGGCCTCGAGATGCTCGACCGTCTCGAGGTCGCGCTCGGGCTTGCGGTTCTCCTGCAGGATGTCGCGCACGGACGCGAGGATGAGGGGCGGGCGCGCCCGCCCCTTCGCCGCGTGCAGCAGCGGGATGAGCTCGGAGCGCATCTGGCGCCGGCCGA
>JBQCEN010000272.1:0-15727 GCA_051960215.1 Pararhizobium sp.
GGCTGCCCGTCCGGCCGCTTGGCGCGCACCAGATATTCCGCCGCCAGCGCCCGCGCGTCGTCCGAAAGCGGCTCGAGGTCCTCGACCGTCGTCGCACCGAGAAGGCTGGCGCGGCTGACAACGGAGGTCGCGTCGTCCTCCTCGCCCTCGGACGCTTCCTCGTTGAGCCATGTCACGAAGCCCGGAACCGGAGACAGCGTCACGAAGGTCTTGAGCCCCGGGAGCGACAGCGACAGGTCCGTCGCCACCTGCTTGATCAGGAAGTTGCCGAACGAGATGCCCATGAGGCCCCGCTGGCAGTTGGAGATCGAATAGAAGACGGCGGTCGTCGCATGCTCGTCGTCGATGATCTCGCGCTCCTCCGAGAGCAGCGCCTGCACCGAGTTCGGCATGTCGCGCGTCAGCGCCACCTCGACGAAGATCAGCGGCTCGTCGGGCATCGACGGGTGGAAGAAGGCGAAGCAGCGCCTGTCGGCGGGCTGCAGCCGCCGGCGCAGGTCGTCCCAGTCGTTGATCGCATGCACCGCCTCGTAGGCGATGATCTTTTCGAGGATGTTCGCCGGCGTCGTCCAGTCGATCCGGCGAAGCACGAGGAAGCCGCGGTTGAACCAGGAGACGAAGAGGTGCTGGAAGTCGAGGTCCGTCCGCCGGAACGAGGGATGCGCCTTGAGCAGGCCGAGGAGATCCTCGCGCATCTTGACGAGCCGGCCGGTGCCGCCGGTCATCCGGTTCAGCCGGCGCAGGATCTCCTGACGCGGCGGCTCGGCCTCGTCGAGGAGGCGGGCAAGCACGTCGGCGTCGGGCTTCGCCTTGTAGGCGGCCGCCGCCTCGGCGATCGCGTCGGTGTCGATGTCGTGCTCCTCCGTCAGCAGGCGGAAGAACTCGGCCTTGGCCTCGGCGTCTCCCGCCTCGTAGCGGTCGAGGATCGTCGCGGCGATGCGCGTTCCCGAGGCTTCGCCGCGTTCCGAGATCAGCGCCTCGCAGAGTTCGTCCATCGAGCGCCGGTCGTCGCCCGTCGGCCGCGGCGCGCTCCGCTCGAAGATCGTCGCCAGCAGGTCCTGCAGGAAGCTCGTCCGGCTCATGATCCCGGTCCCATGAGAACTGTCGGTAGCCACGTGGCGATCTGAGGGAAGACGCACAGGATGACGATTTCAAGGATCATGCAGGCGACGAAGGGCAGCGTGCCCCAGATGATGCGGGCGAGCGGCACGTCGGGCACGATCGAATTGACGATGTAGATGTTGAGGCCGACCGGCGGATGGATCAGGCCGATCTCCATGTTGATCGTGATGATGACGCCGAACCACACCGGGTCGAAGCCGGCCGCCGTGATAATCGGCAGGAGGATCGGCGCCGTCATCAGGATCACGGCCGCCGGCGGGATGAAGAAGCCGCAGACGAGCAGGAAGACGTTGATCATCGCCATCAGCACCCAGCGGTTGACGTCCATGTCGGCGATCGCCTGGGCAAGCGTCTGGGTGAGGTAGAGCGAGGTCAGCATGTAGCCGAAGAGCACGGCGGCGGCGATGATCATCAGGATCATCACGGACTCGCGCGTCGTGTCGCGCAGGATCAGCCACCAGCTCGTCGGCTTCCACATCCGGTAGATGACGACGGCGAAGAGCACGCAGAGCGCCGCTCCGACGCCGGCCGCCTCCGACGGCGTCGCGACGCCGCCATAGAGCACGTACATGACGCCGGCGACGATGATCAGGAACGGCGCGATCTTCGGCACCGACTGGAACTTCTCCTTCCAGGAGTAGCGGAAGCCCGCCTCGTAGGCCCGAAAGCCCTTCTTCCAGAGGTAGAAGACCGTCCAGAGGATGAAGAGGCCCGTCAGCATCAGGCCGGGAAGCACGCCGGCGAGGAACAGCCGCCCGATCGAGGTTTCGGTCGCGATGCCGTAGAGGATGAAGGTGATCGACGGCGGGATCAGGATGCCGAGCGTGCCGCCGGCGCAGATCGAGCCGGCCGCGATGCCGTCCGGATAGCCGCGCCGGCGCATCTCCGGGATGCCCATGCGGCCGATCGCGGCGCAGGTCGCCGGCGACGAGCCGGTCAGCGCCGCAAACAGCGCGCAGGCGCCGAGATTGGAGATGACGAGGCCGCCGGGCAGCCGGTAGAGCCAGCGGTCGAGCGCTTCGTAGAGGTCGCGCCCGGCTGGCGAGGACCCGACCGCGGCACCCATCATCACGAACATCGGGATCGACACGAGCGTGAAGTCGTTGAGGCCGCCATAGAAGGTGTCTGCGGCGACGCCGAGCGCGTCGAAGCCCTCGAAGATCACCATGAAGACGAGGGCGATCGAGCCGAGCCCGAAGGCGACGGGCATGCCCGAGAGGAGCACGACGAGCGTGATGACGAGAACGATCGCGCCTTCGATGGTCGGGCTCATGCCGCTTCTCCGGTGGGCTCGTCGGTGATGCCGAAGGGCGGCTCGCGCCCGGTGACGAGGCAGATGATGTCGACGACGTATTGCAGCGCCAGCGTGCCGAAGCCGAAGGGCATCGCCGCGTAGGGGATCCACAGCCGGACGCGCCAGATCGTGTCCGAGGCGAAGTTGTTGACCCAGGCCTCGAGCCAGAAGCGGAAGCCGAGCCAGGTCATGACCAGCGAGAAGGCGAAGGAGACGAGGGCGGAGAAGAGGGCGAGGCGGAAGCGCGCCCTCGGGCCGAGGTGCAGCGGCAGCACATCGACGTTCACGTGGCCGCGCGTGAGAAGGACATAGGGGCTGCCGATCAGTGTTGCGGCGATCAGGCCGATGGTGGTTAAGTCGGTCTGCCAGATCGTCGTCGAGCCGAGTACGAACCGCACGAAGACCATCTGGCAGACCACGACGACGGCCGCCGAGATCAGCGCCGCGGCCGCGACGCCGCAGGCAAACGAAATCATTCTGACGAAGCGGATGAACCCGTCCATCGTCCCTCGATCCTTGCTTTCACGCAGAGAATGGGAGCGGCCGGCAAGGCCGCTCCGGCGGCGCTTACTTGACCGAAAGCGCCTCGTCGATCAGCTTTTCGCCGTTCGGCACCTCGTCGGCGAACTGCTTGTAGGAGCTCTCCTTGGCGACGGCGATCCAGGCGTCGTACTGCTCCGGCGTCAGCGTCACGACCTTCACGCCATGGTCCTTGAAGGCCTTGATCGTGTCAGCGTCGATCTTCTTCGCCTGCTCGGCGAAGTAGGCCTGCGCCTTCTTGGACGCCGCCATGATCGCGTCCTGCTGCTTCTTGTTCAGCCGGTCGAAGCTCTTCTTCGACATGAGCACCGGCTCGTACATGAACCACAGCGCGTTCTCGCCCGGCGCGACGAGGCATTTCGTCTGCTCGTAGATGCGGAACGACTTGAAGCTTGCCGACGAGGTGTCAGTGGCGTCGGCGACGCCCGTCTGCAGCGCGTTATAGACCTCGTTGCTCGGGATCGAGACGATCGAGGCGCCGGCCTTCTGCCACATGGCGGCGAAGGTCGGCCCGGCGGAGCGGACCTTGAGACCCTTGATGTCGTCGGGCTTGACGATGCACTTGTCCTTCGACGCGATGCCGCCGGCAAGCCAGGCGTCGGCGAGCACGATCGCGCCGTGGTCCTCGATCAGTTTCTTGATGTCCTTCATGAAGGGCGAATCGTTCAGCCGCGCGGCGCGATCGTGGTTGCGCACGAGGCCGGGCATCAGCGTCGCGCCGAAGGCCCGCACGCGCCCGCTCGCATAGTCGAGCGGCAGCGAGGTGATGTCGAGCTGGCCGCGGGTGACCGCCTGCCACTGGTCTTTCGGCTTGAACAGCGACGCGCCGGGATAGACCTGGATCGTCAGGTCGACATTCGCCGCCTTCACGTCGCGGGCGATCATCTGGACCATCTCGTCGCGTGGGTCGCCCTTGCCGCCCGGGAACTGGTGCGACGCCTTGAGGGTCACGGCGCCGGCCCCGCCGGTCGCGGCAATGGAAAGGCCGACGGTGGCGGCCAGAACTGCGAGATATGATTTCATTGTTTCCTCCCTGCAGCCGAAAGCGCTGCCTGCTCTGAAAAATGCTCCTCCAGGCCGGCCGAGGGTGAAGGATCGTGCACGCCATGTCAACGAGGTTGTATACAAGATTTTGATTGCTGGATGCACGCCGCTTATTTACGATCGGCGCATGGACGGCAGGACGGCAGATCGGATTCGGGAGGATCTCGAGCAGGCGATCGTCGCGGCGGAGTTCGCCGACGGCGAGCGGCTGGACGAGGTGACGCTGTCGATCCGCTTCGCCGTCTCGCGCACGCCGGTGCGCGAGGCGCTGCACGCCCTAGCGGCCTCGGGCCTCGTCGAGATGATCCCGCGGCGCGGCGTCTTCGTGCGCTATCCGAGTTTCGTCAAGGTCGTCGAGATGTTCGACGTGATGGCCGAGATGGAGGCGATGTGCGGGCGGCTGGCGGCGCGGCGGATCACCGAGGCGGAACTCGCCGCGCTCGAAGAGGCTGCGGTGGCCTGTGAGAAGGCGCTGGAGGAGGGCGATTCCGATCAGTACTACCGGGAGAACGAGCGCTTCCACCACGTGCTCTACCGCGCCAGCGGCAACACCTTTCTCGCCGAGGAGGCGTCGCGCCTCCACAAGCGCCTTAAGCCCTTCCGCCGGCTCCAGCTGCGCGTGCGCGGCCGGATGAAGCAGTCGATGCGCGAGCACCGCGACGTCCAGGAGGCGGTGCGCGAGGGGGATGCCGAGCGCGCCTCGCGCATCCTGCGCCGGCATATCTCCGTCCAGGGCGAAAAGTTCAACGACCTGATGGCGAGCCTTGCGAAGGAGCCGCTGTCGCGCAAGGCGACGGCCTCGTGAGGGTCCCGCCCGCCGATTCCCGTCAGGAGGAAAAGGCTTCCGGATGCGCCTTCGAGAAGGCGCTGAGCTCCTCCGTCACCGCATCGATGTGCGCCGCCATCGCCGCGCGGGCAGCCGGGCCGTCATGGGCGCTGAGCGCCGCGACGATCGCCACGTGCTCGCGGTAGGTCAGTTCATGGCGCCGCGGGCTGTTCATCAGCCGCCGCGCCCGGTCGAGCGCCAGTCGGGCGTTCTCGACGATCGCCCGGATGCGCGGATAGGGGAGGGCCGAAACGAGGAGGCTGTGGAATTCGACGTCGAGCTCATGGAAGCCGTTGCGGTCGCGTGCCTCGACCGCCGCCTTCTGGTAGCGCAGGTTCCGTTCGATCCCGGCAAGAACGGCGGTGGTCCCGCGGGCGCAGAGTACCTCCACGGCCTCGCTTTCGAGCGCCCGGCGGAGGAACAGGTTCTCATAGGCGTCCGAGAGGCGGATCGGCGAGACCCGCGTCCCGCTCTGGGGGCGGATTTCAACGAGCTTCTCCGCTGCAAGCCGCTTCAGCGCCTCGGCGATTGGAAAGCGCGAGACGCCGTAGCGTCGCGTCAGTTCCTCCTTGTCGATCGCCTGGCCCGGCGTAAGCTCGAGCGCGACGATCGCCCGGCGCAACGCGTCAGTCAGCCGGTCCGTCGCCCCGCCGCGCCGCGTCGACCGCTCCACAACGTTCATCCCCACCTCCAGCCGCCCTTTGACATGCTAACATGTTAGTGTAATTTCCCGGCGATGTCTTCCGCCTGCCGCCGCGAGCGGCCCGGGGGAAGCCGCGGCGGGCGGAAGTCCCGGAGATCGCCCCGTTCCGAACCGAGATTCCAATTCATTGGCCGTCGGCCGCTTCCGGTGCCGGCGCACGAACCCGAGTAGCCGAAATGTCTGATACGATCACCCGATCCCGCGCACTCCGCCTCTCCGATGCCGACAACGTCGTGGTCGCCGTCGAGAAGATCGAGAAGGGGACGCCGGTAGCCGGCGTCGTCGCCGCCGAGCGCGTGCCCTTCGGCCACAAGATCGCGGTGGCGGCGATCGCGCCCGGTGAGCCGATCCGCAAGTTCGGCCAGATCATCGGCTTCGCCAAGGGCCCGATCGTCCCGGGCTCCTGGGTGCACGAGCACAATGTCGAGATGCACGATTTCGAGCGCGACTACCGCTTCTCGGAGGCCGCGCAGCCGGTCAACGTGCTGCCGCTCTCCGAGCAGGCGACCTTCCAGGGCTTCCGCCGGGAAAACGGCCGCGCCGGGACCCGCAACTATATCGGCATCCTGACCAGCGTGAACTGCTCGGCGTCGGCCGCCCGCTTCATCGCCCAGGCCGTCCAGCAGTCCGGCATCCTCGCCGACTTCCCGAACGTCGACGGCGTCGTCTCCTTCACGCACGGCACCGGCTGCGGCATGGCGGCCTCCGGCGAGGGCTTCGATCTCCTGAAGCGCACCGAATGGGGCTATGCGGCGAACCCGAACCTCGGCGGCGTGCTCGTCGTCGGGCTTGGCTGCGAGGTCTTCCAGATCGGCCGCTTCAAGCAGACGTACGGCCTTCAGGAGAGCGACACCTTCCGCACCTTCACGATCCAGGACACCGGCGGCACGCGCAAGGCCGTCGAGCAGGGGGTCGAGGCGATCCGCGAGATGCTGCCGGCGGTCAATGCCGTCTCCCGCGAGCCGATCCCTGCTTCGGAGATCATGCTCGCGCTGCAGTGCGGCGGCTCCGACGGCTATTCCGGCATCACCGCCAACCCGGCGCTCGGCGTCGCCGCCGACATGCTGGTGCGCCACGGCGGCACGGCGATCCTCTCCGAGACGCCGGAAATCTACGGCGCCGAGCACCTGCTGACGCGCCGCGCGAAGAACCGCGAGGTCGGGGAAAAGCTCGTCGAGCGCATCCACTGGTGGGAGGAATACACGGCCCGCCTCGGCGGCGAGATGAACAACAATCCCTCGCCCGGCAACAAGGCGGGCGGCCTGACGACGATCCTCGAGAAGTCGCTGGGCGCGGCGGCGAAGGGCGGTTCGACGCCGCTCAACGCCGTCTACGAATATGCCGAGCCGGTGACGGAGAAGGGCTTCGTCTTCATGGACACGCCCGGCTTCGATCCGGTCTCCGCGACGGGCCAGGTCGCCGGTGGCGCCAACGTGCTCTGCTTCACGACCGGCCGCGGCTCCGCCTATGGCTGCAAGCCGACGCCGTCGATCAAGCTCGCGACGAACACGCCGATGTACGAACGGATGCGCGAGGACATGGACATCAACTGCGGCGACATCCTCGAAGGCGTCAGCCTTGAGGAGAAGGGCCGCGCGATCTTCGACGAGATTCTCGCCGTCGCCTCCGGCAAGCGCACCAAGTCCGAAGAACTCGGCTACGGCGACAACGAGTTCGTCCCCTGGCAGATCGGCGCCGTGATGTGAGTGGCTGAGGACGTCGTCGGCATCGCAACAGTGAAGGCACGCCGCGAGATTGCTCGGGAAGGCGCGGTGCTGCGTCGTCCGCAGTGGCTCATCGGGTGCGGCTCGAACCACCGGGCTCCGTCACCCCTGTGCGTGTCACAGGGGTCCATTCCCCTCCGTCATCGGCTTGGGAGCGCCATCGAGAGTGCCCCACGGCCGAGATGGGAACGGTATGGATTCCTGTGACAAGCACAGGAATGACGGGATTGCGAGGCCTCGCCGCAGATCGATCTCCCCCGCAGGGGGGAGATCGGGAGTAGTGGCCTACTTCAGCCCGTCGAGCGCCTTCGTCGCGCGGCCGGCATCGGTGAACCGGACCGTCACCTCGTCGCGCCGGTCGCGAAGGATGTCGAGGGCGAGGATCTCGCGCGCAAGGTCCGCCGGTAGCGACAGCACGGCCTGCTCGCCCTCGGCCTTGGTGCCGATCGAGGCGATGTCGGCGTGCTTGGACGTGACCATGCCGCCGGCGACGGTGTTGTTGGTGTCCGGATCGATCAGGATGAAGGAGCCGGTGTTCCGGTTCTTCTCGTAGGGATCGAAGGTCGCCGGCTCGTCGAAGACGAGGCGGACGGTGCCGATCGCGTTCATCGCGAGGCTCGTCGCCGGATTCCAATGGCCGGACTTCAGGTCGAGGACCGAACGGGTCTCGACCGTGACGCGCTGGCGCCGGCTCGACGACTTCAGCCAGTAGCGCTTGGCCGAAACGATGCCCTCCGGCTGCAGCGCGACGAGACGCGCGTCGAAGGCGAGGCCGACGAGCGGCTGCGCCTCGAGCGAGGCGATCATGTCGCCGCGCGCGATGTCGACCTGCCGGTCGAGCACCAGCGTGATCGCGTCGCCCGCCACCGCCGCATTGCGCACGAGGTCGAAGGTGACGATCTTCGAGACATTGGCGACTGTGCCGGAGGGCAGCACGACGACGCTGTCGCCGGGCTTGATGGCGCCGCCGGCGACCGTGCCCTGATAGCCGCGAAAGCTCTCGCCTGGGCGCGAGACGCGCTGGACGGGCAGGCGGAAGCCGACCGACTGCGCCGAGCGCACGGTTGCAAGCTCCAGCGTCTCGACCAGCGTCGGGCCGGAATACCACGGCATCGCGGCGTCGCCGCGAAGCACGATGTTCTCGCCCTTCAGCGCCGAGACCGGGATCGCGGTCACCTGGCTGACGCCGAGCGAGAAGGCGAGGCTCCGAAACTCGGTCGCGATCCTGTCGAACCCGGCACGGTCGTAGTTCGTCAGGTCGATCTTGTTGACGGCAAGCACGAACTGGCGGATTCCCATCAGCGCTGCGATCGTCGCGTGACGCCGCGTCTGCTCGAGGAGGCCCGCGCGGGCGTCGACGAGGATCACGGCGAGGTCGGCGGTCGAGGCGCCGGTCGCCATGTTGCGCGTGTACTGCTCGTGGCCCGGCGTGTCGGCGACGATGAAGGAGCGCTTCCCGGTGGAGAAATAGCGATAGGCGACGTCGATCGTGATGCCCTGCTCGCGCTCGGCCTGCAGGCCGTCGAGGAGCAGCGCGAAGTCGGGCAGGCCGAGCTCGTTCTGCTTGGCGGAGGAATCGCGGGCGAGTGCTGCCGCCTGGTCTTCCTTGACGGCCTTCGTGTCCCAGAGCAGCCGACCGATCAGCGTCGACTTGCCGTCGTCGACCGAGCCGCAGGTCAGCAGGCGAAGCGGACGGGTGTCGCGGACGGCCTGCTCGCCCTGCGGTTCGGCGAGCGCCCGGGCGGCGGTTTCGACATAGGCGTTCATGTTCAGAAGTATCCTTCGCGCTTCTTCTTCTCCATCGAGCCGGACTGGTCGCGGTCGATGGCGCGGCCCTGGCGTTCGGAGACGGTGGCGATCTCGAGTTCGGCGATGATGTCGTCGAGCGTCGTGGCGGTGGAGCGGATGGCGCCGGTCAGCGGGAAGCAGCCGAGCGTGCGGAAGCGGATCGTCTCCTCGCGCTTGACCTCGCCCGGAAGCAGCTCCAGCCGCTCGTCCTCGGCGAGAATCAGCATGCCGTCACGCTCGACCACCGGCCGCTTCGCCGCGTAGTAGAGCGGCACGATCGGGATTTCCTCGACCTGGATGTAGCGCCAGATGTCGACCTCGGTCCAGTTCGACAGCGGAAAGGCGCGCACGCTCTCGCCGCGGCGAATCATGCCGTTATAGATGTTCCAGAGCTCGGGGCGCTGGTTGCGCGGGTCCCAGCGATGGTCGGGCGTGCGGAAGGAGTAGATGCGCTCCTTGGCACGGCTCGCCTCCTCGTCGCGCCGGGCTCCGCCGAAGGCGGCGTCGTAGCCGCCGGCGTCGAGTGCCTGCCGCAGTGCCTCGGTCTTCATGATGTCGGTGTAGCGCGCGGACCCGTAGGTGAAGGGCGTGATGTTCTCCGCCTTGCCGCGCGGATTCGTGTAGGCGTGGAGCGTCAGGCCGTGCTCGGCGACCATCCGGTCGCGGAAGGCGATCATCTCCTTGAACTTCCAGCCGGTGTCGATGTGGAGCAGCGGGAAGGGGACGTTGCCGGGATAGAAGGCCTTGCGCGCCAGATGCAGGAGCACGGACGAATCCTTGCCCACGGAATAGAGCATCACCGGCTTCTCGAACTCGCCGGCGACCTCGCGGAAGATGTGGATCGCCTCGTTCTCGAGCGCCTTCAGGTGCGGGTCGAGCGGCGGCTTTGCCGGCTTCGCTGCCCGGTTGACGGTATCGGACATTCGTGTCTCCTGCTTCGATCGCCGTCCGGCGACAGCAAAAAGGCGCACCAACCCCGAAACGGGGCAGCGCGAGTTGATCGATCATCGCGGATCGGTGGCCCGGAAAACAGGAACAGGCGCCCCTGATGCGGCGGAGGCGTGAACCAGTTTTTCGCAAGCTACGCGGCTCTTGGAAAATGCCGCCACCATTATACTGTGTCGCCGGTCGGAGCTATGGAGAGGTGACGCGATGACGATCCTGGTGACGGGCGGGGCCGGCTATATCGGATCGCATACGACGGTGAGCCTGATCGCCGCCGGCCATGACGTGGTGGTTGTCGACAACCTCGTCAACAGCAATGCGGTGGCGCTCGCGCGCGTCGCCGAGATCACCGGCCGCACGATCGCCTTCGAGAAGGGCGACATCCGCGACCGGAGCTTCATCGAAGACGTGCTTGGCCGTCACCATTGCCGCGCGGTCGTCCATTTCGCCGGTCTGAAGGCGGTCGGGGAGTCGGTCTCCAAGCCGCTCGACTACTACGACGTCAATGTCGGCGGGACGGTGAAGCTCCTGCAGGCGATGGCGGCACGGCATGTCCGCACGATCGTCTTCTCGTCGTCCGCCACGGTCTATGGCGAGCCGCAGCAGCTGCCGATCCCGGAGGACCATCCGCTCTCGGCGACGAACCCTTACGGGCGCACGAAGCTTGTGATCGAGGAGATGATGCGCGACCTCCACGCTTCCGATCCGTCATGGCGGATCGCGATGCTGCGCTACTTCAATCCCGTCGGCGCCCATGAGAGCGGGCTGATCGGCGAGGACCCGAACGGCATTCCGAACAACCTCATGCCCTTCGTCGCGCAGGTCGCTTCCGGCCGGCGGGAGCGCCTCAGGGTCTTCGGCGGCGACTATCCGACCCATGACGGCACCGGCGTGCGCGACTTCATCCATGTCGTCGACCTCGCCGAGGGTCACGTCCGGGCACTGGAGAAGCTGGCGGAGGCGCCGCAATGCCTGGCGATCAATCTCGGTACGGGAACCGGCTATAGCGTCCTCGATCTCGTCAAGGCCTTCCGTCATGTCTCCAATCAGGAGATCCCCTACGACATTGTCGACCGGCGTCCAGGGGACGTCGCCGCAAGCTATGCCGATCCGACGCGCGCATCGGAGGCGCTGGGCTGGCGCGCAACCCGCACGTTGCGCGAAATGTGTGCCGACACCTGGAACTGGCAGACGAAGAACCCGGAGGGCTATCGCTAGCAAAGGCGACTTGAAGTTGACGTTTGTGTTTCATAGATTCATTCTGTGAAACCTATGCGGCGTGCAGGCCGCAGCTCATGGAGAGCGGACAATGGGCGCCGTTGCACGATTCCTGGACGAACTGAACACCGAAGGCGGCCTTCGCGGCACCGACATCGCGAACATCACGGAAGTCTCCAAGGCGACCGTCTCGCGCTGGAAGGCGGGGGATATGAAGCCGCAGCCGCGCAACGAGCTGATCCTCTCCGACCTGCACTACATCGTCGGCCGGCTGCGCGAATACTATTCCTCGGACGAGATTCGGACCTGGCTCTATGCGCGGCATCCGCAGCTGAACGGCGAGCGAGCGATCGACCTGATCCATGACGATCGGGCCATCGAGGTCCTGAAGGTGATCGACCGCCTCGACAACGACGTTTTCGTCTGACGCGATGCCCGAGCCGAGGAAGCGGCGCGACGCCGGCCTGATCGACGCGATCGAGGCCGTCGCGCCGATCCCCTATTCCGGCCCCGTCTGGCGCGTCGTTCGCGAAGGCCGCGACCCCGCGGCCTGCGCCCGGTCGGGCGGCCGCTGGGACGACGGCACCTTCGACGTGCTCTATACGGCCGAGGCGCGGGCCGGCGCGATCGCCGAGATGAAGTTCCACCTTATGCGCGGCCAGCCGGTGATGCCCTCGCGCGTCGCCTATCGGCTTCATGAGCTTGCTGTGGCGATGAAACGGGCATTGAGGCTGCTGAACCTGCAGGCGCTCGCCCAGCTCGGCCTCGATACCAGCCGCTACGGCCAGCTTTCGTATGAGGAGAAGCAGGCGGAATATCCACGCTCGCAGGATATTGCCGAGGCGGCGCATTTCCTCGAGTTCGACGGCCTCGTCGTGCCGAGCGCGCGCCATGCGTGCCTGAATGTCGTCCTGTTCTGCGATCGCCTTCCGGCCGGCGCCATAGCGAAGCGCAAGGATCACGGCCGGGTGGATTGGGACGAGGTCTGACGACGTCAGGCCTCAGCGCCGTTCCCTCTCGCCCCGCGTCGTCCGTCTCAGGATCCAGAAGCCGATGGCTGGAATGGCGATGCCGATGAGGAAGCCGACGACGCCGCCGATGATCGAGGCCTGCTCGCCGCCGATCCGGACGCCGAGGAGGGCGCCTCCGACGAGCAGCAGGAACGGAAAAAGACAGCCGGCGGCAAGCATTGGTCCTCTGTCCTGACGGGAGGGAAGGGATCGAAGCCGGGCGGCACTGCTGAGGGGGGGACGGGTCGCCCGGCTTCGATCAGGGAGAGCGAGGGTTCCCCGCCCCGCGAAGGGGTGGGACTGGAGAGCAGAACCCTCGAGACCACAATCCGTAAGTAGGCTTATCGTTCCCGCTGTCAAGGCCTGATCAGAAGGAAGCTTGGGTAACGGGTGGATGATCGATCCTGCGCAGCCGTTTCGATCTCCCCCTTGCCGGGGAGATGTCGCCGAGGCGGTAGAGGGGGTCGTGCGGACTCTCGGCCAACGCCGACTTCAGTGATTGGGCATCGTCCCGCACCCCCTCTGCCCTGCTGGGCACCTCCCCCGCTGGGGGAGATCAGCATGAGGCGCGCCTCGATCCGGTCTTTCGAGGGGAGGAATCTGCCGAGCGATGTCCGCTCACGCCGCCGGCGAGGCCTCGCCGATCGCCGAGCTCGCGCCCTCGACGTGGAGGCCGCATTCGCGCTTCTCGTCGTTTTCCCACCACCAGCGGCCGGCCCGCTCGTCCTCGCCGGGCTTGATGGCGCGGGTGCAGGGCTCGCAGCCGATCGAAGGATAGCCGCGCGCGTGCAGCGGATTGACCGGCACCGCGTTGAGCGCGACGTAAGCATGAACGGCGTCGATCTCCCAGTCGGCGAGGGGATTGACCTTGATCAGCCCACGCTCGGCATCCCATTCGGCGAAGGGCGTCGCGGCGCGCGCACCGGACTGGCCGCGGCGCAGGCCCGTGACCCAGATGTCGGCGCCTTTGAGCGCGCGCGCGAGCGGCTTCAGCTTGCGGATGCCGCAGCAGGCGTGCCGGGCCTCGACGCTGTCGTAGAAGCCGTTGAGGCCGTAACGCGCCTTGTACTCCTCGATGTCGGCCGGCTCCGGCCGGTATTCGACGATGTCGATGCCGTATTGCCGCTTGGTCTCCGAGATCAGTGACACCGTCTCGGCGAAGAGCCGCCCGGTCTGCAGCGTGGCGACGCGGATCGCGAGGCCCCGCGCGCCGATGACGGCAGCGATCACCTGGTCCTCGATGCCGAGGCTGGTCGTGAAGACGACGTTGCGGCCAAGCTTCGAGACGAGTTGCAGGCGCTCGGCAAGGCCGAGCCCCGCGAGCTCGGCATCGAGCGCGGCGGCATTCTGGCTTCCGGTCTGGATGGTCATGGCAGTCTCCGCATGCGTTGTCACGGATCATGCCAGCCGCAAGCGGCCGGAAACAGAAATCGCCATCCGCCGGAGGCGGGCGGCGGAAACGCGTTTTCCAGCGGAAGCCGATCCCGCAGAACAGGCCGGGCGGAGAGGTCCGCAGCTGGCCGAACGCGGGGGCACAACATGCGCTCTGCCACGCGACGCCAACACGGCAGATGCTCGGCACGGGGGCCGAGGTTGACGGAGGCTGAGCGCCTGACGTCGTCGATCGCGGCGCGAGGCCTTCCCGACCGCGTCTCCTCGCCCTTGTGGCGAGGATCAGCGGTTCCCGAGCATCTGATCTGTTCTCAGAAGCCGGTCGAGCATTCAGCGGTCGGACGTTTCCCAGCGCGGATTGATCCACGGCTCGAGGTTCGACGGCGGCAGCGGCTGGCGGCCGAGGATGTGGTCCGCCGCCTTCTCGCCGGTCATGATCGACGGGCCGTTCAGGTTGCCGTTGGTGACGCGCGGGAAGAGCGAGGAATCGGCGACGCGAAGCCCGTCGACGCCGATCACCCGGCATTGCGGATCGACGACGGCCGCCGGATCGTCCGCCCGGCCCATGCGGCAGGTGCCGCAGGGGTGGTAGGCGCTTTCCGCGTGGTCGCGGATGAAGGCGTCGATCGATTCGTCGCTCGCCGCCTGCGCCCCGGGCTGGATTTCCGGGCCACGATAGGGGTCGAACGCCTTCTGCCCGAAGATCTCGCGCGTCAGCCGAACGCAGTGGCGGAAGTCGGCCCAGTCCTGCTCCGTGCTCATGTAGTTGAAGCGGATGACCGGCGCGTCCGCCGGATCGCTGGAGCGCAGCCTGACCGTGCCGCGCGAGGTCGAGCGCATCGGCCCGACATGCGCCTGGAAGCCGTGCGCCTTCGCCGCCGCCTTGCCGTCGTAGCGGATCGCGACGGGGAGGAAGTGGTACTGGATGTCGGGGTACTTCACGCCCGGCTTGGAACGCAGGAAGGCGGCCGCCTCGAACTGGTTGCTCGCGCCGAGGCCGGAGCGGAAGAACAGCCACTGCGCGCCGATCATCGCCTTGGAGAAAAGGTTCAGCTTCGAATAGAGGGTGATCGGCTGCGTGCATTCCTGCTGGATATAGACCTCCAGATGGTCCTGCAGGTTGCCGCCGACGCCGGGCCGGTCGGCGACGACGGGGATGTTGTGCTCCGCGAGGTGCTTTCCCGCGCCGATGCCGGAGAGCATGAGCAGCTTCGGCGAGTTGAAGGCGGAGGCGGAGACGACGACCTCGCGCCGCGCGCGCACGACCTGGACCTTGCCGCGAAGCGACACCTCGACGCCGGTCGCCCGGTGATTCTCGATGACGACCCGATGCGCCAAGGCATTGACGAGAGTGACGTTCTTCCGCCGCAGCGCCGGCTTGAGATAGGCGTCCGCCGCCGACCAGCGCTGGCCGAGATGGATCGTCTGCTCCATCAGGCCGAAGCCTTCCTGCTTCTCGCCGTTATAGTCGTCGGTGAGCTCGAAGCCCGCCTGCCGGCCCGCCTCGATGAAGGCGGAGAAGAGCGGGTTGATGACCTTGCCGCGCTGGACGTGGAGCGGGCCGTCGGTGCCGCGCCAGCCGTCCTGCCCGCCATGGGAGGTCTCCTGCCGCTTGAAATAGGGCAGCACGTCGGCATAGGCCCAGCCGGTCGCGCCGGACTCCGCCCAGTGGTTGAAGTCCTCGGCATGGCCGCGGACATAGACCATGCCGTTGATCGAGGAGGAACCGCCGATCACCTTGCCGCGGGGTGCTGCGAGCCGACGGTTGTTGAGGTTCGGCTCGGGCTCCGTGCTATAGCCCCAGTCGTAGCGGCTCATATTCATCGGGTAGGAAAGCGCCGCCGGCATCTTGATGAACGGGCCGAAGTCGCTACCGCCATGCTCGATGACGATGACGGAATGCTTGCCGTCCTCCGAGAGGCGGTAGGCAAGGGCCGAACCGGCCGAGCCGGCGCCGACGATGACGAAATCTGCTTCCATGCGTTTGACGCCGTCCGTTCAGTAAGGGCTCTGCACCGGACCGGTCGCGACATAGACCGATTTGATGCGGCTGTAGTGCTCGATGGCCGCGTGGCCGTTCTCGCGGCCGAGGCCCGATTGCTTGACGCCGCCGAAGGGCAT
>JBQCEN010000273.1:0-23975 GCA_051960215.1 Pararhizobium sp.
TGCCCCGGTTCCTGAGCCGCTCCCCCGGGGTGGAACTGACCGGCTGGTCAAAATCCGCGTGAATTTTGCCGCGGCCCGTGCAAGGATGGCGGGTGAACCGGCAGGTGCTGCCGGTTGTTCCGCAGACATGGCCCGGCCACAAGGGCCATGCGGGAGGACCCTGACATCATGAACAACCAAGGGCTGCACATCATGAAACGTATTGTGCTCGGCGCGATCGCGCTCGCGGCCATGTCGGCGACGGCGCTGGCGGCGGATTTCAAGCCGGCGATCATCTACGATCTCGGCGGCAAGAACGACAAGTCGTTCAACGAGGCCGCCTTCCATGGCGCGGAGAAGTTCAAGAAGGACACCGGCGTCAGCTATCGCGACTTCGAGATCGCCAACGACGCCCAGCGCGAGCAGGCGCTGCGACGTTTCGCGCGCGACGGCGACAACCCGATCGTCATGGCGGGCTTCAACTGGGTCGAGACGCTGAAGAAGGTGGCCGCCGCCTATCCGAAGACGCATTTCGTCATCATCGACGGCGTCGTCGACGCGCCGAACGTGCGCTCGGTCGTCTTCGAGGAGCAGCAGGGCTCCTACCTCGTCGGCGTGCTCGCGGCGATGGCGTCGAAGACCGGCAAGGTCGGCTTCATCGGCGGCATGGACATCCCGCTGATCCGCAAGTTCGAATGCGGCTATATCGGCGGCGTGATCGGCACCAAGCCGGACGACAAGGTCTTCGCCACCTATACCGGCACGACGCCCGACGCCTGGAACGACCCGATCAAGGGCGGCGAGATCGCCAAGTCGCAGATGGACCAGGGCGCCGACGTGATCTATGCGGCCGCCGGCGGCACCGGCACGGGCGTGCTCCAGGCGGTGGCCGACGCGGGCAAGCTCGGCATCGGCGTCGATTCCAACCAGAACATGCTGCAGCCGGGCCACGTGCTCACCTCGATGGTCAAGCGCGTCGACGTGGCGGTCTACGACGCCTTCATGGACGAGAAGAAGGGCAAGTTCACCACCGGCACCGAAGCCCTCGGCCTGAAGCAGAACGGCGTCGACTACGCCATGGACGAGAACAACGCCAAGCTGGTCACGCCCGAGATGAAGAAGGCCGTCGAGCAGGCGAAGGCGGATATCATCTCCGGCAAGATCAAGGTCCACGACTACATGACCGACGACAAGTGCCCCTATAAGGGCTGAGGTCGCCGGCCATTCCCGATCCTCCCCCCAGGCGTGGGGAGGATCACCCGTGCGGCATCCTGAGGGCAGGTTGAGGCTTGATCGGAGCGCGCCCTGTCCTGCCGCTGCCGAGACGTGATCTTGCTTGCTGAGGCGCGCGCTTGCTCCGCCGGGTCATGAATCGGGTGGCTATTGCCGCGCGAACGGCGCTATCCTCGCCCGATGTCGACCCTGCTCTTCTACGCGCATCTCAAGACGCCGATCGGGCCGCTGCTCCTTGCCGGCGACGGCCGGGCGCTTTGCTCCATCGCCTTTCCGGAGCGCGGACGGCCCCGTCCGGCGGCGGCGGGATGGCGCCACGATCCGGCTGCGCTGCGAGAGGCGCTGTCGCAGTTTTCGGACTATTTCGACGGCGGCCGCACCGCCTTCGACCTGCCGCTCGCTTTTTCGGGCTCCCCCTTCGACGAGGCCGTCTGGCAGGCTCTTTCCGAGATCCCCTACGGCGCGACTGTCTCCTACGGCGAGATCGCCCGGCGGATCGGCGAAGGCCCGGCGGCAGCCCGCGCCGTCGGCGTCGCCTGCGGAACGAACCCGCTGCCGATCGTCATCCCCTGCCATCGCGTCATCGGCGCGAACGGCGCGCTCACCGGCTTCGGCGGAGGGCTGGAAACCAAGTCCTTCCTCCTGTCGCTGGAGCGCCGGGTCGCACCGCGGCCGGGCCAGCAACTCGCCCTCTTCGACTGATCGGCCGCTTTCAGTAATGCGGCGGCCGCGTGATCGGCGGCGCCTCGAGCGTCTGCTCCTCGACCGCGACGAAGCGCTCCGTCAGCGCGTCGAGCCGGGCGCGCAGCGTTTCGATGGTCTTCCATTGCTCGGCGATCTGTCCCGACAACTCCTCGATCACCTTTTCCTGTTGGGCCGCCGTCTCTTCGAGCCGCGTCAGCCGGTCCTCGTCGCTCATGGCCGAAGGTCCTCCAGTTTCTCCCGCCACCGTGCGTCGAGCGGCACGGGCCGGCGGCGTTCGCGGTCGACATAGACATGCACGAAGCGCCCCTGCGCGGCCGCGCGCGTCTCCGCATTGCGGAAAAGGGCGATCTCGTAGGTCACCGACGACGTGCCGAGGCGGGCGAGGCGGATGCCGGCATTGACGACGTCGGGAAAGGCGATTTCGGCGAAATAGCTGCATCCGGTCTCGACGACGAGGCCGATCGTGGCGCCGCGGCCCGGGTCGAGCAGCCCGGCCTCGATCAGCCAGCCGTTCACCGCCGTGTCGAACAGCGCGTAGTGGACGACGTTGTTGACATGGCCGTAGACGTCGTTGTCGGCCCAGCGCGTCGGCAGCAAGCGGAAGACCTTGAAGGCCGCGGCGTCGTGTGGCTGCGGCCGCTCTCGCGCGCTCACCGCCGGGGGCCCCCGCGGCCGTCAGACGCCGTGTTGAAAAGCGCGTGATGCGCCGCGGCTCCCGGATTTGAAACTGGACATTGCATCAAGAACTCCCGACAGTGGGCCGTAACAAGAGAGGGTGACCTCCGGGGAACAGAGCGACAGCGAAAGAGCGAACACGGCCGGTTATGAGTGAATTCGCCATCGAGTTGAAGGGCATCGACAAGAGTTTCGGCACGGTCCACGCCAACCGCAACATCAACCTCAAGGTCCGGCGCGGCACGATCCATGGCATCATCGGCGAGAACGGCGCCGGCAAGTCGACGCTGATGTCGATCCTCTACGGCTTCTACCAGGCCGACCGCGGCGAGATTCTCGTCGGCGGCGATCCCGTCACGATCCGCGATTCCAACGCGGCGATCGCGGCCGGCATCGGCATGGTCCACCAGCACTTCATGCTGGTCGAGAACTTCACCGTGCTCGAGAACGTCATGCTCGGCGCGGAAGGCGCACAGGTGCTGAATGCCGGCATCGCCCGGGCGCGTGCGGAACTGAAGCGGCTTGAGCGGGAATACGCGCTGGAAGTCGACCCCGACGGCATCATCGAGGAACTGCCGGTCGGCCTGCAGCAGCGCGTCGAGATCCTGAAGGCGCTCTACCGCGGCGCCGACATCCTGATCCTCGACGAACCGACCGGTGTCCTGACGCCGGCGGAGGCCGACCATCTCTTCCGCATCCTCGGGCAGCTCAAGGCGCAGGGCAAGACGATCATCTTCATCACGCACAAGCTGCGCGAGGTGATGGCGATCACCGACGAGGTCTCGGTCATGCGCCGCGGCGAGATCGTCGCGACGCGGCCGACGGCGGAGACGTCGGTCGAGGAACTCGCCGAGCTGATGGTCGGCCGGCGCGTCCTGCTGCGCGTCGAGAAGGGCGAAGGCCGGCCGCGCGACGTCAAGCTCTCCGTGCGCGGGCTGACGGTCAGGGACGGGCGCGGCGTCGCCATGGTCAAGGACGTCTCCCTCGACGTCAGGGCCGGCGAGATCGTCGGCATCGCGGGCGTCGCGGGCAATGGCCAGTCGGAGCTTCTGGAGGCGATCTCCGGCATCCGCCGCGCCGCCTCCGGCGAGGTCTTCGTCGATGGCGCGCCGATCGGCGCCGCGGGCGAGGTCGATCCTTCGGAACTGCGCCGGCGCGGCCTCGCCCACGTGCCGGAGGATCGCCACCATGTGGGCCTGGTCCTCGCCTTCGAGGAGAGCGAGAACGCGATCCTCGGCTACCAGGACGATCCGCGCTACGCGAAGGGCCTGCTGCTCGACGTCGCCGAAATCCGCCGCGACGCCGCCGAGCGGATAGCGCGCTACGACATCCGCCCGCCGAACTGCCGGCTGAAGACGGCGAACTTCTCCGGCGGCAACCAGCAGAAGATCGTGCTCGCCCGCGAGATGGAGCGCGATCCGGACGTGCTCATCATCGGCCAGCCGACGCGCGGCGTCGACGTCGGCGCGATCGAGTTCATCCACCGCCGCATCATCGAGATGCGCGACGCCGGCAAGGCCGTTCTCGTCGTCTCCGTCGAGCTCGACGAGATCCGCGCGCTGTCCGACCGCATCCTCGTGATGTTCGACGGCCGCATCGTCGGCGAGCGCGCTGCGGACGCGGGAGAGGGTGAACTCGGCCTGCTGATGGCCGGCGTCGAGAGCACCGGGGAGGCCGCGTGAGCAATCCTTATGCGAAGCTTCCGGGCTGGGTCGAATACGGCCTCCTGCCGCTGCTGAACGTGGTCGTCGCCTTCATCGTCGCCGGCCTCGTCGTGCTCCTCGTCGGTCAAAGCCCGATCCGCGCCGCAGGCCTGCTCGTCGAGGGCGCCTTCGGCTATGGCGAGGGCATCGGCTACACGCTCTATTACGCGACGAACTTCATCTTCACCGGCCTCGCCGTCGCCGTCGCCTTCCACTGCAGCCTGTTCAACATCGGCGGCGAGGGCCAAGCCTATGTCGGGGGCCTCGGCGTCGCGCTCGCCTGCCTCTGGCTCGACCATTACGTGCCCTGGTACGTGATCTTTCCGCTGGCGATCGCGGGCTCGGCGCTCTTCGGCGGCATCTGGGCGCTGATCCCCGGCTATCTGCAGGCGAGGCGCGGCAGCCACGTCGTCATCACGACGATCATGTTCAACTTCATCGCCGCGAGCCTGATGATCTACCTGCTCGTCGAGGTGCTGAAGCCGGCGGGCACGATGGCGCCGCAGACGCGGACCTTCGAGGCGGCGGCGCAACTGCCGAACTTCGGCTGGCTCTTCAACGTCCTCGGCCTCGACATCGGCGCGGCACCCTTCAACGTCTCGTTTCTCCTGGCGCTCGTCTGCTGCTTCCTCGTCTGGGTGCTGATCTGGCGCACGAAGCTCGGCTACGAGATCCGCACCATGGGCCAGAGCCCGAAGGCGGCGCGCTATGCCGGCATCTCCGAATCGCGCATCATCATGATCACCATGGCGATCTCCGGCGCGCTCGCCGGCATGATGGCGCTCAACAACGTCATGGGCGACCAGCTCCGACTGCAGCTCGATTTCGTCAGCGGCGCCGGCTTCGTCGGCATCGCGGTGGCGCTGATGGGCCGCTCGCATCCGGTCGGCATCATTCCGGCAGCGATCCTCTTCGGCGTGCTCTACCAGGGCGGCGCCGAGATTGCGTTCGACATGCCGCAGATCTCGCGCGACATGATCGTCATCATTCAGGGGCTCGTCATCCTCTTCGCCGGCGCGCTAGAGAACATGTTCCGTCCCTCGCTCGCCGCCTTCTTCGCGAGCGTCGGGCCGATGCGCCTCGGGGGCAGGCGCACCGAGGCGGGGGAGCAGACGCCATGAGCTTCTGGGCGACGATCCTCGATCTCCTGGAATCGACGATCCGCGTCTCGCCGCCGCTGATCCTGGCGGCGCTCGCCGGGCTCTACTCCGAGCGCTCCGGCGTCTTCGACATCGGGCTCGAAGGCAAGATGCTGGCCGCCGCCTTCGCCGGCGCGTCGGCGGCCGCCGTCATTCACTCCGCCTGGCTCGGGCTCCTTGCCGCGATCCTCGTCTCGATGGGCTTCTCGCTCGTCCACGCCTATGCCTCGATCACCCAGCGCGGCAACCAGATCGTCTCCGGCGTGGCGATCAACTTCATCGCCGCCGGCGCGACCGTGATCCTCGGGCAGAGCTGGTTCAACCAGGGCGGCCGCACGCCGCAACTGACCGGCGCGAGCCGCTTCACCACCGTCAAGCTGCCCTTCGTCGACTCGCTGGCGCCGGTGCCCGTCATCGGACCGATCTACGAGCACCTGATCTCCGGCCATTTCATCCTCACCTATTTCGCCTTCGCGATGGTGCCCTTCACCTGGTGGGTGCTCTACCGCACGCGTTTCGGCCTGAGGCTGCGCGCCGTCGGCGAGAACCCCGGCGCCGTCGATACGGCCGGCATCTCCGTCGCCTGGCTGCGCTACCGCGCCGTCCTCTGCGACGGCATCCTCTGCGGCATCGCGGGGTCCTACCTGTCGATGGCGATGACGGCCGATTTCGTGAAGGGCATGACGGCGGGGCGTGGCTACATCGCGCTCGCAGCGCTGATCTTCGCGAAATGGCGGCCCGTACAGGTGATGTTCGCCTGCATGCTCTTCGGCTTCCTCGACGCGCTGTCGATCCGCTTCCAGGGCCACAGCCTGCCGGTGATCGGCCAGGTGCCGGACCAGCTGATGCAGGCGCTTCCCTATATCCTGACGGTCGTGCTGCTCGCCGGCTTCATCGGCAAGGCGATTCCGCCGCGGGCCGGCGGCCAGCCCTACGTCAAGGAGCGCTGAATCTTGAGCCGCGATCTCTTCGAGGCCGCGCGGACGGCCATGAGCCGCTCGCATTCGCCCTATTCGAGGTTCCCGGTCGGCGCCGCGATCCGCGCCGAGGACGGGTCGATCCACGCCGGCGCCAATATCGAGGTGGTCTCCTATCCGGAGGGATGGTGCGCCGAGACGACGGCGATCGGCCACATGGTGATGGCCGGCCGGCGCTTCATCGCCGAGGTCGCCGTCGTCGCCGAGAAGCTCGATTGCTGCACGCCCTGCGGCGGCTGTCGTCAGCGGCTCGCCGAGTTCGGCACTCCGGAGACGAAGGTGCACCTTTGCGACCGCGACGGCGTCGTCGAGACCGTGCGCCTCGGCGACCTCCTGCCGAAGGCCTTCGACGCGGAGTTGAAGGGTTGAGCCGCGCCGCCACGCATCTGGGCGAGCGGCTTGCCGGGCTTGCGCCGCGCGAGGCCATCGTCCTCGGCTCCGGCCTCGGCGCGCTGGTCGAGGGCGTCAGCGACGCGCTGCGGATTCCGTATGCGGAGATTCCGGGCTTTCCCGTTTCGGGCGTTTCAGGCCATGCCGGCGAGCTCGTCGCCGGCCGGCTCGGCGGAACGCCGGTCGTCCTGCTTTCCGGACGCATCCACTATTACGAAAGCGGCGACGCGGCGGCGATGCGCGTGCCGCTGGAGACGCTGAAGGCGCTCGGCGTCGAGAGCCTTATCCTGACGAATTCGGCGGGCTCCCTCGATGCCGCGATGCCGGCGGGCTCCGTCATGCGGATCACCGACCACATCAACTGGTCGGGCCTCAACCCGCTGATCGGCGAAGCGAGCGACCGCCGCTTCGTCGGCATGACGAGCGCCTATGACCGCGACCTCGGCGAACGGATGGCCGCCGCCGCGCGGGCGGCGGGCGTCACGCTGCACGAGGGCGTCTACATGTGGTTCTCCGGTCCCTCCTTCGAGACGCCGGCGGAAATCCGGATGGCGCGGCTGCTCGGCGCCGACGCGGTCGGCATGTCGACCGTGCCGGAGGTCATCCTCGCCCGCTTCCTGGGCTTGAGGGTGGCCGCCGCCTCGGTGATCACCAATCTCGGCGCCGGCATGACCGGCGAGGAACTGAGCCACCAGGAGACGAAGGACATGGCGCCGGTCGGCGGCGCGCGATTGGCAGCAATCCTCCAGGCGATGCTCGGCGGGAAGAGCTGCGCATGAAGCGGCTGCCGCAGGAGATCGTCCGCATCAAGCGCGACGGCGGCACCTTGTCGGCCTAAGACATCGGCGTCTTCGTGCGCGGCCTTGCCGACGGGACGATCAGCGAGGGGCAGGTCGCGGCCCTCGCCATGGCCGCTTTCCTGAACGGCATGAGCCGCGAGGAGACCGTCGCGCTGACGCTCGCGATGCGCGATTCGGGCGCGGTGCTTGCCTGGCCGGAGATCGACCGGCCGATCGCCGACAAGCACTCGACCGGCGGCGTCGGCGACAACGTCTCGCTGATGCTGGCGCCGATCGCGGCGGCTTGCGGGCTCGCCGTGCCGATGATCTCCGGCCGCGGCCTCGGCCACACCGGCGGCACCCTCGACAAGATGGATTCGATCCCCGGCTACCGCACCACGCCGGACAATGCCCTCTTCCGCCGCGCGGTGAAGGCGGCGGGCTGCGCGATCATCGGCCAGACCGGAGACCTCGCGCCCGCCGACCGGCGCTTCTATGCGATCCGCGACGTGACGGCGACGGTCGAATCGATCCCGCTGATCACCGCCTCGATCCTGTCGAAGAAGCTCGCCGCGGGCCTCGGCGCGCTCGTCCTCGACGTCAAGGCGGGCAACGGCGCCTTCATGGCCGAGGCGGCAGAGGCGCGCGAACTTGCGGAGACCCTGGTTTCCGTCGCGAACGGCGCCGGTCTGCCGACGACGGCGCTTCTCACCGACATGAGCGAGCCGCTCGCAAGCGCCGCCGGCAATGCCGTCGAGGTGCGCAACGCCGTCGACTTCCTGACAGGCGCGCATCGCGACCCGCGGCTCGAAGAGGTGACGCTGGCGCTCGCAGCCGAGATGCTCGTCTCCTCGGCAGTGGCCCTGGACGCCCTCGACGGACGGAACCGGGCGCAGAAGGCGCTGGAGAGCGGGCAGGCGGCAGAGGTCTTCGGCAGGATGGTCGCCGCGCTCGGCGGACCGGCCGATCTCGTCGAGCGGCCGGCGCAACACCTGCCGCAGGCGCCTGTCGAGCGCGCCGTGACGGCGCCGCGATCGGGCGTGCTCGCCCGCTGCCGGACCCGCGACCTCGGCCTCGTCGTCGTCACGCTCGGCGGCGGGCGCCGCAAGCCCTCCGACAGCGTCGACCACGCCGTCGGCCTCTCCGGTCTGCTGCCGCTCGGAACGGCGGTGAAAAAGGGCGATCCGATCGCGCTCGTTCATGCGCGCGACGAGGCTTCGGCGGAAGCGGCAGTGGCGGCCGGCCGCGATTGCTATGAAATCTCCGAAGGGCTGACGCGACAAACCCCCTCCGCCGTCATCGCGCGCATCGGCTGAGCGTCAGCCGCGCAGTTCCAGCCGACCGTTGCGGACGGCGTAGGATGTCAGCTTCTTGAGGAAGCTCATGCCGATCAGCGTGTCGGAAATCGCCGAATCGTCGAGGATGAAGGCCTCGACGTCCTCGACCCGGATCGGGCCGATCTCGACCCGGTCGAGCCGGGCGAGCGCCGCTTTCGTCGTGCCGTTGGCGGTCCGCACGGAATAGATGTAGTCGCCCGCCGCCGGGCTGACGCCGAGCCGGCGCGCCGTGCTCGCATTCATCGCAACATAGGTCGCGCCGGTGTCGACAAGGCCGTCGATCGTCTGGCCGTTGATGCGGAACCGGCCCTCGAAATGCCCGGACGGCCCGGCGTCGATCGCAAAGCTGCGGCCGCTGAGATAGCTCGCCGCCGGCGCCTGCGCTTCGCCGGCCCGACCCGAAGGCGCCGCAACGGCCATCGCCTCCGTCGTACCCGCCGGCAAGCTCGAGCGATACGACTGGAAGAGATGCGGGACGGTTCCCGCAAGCACGACCGAGACGCCCGCCAGGATGATGAAGCGCGTCACGTCCCTGCCTCCGATCCGCGTCCCAAGCGCTTCCAGGAACAGTGGACCCGGTTTTCCGTCCGGAAGCGCGACAAAACAAGACAAGCGCTTCCAGGAAAAGTGGACCCCGGTTTTTCGTCCGGAAGCGCGACAACAAAGACATCGATCGATTCACGCGGTCTGGTGAAACACGCAAACCGGTCGATGCGGCGGATCATGCCACGGACGCGGTGAAGGCGAAGTGCAGAGACTGCGCCTTTCGGCCGCCGTGGTTAAGGCGGCGCTAACGCAGGTTACTTCGTCCCGTACATGCGGTCGCCGGCGTCGCCGAGGCCCGGCACGATGTAGCCCTGCGCGTTGAGGTGGCTGTCGATCGCCGCCGTGTAGATCGGCACGTCGGGATGGGCGTGCTGGAAGTTGCGGATGCCCTCCGGCGCGGCGAGCAGGCAGAGGAAGCGGATGTTCTTCGCGCCGCGCTCCTTCAGCTTCTCCACTGAGGCGATCGAGGAGTTCGCCGTCGCGAGCATCGGATCGACGACGATCACCAGCCGGTCGGCGATGTCCTCCGGCGCCTTGAAGTAATATTCGATCGCCTGCAGCGTCTCGTGGTCGCGGTAGACGCCGATATGGGCGACGCGCGCCGAGGGCACGAGATCGAGCATCCCTTCGAGGAGCCCGTTGCCGGCCCTCAGGATCGAGGCGAAGACGAGCTTCTTGCCTTCGAGGACCGGCGCGTCGATCGTCGCGAGCGGCGTCTCGATCGTCTCGTGGGTCAGTTCTAGGTCGCGCGTCACCTCGTAGCAGAGCAGCGTCGAGATCTCGCGGAGCAGCCGCCGGAAGCCCGCCGTCGAGGTCTCCTTCTTGCGCATGATCGTCAGCTTGTGCTTGACGAGGGGGTGGTCGATGACCGTGACGCCGTCCATGAAAACCGCCTTTGCTGAACCGATCGGATGGGACGGCCGAGTTAAGCCATAGATGTGCGACCCCTCGCAAGCCGCCGCGGAGGTCCTCTACAGGCGATCGAGGAGGTGGCGGCGCGTCGCCTCGTCGACGAAGGCGGCTTCGATCGCCGTCCGGGTCATCGCGGCGAGCGCGGCGTCGTCGAGGCCCATCTCCGCCTTCGCCAGCCGGTATTCCGCGCCGAGCGCGGTCGCGAAATAGGGCGGGTCGTCGGAATTGAGCGTCACGCGGACGCCGGCCTCCCGGAGCGCGGCAAGCGGATGCGCTGCGAAGGAGGGGAAGAGGCCGAGCGCGACGTTGGAACCGGGACAGACTTCGAGCACGACGCGCTCCTCGGCGAGCCGGCGGACGAGCTCCGGGTCCTCGACCGCGCGCACGCCATGGCCGATGCGCGCCGGGCGGATCACGTCCAGCGCGTCGCGTACGCTTTCGGCGCCCGCAAGCTCGCCCGCATGGATGGTGATGCCGAGGCCGGCGTCGCGGGCGACGGCGAAGGCAGCCTCGTAGTCGGCGACGCGGCCGAAGCGCTCCTCGCCGGCCATGCCGAAGCCGGTGACGAGTGGGTGCGGCGTGGACGCCGCGAAGCGCGCGGCCCGGAGGACGGAATCGGCGCCGAAATGACGGATGCCGACGACGATCATCCGGCCCTCGATGCCCGTCGCCGCCTTCGCCCGCCCGATACCCTCGCCGAGGCCGTCGAGATAGGCGCGCGGATCGAGGCCGGCCGCTTCGGCGTGATCGGGCGAGACGAAGAATTCACTGTAGATCGCCCCGTCGGCTGCGAGCGACCTCAGGTATGTCTCGGCAAGCAGCGCGTAGTCCTCCGGCGTGCGGAAGAGCGCCGCCGACTGGTCGTAGGCGGCGAGGAAGGCGGTGAAGTCGTGCCAGACGAAGCGGTCGCCGTCGATGAACCCCGAAACATCGGCGCCGTATTTCCGGGCCTGCTGCTTCACGAGCGCCGGGGAGGCTGCGCCTTCGATGTGGCAGTGCAGCTCCGCCTTCGGCACGCCGCGCGTCGTCACAGGAAGCTTCGCCCGTGCCTGCCGGCGTCAAGGCCGAGATGGGCGGCGACGCTCTCGCCGATATCGGCGAAGCTGCGGCGGATGCCGATGCCGCGCGGCCGGATGCCGGGGCCGAAGCAGAGCACCGGCACGCGCTCGCGCGTATGGTCGGTGCCGCGCCACGTCGGGTCGCAGCCGTGGTCGGCGGTGAACACCACCATGTCGCCCTCCGCCAGCTTCGCCGAAATCTCCGGCAGGCGCCGGTCGAAGGCTTCGAGCGCCGCGGCATAGCCCGGCACGTCGCGGCGGTGGCCGTAGAGCATGTCGAAATCGACGAAGTTGGTGAAGACGAGGTCGCCGCCGCCGGCATCGTCCATGGCGGCAAGCGTCGCGTCGAAGAGCGCGTCGTTGCCGCTCGCCTTACGCGGATCGGTGACGCCTTGGTGGGCGAAGATGTCGTCGATCTTGCCGACGGCGATGACCTGCCGGCCGGCGTCTTTCGCCCGGTCGAGCAGCGTCGGCTCGGGCGGCGGCACCGAGTAGTCGCGTCGGTTGCCGGTGCGGGTGAAATCCGCCGGCGTCTCGCCGGTGAAGGGGCGGGCGATGACGCGGCCGATATTCAGCGGATCGACGAGTCGACGCACGGTCTCGCAGAGCGTGTAGAGCCGCTCGAGGCCGAAATGCTGCTCGTGCGCGGCGATCTGGAAGACCGAGTCGCTCGACGTGTAGCAGATCGGCTTGCCCGTCCGGATATGCTCGGTGCCGAGGCGGGCGATGATCTCCGTGCCGGAGGCATGGCAGTTGCCGAGGATGCCGGGCACGCCGCCTTCCTTCACGATGGCGGCGACGAGGTCTTCGGGAAAGGCTTCGCCCTCCGTCGCGAAATAGCCCCAGTCGAAGCTGACCGGCACGCCGGCGATCTCCCAATGGCCGGACGGCGTGTCCTTGCCGTTCGACACCTCGCTCGCCGCACCGTAGAGGCCGGTCGGGCGGGCGCCGGCCGTGAAGCCGGCGGGGACGGCGCCGCTCGCCTGCCGCGCCGCCTCGATCAGGCCGAGGGCGGCGAGGTTCGGGAGCCGAAGCGGTCCCTCGCGCAGGTTCGCGCGGTCGCCGAGGCCCGCGGCACAGAACTCGGCGATGTGGGCGAGCGTGTCGGCGCCCTGGTCGCCATAGGCCGCCGCATCCGGGCTGCCGCCGATGCCGAAGGAATCGAGAACGAGGAGGAACGCACGTGCCATGGCGCGAACCTAGAGCGTTTCCAGGAAAAGTGGAAACCGGATTCCCGTCGGAAACGCGGGAAAACAAAAGCCTGGATCGATTTCGCGCTTCAACGAAACGCGGAAACGATCCAGCGGCTTTGAGGCGGGGCCGGAAGGTCCTCAGCAGTCGGTGCACTTGATCGCGTCGCCGCTGCGCGGCCGGAGGTAGTAGGTCTTGGCGAGCGTCAGCGTGTTCGCCTGGAGCGTATCGGCCCCCGGCACCATCAGCAGGAGCTTGTGCTGGTAGGAGAGCTCGGCGCGGACGAGATAGGTGCTCGGGATCACGAGGTCTGATGGTACGGTGGTGGCGGAGTTCTGGCCGTAGGGACGGGTGGCGTCGCCCGCCCAGGACCACTGCACCGTCGCCTTGCCGCTTCCGTCGATCGCGATCTCGGAGATTTTGATGGAGACCGGGGATTCGGCATAGGGCACCATGACGGCGTCGGCGACCTTCTTCATGTTCGCGAGCGTCGCCTTGTCGACGCTCGTTTCCTGCGTCACCAGGTCGGCGATCGTGCTCGCCGCCCGCGCCACCTTGCGGTTGATCGACATGGCGACGGAGATTTCCGCCGCGCCGATATAGAGGATCAGCAGGACGGGCGCCACGAGCGCGAACTCGATCGCGCCGACGCCGCGCGTGTTCGCAAGGAACCGCCGGATCGGCAGCAGAACGCCGGCGAAACGTGAGCCGTGCACCATCGTCGCCCTGAGCCTCTCCGTCACGGATAGTTCTCGTTCTTGAAGATCGAGGTCGCGACCATCAGGTAGTCGCCGCCGTGCGGGCCGTCCTTGCCGACATTCGCGAGGTAGGGTCGCACGAGGTCGACGATGATCGGCCAGCGGTAATAGGCGCGCACCATGTTGTAGGTCTGCGCCTTGCCGGGCGCGAAGCCGAAGCCGGTCGTGTCGAGGTCCCCGTTCTTCATCGGCACGGTCGTCGGGATGGCGGTCGCGGGATTGAACTGCTGCACGTTGATGTAGAGGTTCTGGTCCGCCGCGCCGCTGGCCGCGCAGCGCATCATGATCGAGATCTCGTTGCAGAGTGCGGTGCGGAACTGGTCGGCCGTCTCGTCGCTGCTTCGGCCCTGGGCGTAGGTGATCTCGCCGGTGCGGATCTCGCGGGCGAGCGTGTCGACGGAGTTCTCAAGAAGCTGCTCGCCGGCATAGGCGACGAACGTCTCGATGATCGCGAAGACGATCAGGAAGAACGGCAGCGCCAGGATCGCGAACTCGATCGCAGCGGCGCCGTCGCGGGAAAGGCGCAGGCGCTCGAACGGCCCTGCGGGCCGCCCTTGCGGCCGCTTCCGCGCGCGATCCCGATTGCCGGCAGGCGTCATCATCCGCTCTCGAAGCCCCATGTCGGGATTCAGGATGGCGCAAAGAGGTTGACGATCCGTAATGGCCGGAAAGGCTTTACTTGCCGGCAGGGGGCGCGCCGGTCGTGTTCTCCTCGCAGTAGGGCGAGCAGGAGAGCACCGTCCGGTCGGCCTGCCGGTAGACCCGCACCGTGTTCTCCTCGTCGATCGAGACGAGCACGTTGTCGTCGAGGATCGGCTTGCCGTCCTTTCCGAGGAGAACGAGGTTGGTCGCGCCGAAGCTCTTGCCGGTGAGCACGATCGTCTTCGGATCGGCGACCGTGACGTCGGCGATATTGGAATTGCCGATGATGACCTTCTCGACGGGACGGTCGAGCTTCAGGATGCGCGCGTGGTCCATGTAGACGCGGATCCGCCCGCCCGTCTCCGCGGTGGCCGGCCCGATGGCGACGACGAGCGTCGCGCCGGCGAGGGCGGCGACGAGCGCATGGCGGCGCCTGAAGCGGCTGTCGGTCGTCGTCACGCGCATCGATCGGTTCCCTGCGAATCTCAACCTCTCCGTGAAAATCACCGAGATTGGTGAAGGAAGCCTTAAGCCGGCGCGTCGGCCGGAGCGGCCTGCTGCAGCCGTCCCGCCGCTGCTGCAAGGCTTTTCGCAGCATCGGCGGTGGCCCTTGCTCCGCGTTGGAGCAACTTGTTGACCTGAAGCGGAATTCCGGAAGAAACAGGCGCAAACCGGCAAGTTTTCGCTAACCGTCTTTCTTAAGTGGATTGCAAGCCCTCCCGCCTAGGGTGACGCCATCCGATCAACGGGCCGAACACGTTGACGGACGTGCTGACCAACCCGTGGATCAAGGAGCAACCCCATGACGAAGCTTTTCGCCCGTTTCCTGAAGGATGAATCGGGCGCGACGGCCATCGAATACGGCCTGATCGCAGCCCTCATCTCCGTCGCCATCATCGCCGGCGCCTCCGCGCTGGGCAACAGCCTGAGCACGACGTTCTCGAACCTCTCGACGACGATGAACAGCGCGACCAACGGTTCCGGAGTCTCCGGCGGCTAATGTTGCTAACTTAAACGCAGGCCGCTCCGACGAGTGGGGAGCGGCCTTGGATTTTCGCAGAGTTCAGGCCTCAGGTTTTCTGCGGAACGCTATAGAGAAACCTCATGCTCGAAGCTGCGATCTTCATCGTCTTTCCGCTCTGCATGGCGGTGGCCGCGTTCTGCGACACGCTGTCGATGACGATCCCGAACCGGGTTTCCGTGATCCTGGTCGCGGCCTTCATTGTGCTCGCGCCGCTGTCCGGCATGGCATGGCCGCTCGTCGGCCTGCATCTTCTTGCCGGCGTTGCGGTCTTCGCCGCCTGTTTCGCGCTCTTCGCCGCCAACGTGATGGGCGGGGGGGACGCGAAGCTCTTGACGGCCGCGGCCGTCTGGTTCGGGCTCGGCCCGAGCCTGCTCGCCTTCCTCGTCACCGTCTCGATGATCGGCGGCCTGCTGACGGTCGTCCTGCTGATCCTGCGCGCCCGCACCGAAGTGCAGGCGATCGCGGCGCGGATGGCGCTTCCGGCGCACCTCATGGACAGGTCCGCCGGCATCCCCTACGGCATCGCGATCGGCATCGCCGGCTTCATCTGCTATCCGCAGACGGAGCTGATGCTCCTGGCGCTGCAACGGCTGAACTGAGGGCGTCCCGCCAAGGCTGCCCCCTCCACCCCTTCGGCGGTTCCCCTCCCCCGCCTCGCAGGGGAGGATCAAGCGGCGTTCTGATCCTTCCCCGTTCACGGGGAAGGGGGACCATGCGGGACGCATGGTGGAAGGCGCGAGGGCCGTCTCTCGGGTTAGGACCGCGGAAACACGCCGTTAACTAACATCCTAATCAAGCCGTTAACCATAAGTACACGATTTTAAGATCATCCTTAAGAGCGCAATAACGCGTCTGAGGAACGATCCATGAAGCCCGCCCGCGTCATGATCCTGGCGGTGGCCGTCGTCGCCGCCGGTCTTGCCGGATATCTGGCGATGAACCTGCCGGGGCACGCGCCGGAGCGCGTCGCGATCCGGACGCCGATCGTCGAGCGCATGCCGACGAAGGAGGTGCTGGTCGCCAAGGAGAGCCTGCCCGTCGGCTCGCGCCTCAATGCCGGATCGCTGCAGTGGAAGGACTGGCCGCAGGACGGGGTGGTCGACGGCTTCATCACGAAGAGCACCCGGCCGGACGCGGTGAAGGACCTCACGGGCTCGATCGTGCGCCTGCCGATGTTCGCGGGCGAGCCGGTGCGGCCGGAGAAGATCGTCGATTCCAACAGCCACATCATGTCGTCCCTGCTGCCGGCCGGAAAGCGCGCCGTCTCCACCGAGATTTCGGTCGCGACCGGCGCCGGCGGCTTCATCCTGCCGAACGACCGGGTCGACGTGATCATGGTCAAGCGCGGCGACGCCAACACGTTCAACACGGACACGGTGCTCTCAAATGTGCGCGTGCTTGCGATCGACCAGCGCATCGAGGAGACGCAGGACGGCAAGAAGACCGCCGTCGGCGCCACGGCGACGCTGG
This sequence comes from Pararhizobium sp., assembly GCA_051960215.1. Classification (GTDB taxonomy): domain Bacteria; phylum Pseudomonadota; class Alphaproteobacteria; order Rhizobiales; family Rhizobiaceae; genus Pararhizobium_B. The sequence goes on from JBQCEN010000273.1 coordinate 16,519, forward strand.
AGCTCTCGCCGCAGCAGGCGAAGATCCTCGCCGTCGCCCAGCAGATGGCTGACAAGCTGACGCTGGCGCTGCGGAGCACGGCGGATGCCGGCCAGCCGGACAACGGCGGCGCAACCTACCTGCTGAGCGGCGACGGCGGCTCGGCCATCCAGGTGATCCGCGCCGGCGCCATCTCCACCGTCGCGGCGAAGAATTGACAGGGGACCGGAATGGCTTTCAATCCTAAGAAGGCAGGTTCGCGCGGCGTCCTTCTCGCCGCCATCGCCCTGTTCCTCCTCGCCGATCCGCTCGCCGGCCTGAGCGTCGACAAGGCGGCCGCGTCGGAAGGGCTGGTGACGATCACCCGCCAGGGGGCGGGCGTGTCGAAGTCCGTCAAGCTCGGCCTCAACAAGGCGGTCGTCGTCGACCTGCCGGCCGACGCGCATGACATCCTCGTCGCCGATCCTTCCGTCGCCGATGCCGTGACGCGCTCCTCGCGGCGCATCTACCTTTTCGGGAAGAAGGTCGGGCAGACGAATATCTTCGTCTTCGGCGAGGGCGGCCGCGAGATGGTGTCGATCGATCTTTCGATCGAGCGCGACATCTCCGGGCTGCAGGAGCAGCTCGCCCGTTTCATCCCCGACTCCAACATCCACGTCGAGATCATCAACGACAACATCGTGCTGACCGGCAGCGTCCGCACGCCGCAGGATTCCGCCCGTGCGGCCCAGCTCGCCGACGTCTTCCTGACCGGCGGCGAGGCGACGACCCGCAACATCACCGCCGGTGGCGGAACCTCCGGCGGCAATGCCGCGATCTTCGCCGAGAACCGCCAGAAGTCGCAGATCATCAACATGCTGACGATCGATGGCGAGGACCAGGTGACGCTGAAGGTGACGGTCGCAGAGGTCAGCCGCGATATCCTGAAGCAGCTCGGCTTCGACAACATCATCCAGACCGGCGGCGCCCTGGCGACGAAGATCGTCACCCAGAACAATCCGATCGAGAGCCTGCTCGCCGCCAGCCAGAACGGCACCGGCAACTCCGTCAACCTGAGCGGCACCAGCGGCAACTTCACCCTCGACAACACCGTGCGTGCCATGGAGCAGGCGCGCGTGATCCGCACGCTCGCCGAGCCGACGCTGACGGCGATCTCCGGCGAGAGTGCCGATTTCCGGGTCGGCGGCACGATCTACGTCAACACGACGACCAACGTGAACGGCGTCCTGACGACCACGCTGACGCCGGTTCAGTACGGCATCGGGCTGAATTTCACCCCGGTCGTGCTGTCGCCGGGCCGCATCAGCCTGAAGATCGGCACCGACGTCTCCGAGCCGTCGCAGACGAGCTCGTCCGGCCAGCTCGCCTTGACCGACAGGACGGCGAACACCTCCGTCGAGCTTCCCTCCGGCGGTTCCATCGTGCTCGCCGGCCTCGTCAGCAACAACCTGCGCCAGACGATCTCCGGCACGCCCGGCATCTCCAAGATCCCGGTGCTCGGGGCGCTGTTCCGCAGCCGCGACTTCATCCGCAACCAGAGCGAGCTCGTCATCATCGCGACGCCCTATCTCGTCCATCCTGTGGCGCGCACGGCGCTCGCCCGTCCGGACGACAACTTCGACGCCGCTTCCGACGGTGCCGGCTATTTCCTCGGCCGGGTCAACCGGATCTACGGCCACATGAAGACCGATCTGCCGGACGGCCGCTACCACGGCGTCGTCGGCTACATCTACAAGTAGTTCGTTTCAGGGGTATTGGGGGCAGCATATGGAGAAGAGGGTCCCAATGACGGTCCGCCGGCCGCACCCGCCCCGCGGGGCGCTGCGGTCGCCGTTCGCGCGCCGCGCGGGCGTGGTCGCCGTCGCCTTTGCCGGCCTGTGGCTTGCCGGTTGCAGCGACTATCCGAGCCACAGCATCACGGTCGGCGCGATCCCCGACGACTACCGCACGCGCCATCCGATCGTCGTCGCCGAACGGGAGCAGACGCTCGACGTGCCGGTGGCGTCGGAAGATCACAGGCTCACCCACGGCACGATCGAGATGATCCGCGGCTACGCCGACCGCTATCGCCAGTCGGCTTCCGGGACCGTACGGATCCTCGTGCCGCACGGCTCGGTCAACGCCGCCGCTGCCTCCTATGTGGCGCATGACGTCCGCGCCGTCCTCGTGCGCCGGGGCGTGCCGGCAAGCCGCATCGTGACGCTTGCCTATGACGCGGCCGCCAATTACGGCGACGCGCCGATCCACCTGTCCTATCTGGCGACCACCGCCTCGACGACGCCGTGCGGCGTCTGGCCGAGTGACCTCGCACAGGACACGAGCGAGAACCGCAACTACGAGAACTTCGGCTGCGCCAGCCAGAACAACCTCGCCGCGCAGATCGCCAATCCGAGCGACCTTCTCGCCCCGCGCGACATGACGCCGATCGACGCGGAGCGGCGCACGCAGGTCTACCAGGACTACGTGAAGAACGGCGCGGCCGCCGGCGGCAACGGCGGTTCGATCGGCGGCGGCGGCAGCGGCGGCTTCTGACCGGCGGCTGGATGAGGACGAGGCAGGACCCATGAACGACTACGCCCTGAGCAGCGACTATGAACCCGAGAGTGAGCTGCCCGCCCGCGCGACCGACGAGGTCGAGCAGTTCCGGCCGCTCCCGCGCATCTCGGTGCAGGGCTTCTGCGAGACCGAGGGGCTCCTGAAGACGCTGGAACGCTGCGCGCAGGACCGGCGCATGTCCAAGGTCAACATGAAGCTCAACGCCGGCGGCATCGAAGCCGCCGTGCGCATGTTCTCCTCGTCCCCGACGCCGAACCTCATCATCGTAGAGACGAGTGCCGGGCCGAAGGACCTCCTCGCCGGCCTCGAGCCGCTCGCCGAGGTCTGCGACCCGTCCACCAAGGTCGTGATCGTCGGCCACTACAACGACGTGGCGCTCTATCGCGACCTGATCCGCAACGGCATCTCGGAATATGTCGTGGCGCCGGTCTCGATGGCCGACATCATCGGCGTCGCCTCCTCGATCTTCGTCGATCCGGAAGCCGAGCCGCTCGGTCGCTCCTATGCCTTCGTCGGCGCCAAGGGCGGCGTCGGCTCCTCGACGCTCGCTCACAACTGCGCCTGGGGCATCTCGAGCATCTTCTCGAGCGAGACGATTCTCGCCGATCTCGACCTGCCCTTCGGGACGGCGAACATCAATTTCGACCAGGACCCGCCGCAGGGCATGTCGGAGGCGGTCTACTCGCCCGACCGGCTCGACGAGGTGTTCCTCGACCGGCTGCTGTCGCGCTGTTCGGACCACCTGTCGCTGCTCGCCGCCCCGTCGCTCCTCGACCGCGCTTACGACCTCGGCAAGGACGCCTTCCTGCCGATCCTCGACGTCGTCCAGCGCACTGCCCCGGTGACGGTCCTCGACGTGCCGCATGCCTGGTCGGACTGGACCCGGACGCTCCTTGCAGAGGTCGACGAGATCGTCGTCACCGCCGTGCCGGACCTCGCCAACCTGCGCAACACGAAGAACCTCTTCGACGCGCTGAAGAAGATGCGGCCGAACGACAGGGCGCCGCACCTCGTCCTCAACCAGGTCGGCATGCCGAAGCGTCCGGAGATCTCGCCGGCGGACTTCTGCGAGCCGCTCGAGCTCGATCCGATCGCGATCATCCCCTTCGACGCGCAGCTGTTCGGCGGAGCCGCCAATTCCGGCCGCATGGTCGCCGAGATGGACGCCAAGTCGCCGACCGCCGAGACGCTCTCGCAGATCGCCCACATCGTCACCGGACGCCTCGAGGTGAAGAAGCGCAGGAAGGGCGGCCTGCCGGGCCTCCGGGCGCTGCTCGGCCGCAAGTAACGGAAGCAGGACGCCATGTTTGGAAAGCGCGGAACGGACGGTACGGGGCGGCGGGTCGGGTCAGACCTGCCGGCGCCGCCCCTCGTGCCTGAAGACGAGGGCGGCGCGGCGCTGGCCGCTCCCGTCGCAGCGCGTCCGGCTGCCCCCCAGCCGGCGGCCTCTCCCGCACAGTCGCCAAAGCCCCAGCGCCGGCCGTCGCCGCGCACCGACAGCTACTACGACACGAAGAGCCAGGTCTTCTCCGCGCTGATCGACACGATCGACCTGTCGCAGCTCGCCAAGCTCGACGTCGAGAGCGCGCGCGAGGAAATTCGCGACATCGTCAACGACATCATCACGATCAAGAACTTCGCGATGTCGATCTCCGAGCAGGAGGAGCTCCTCGACGACATCTGCAACGACGTGCTCGGCTATGGGCCGCTGGAGCCGTTGCTTGCGCGCGACGACATCGCCGACATCATGGTCAACGGCTCTGGCCAGACCTTCATCGAGGTGGACGGCAAGGTTCAGGAATCGGAAATCCGCTTTCGCGACAATGCGCAGCTCCTTTCGATCTGCCAGCGCATCGTCAGCCAGGTCGGCCGCCGCGTCGACGAATCGAGCCCGATCTGCGACGCCCGCCTCCCCGACGGCAGCCGCGTCAATGTCATCGCCCCGCCGCTCGCGATCGACGGGGCCGCGCTGACGATCCGCAAGTTCAAGAAGGACAAGCTGACGCTCGACCAGCTCGTCCGCTTCGGCACGATCACGCCGGAAGGCGCGACCATCCTGCAGATCATCGGCCGCGTGCGCTGCAACGTCGTGATTTCCGGCGGCACGGGCTCCGGCAAGACGACGCTGCTCAACTGCCTGACGCGCTACATCGACGCGACCGAACGCATCATCACCTGCGAGGACTCCGCCGAACTGCAGCTCCAGCAGCCGCACGTCGTGCGCCTTGAGACGCGTCCGCCGAACATCGAGGGCGAGGGCGAGGTGACGATGCGCGACCTCGTCAAGAACTGCCTGCGCATGCGTCCCGAGCGGATCATCGTCGGCGAGGTGCGCGGCCCCGAGGTCTTCGACCTCCTGCAGGCGATGAACACCGGCCATGACGGCTCGATGGGCACGATCCACGCCAACACGCCGCGCGAATGCCTGAGCCGCATGGAATCGATGATCGCCATGGGCGGCTACACGCTGTCGCCGAAGACCGTGCGGGAGATCATCGTCGGCTCGATCGACGTCATCGTCCAGGCCTCGCGCCTGCGCGACGGCTCGCGCCGCATCACCCACATCACCGAGGTGACGGGGATGGAGGGCGACGTGATCATCACGCAGGACCTGATGAAGTACGAGATCGACGGCGAGGATGCGAACGGCCGCATCATCGGCGCCCACAAGTCGACCGGCATCGGCCGGCCGCATTTCTGGGACCGCGCCCGCTATTACGGCGAAGAGAAGCGGCTTTCCGCCGCCATCGACGCGATGGACCAGGCAAGCCGGTAAGGAGTGAGCGGCATGGCCGGCATCAACCCTTCGATCCTCGCCATCGTCCTGCTCGCGGCCATCTCGGCCGGCGCCCTGGGCTATGCCTTCCTCTTCTCGCGCATCGAGGCGGAGAAGAAGGCGGAAGGGCGCATCCGCAAGATCAAGGCGGCCGAGACGGACCGTGTCCGCGCCAAGGCGGCGCGCGACCGCGTCACCGAGATGACCAAGCGGCGCAAGTCGATCCAGGAATCGCTGAAGACGCTGGAGCAGAAGCAGAAGGAGGAGAGCCGCACGAAGGCCCCGCCGCTGAAGGACCGCATCGCCCAGGCGGGCCTGTCGCTGTCGGTGCGCGCCTTCTACGTCATGAGCGGTCTCGCCGCGCTCTTCGCCGCTTTCGCGGTGCTCCTGGTCGGCCTCCCGATCTACGTCGTCGGCGGCGTCGCGCTCGTCATGTTCCTCGGTGTTCCGCGCTGGATCATCACCTTCCTGCGGGCGCGCCGGATGAAGGCGTTTCTCGAGGAGTTCCCGAACGCGCTCGACATGATGGTCCGCTCGATCAAGTCCGGCCTGCCGCTCACCGATGCGATGCGGCTGATCGCCGCCGACGGCCAGGAGCCGGTGAAGACGGAGTTCCGCCGCGTCGTCGAATCGCAGCAGATGGGCATGACGGTCCCGGAAGCCTGCGCGCGCATGCACCGCAGCATTCCGCTGCCGGAGGCGAACTTCTTCGCCATCGTCATCTCGATCCAGGCGCAGGCCGGCGGCAACCTGTCGGAGGCGCTCGGCAACCTGTCGCGCGTGCTGCGCGACCGCCGGAAGATGAAGGCGAAGGTCTCGGCACTCTCGATGGAAGCGAAGGCCTCGGCCGCCATCATCGGCGCGCTGCCCTTCATCGTCGCGCTGCTCGTCTACCTGACCTCGCCGCAATACATGATGGTGCTCTTCACCGACCCGCGCGGCCACTTCGTCATGCTCGCCTCGGCGATCTGGATGTCGATCGGCATCCTCGTCATGCGCAACATGATCAACTTCGAGATCTGACCGATGGCCGAGACGATCATCGCGACCGCGACCAACCCGGCCTTCCTCCTCGCCGTGCTCGTCTCGGTTGCCGTCTTCGCGACGCTCGTCACGCTGATGATGCCCTATTTCGAGAAGGGCGACCTGCAGGGGCGGATGCGCGCCGTCGCCGTCGAACGGGAAACGATCCGCGCCCGCGAGCGCGCCCGGCTCAACGCCGAGGCGCAGCGCGGCAGCGCTTCGCTGCGCACCCGCAACAACACCTCGATCCGTCAGATCGTCGAGCGGCTGAACCTGCGCAACGCGCTTGCCGACCAGGGGACGGTCAACAAGCTGCGCTCGGCCGGCTTCAGGACGCAGAACGCGCTGAACGTCTTCCTCTTCGCGCGCTTCATCCTGCCCTTCATCTTCCTGCTCGCGGCCCTCGTCTGGGTGATCGGGCTGCACGGCCTTGCCGGGCGCCCCTTGATGCTGCGGGTGCTCGCCTGCGTCGGCGCCGCCTATGCCGGCTTCTATGCGCCGAACTTCTTCGTCTCGAACCGGGTGACAAAACGGCAGAAATCGATCCGGCTCGCCTGGCCGGATGCGCTCGATCTGCTGCTGATCTGCGTCGAATCGGGCGTTTCGGTCGAGGCCGGCATGCGCCGGGTCGCCGACGAGATCGCGGCGCAGTCCGCAGCCCTCGCCGAAGAGCTGATCCTGACGACGGCCGAGCTCTCCTATCTGCAGGACCGTCGCATCGCCTTCGAGAACCTCGGGCTGCGCACCGGGCTCGAGACGGTCAAGTCGGTGACGCAGGCGCTGATCCAGGCCGAGCGCTACGGCACGCCGGTCGCCCAGGCGCTGCGGGTGCTCGCCCAGGAGAGCCGCGACCAGCGCATGAACGAGGCCGAGAAGAAGGCGGCAGGCCTGCCGCCCAAGCTTACGGTGCCGATGATCCTGTTCTTCCTGCCGGTGCTGTTCGTCGTCATCATCACCCCGGCCGTCATCCAAATCATGCGGACGCAGTGACCACCGTGGCGGCCCGGGTGAGGGCCGCTCAGCGGATGCGGCCCGGGCGGGTTGGCTCGAACACGATCCGGCGGTGGTAGGCGCACCAGCTCTTGCCGTCGGTCACGGGCGCGCCGCAGCAGACCGCGCGGTC
>JBQCEN010000274.1:0-46222 GCA_051960215.1 Pararhizobium sp.
CGAGAACGATCAGCGGCACGGCCGCCGGATTGGAATGCAGGAAGTGCTGTATGCGCTGGAGGGTCGAGCGCTCATGTGTCTCGAATGACGGTCGCTCGGCCTCGCCGGCGGGAATGGTCTGCTCGCTCATGCGCTCCTCCCTGGAACCTCGGCCGCGGTGCGGCGAACGATCGGCCGCCACGGCTTTCGCCCGGCCGCCCGACGAGCCGTCGGCGGACGCGCGACCGGCAGTCCGTCGGCGATGGGCGCCCCCGGCGCCCATCGCCTTCGAGAGTGTTATCCGGCCTTACACCGCGATCAACCCCAGCACTTTGCGAGGCCTTCCTTGACGCTGATCGACGGCACACCCTCGACCGGATGGTCGGTCACGAGGTTGACGCCGGTGTTGTGGAAATCGAGGCCCGGCGACTTCTGCGGCTTCTTGCCGGTCTCGACATAGGTCTTGATCGCCTCGATGCCGTCGGCGGCCATCAGCAGCGGATACTGCTGGGAGGTTGCGCCGATGATGCCATCCTGGACGTTCTTGACGCCCGGGCAGCCGCCGTCGATGGACACGATCGTCGCCTGCTTCTCGAGGCCGACGGCCTTGAGCGCCTGGTAGGCGCCGGCGGCCGACGGCTCGTTGATCGTGTAGACGAGGTTGATGCTCGGGTCCTTCTGCAGCAGGTTCTCCATGGCGGTACGGCCGCCGTCCTCGGCGCCGCCGGTCACGTCGTGGCCGGAGATGCGCGGATCGTTCTCGTCGCCGATCCTGTTCTTGTTGCCCGGATCGATGCCGAAGCCGACCATGAAGCCCTGGTCGCGCTGGACGCCGACGGAGGGCTGGCTGGCTGCGAGGTCGAGGAAGGCGATATGGGCGTCCTTCGCCTTGTCGCCCATCATTCCCTTCGCCCATTTGCCGATCAGTTCGCCGGCCTGGAAATTGTCCGTCGCATAGGTGATGTCGGCGGCGTCGACGGGCTCCAGCGTCGTGTCGAGCTCGACGACGAGGATGCCGGCGTCGCGCGCCTTCTTCACCGTCGGGACGATCGCCTTGGTATCGGAGGCCGTCAGGATGATGCCGTTCACGTGCTCGGCGATGCAGGACTCGATTGCATCGACCTGGGACTGGTTGTCGCCGTCATACTTGCCGGCGTAGGTCTTCAGATTGACACCGAGCTCCTTGGCCTTCTGCACCGCGCCCTTCTTCATCGTGACGAAATAGGGGTTGGTATCCGTCTTGGTGATCAGGCAGGCGCTGACGTCCTTGGCGAAAGCCGGCGACGCGGCAAGCGCGCCGGCGGCCACCGCACCGGCAAGCGCGGACTTGATGAACAGGGTCTTCTTCATGACTTCCTCCCGGAACAGACTGTGGTGCATCATGCCGCGGCCTCCCGCCCGAGTCCCGGCACGCGTCACAGCCAACACCATCGGCAGCGGGGTGTCAATAAATAATTCAGTCTTATTTATTTATTATTGACAGGCCGCTCCGCCCGTCCCATCGTGAGCGTGCATATCCGTCGGCGGGAGGAGCATACGTGGCGACAAGGGCGGACCGGGACACCGCCGCAGCCGATCCGTCCGGGCTGTCGCTCCGCGGTTCGAACCAGAGCGGCATGCGCGCCTTCAACGCCCGGCTGGTCCTGAGCCTCGTGCGCCGCCACGGCAGCCTGACCAAGACCGAGATCGCGCGGATGACCGGCCTGTCGGCCCAGACGGTCTCGGTCATCATGCGCGAGCTGGAGGCGGAGGAGCTGCTGGTGCGCGGCGAGCCGATCCGCGGCCGCGTCGGCCAGCCCTCGGTGCCGCTGTCGATCAACCCGGAGGGCGCCTTCTTCCTCGGTCTCAAGGTCGGCCGGCGGAGCGCCGACCTGGTGCTCATCGACTTCCTCGGCCGGCCCGTCGCGCGCCTGCGCCACAGCTATGCCTGGCCATTGCCTGCCGACGTCATCGGCTTTGCCCGCGGCGGCGTCGCGCAACTCGCCGGCGGCCTCTCGGCATCCGGCCGCGAGCGGATCGCCGGCCTCGGCATCGCCATCCCCTTCGAACTCTGGAACTGGACGGAGGAGGTCGGCGCGCCGGCAGCGGACATGGAGGCCTGGCGCGCCATCGACCTGAAGGCGGAGATCGAGGCGCTGTCGCCCTACCCGGTCTACCTGCAGAACGACGCGACGGCGGCCTGCGCGGCCGAGCTCGTCTTCGGCGACCACCAGGGCAAGCCCGACTTCCTCTATTTCTATGTCGGTACCTTCGTCGGCGGCGGCGTCGTGCTCAACGGCGGGCTCTATACCGGGCGGTCGGGCAATGCCGGCGCGCTCGGCTCGATCCCCGTGCCCGCCGCCTCCGGCGGCTCGGAGCAGCTGATCGACCAGGCCTCGATCATCGTGCTCGAGCGGATGCTGAGGGCGGAGGGCAAGGACCCGTCGATCCTCTGGAACGACCCGGACGACTGGCCGGGCATCGACGAGGCGGCGGAACGGTGGGTCGGGATCGTCGCCGGCGGGCTCGCCCATGCGATCGTCTCGGCGATCTCGATCATCGACTTCGAGACCGTCATCATCGACGGCGGCATTCCCGCCGGCATCCGCAACGCCATCGCGGCGGCGACCCGGGAAGAGATGCGCAAGCTCGATCTCCAGGGCGTGCAGGAGCCGCAGATCCTGACGGGCACGATCGGTCCCATCGCCCGCGCGCTCGGCGCCGCCAGCCTGCCGCTCTTCGACAAATACCTGATCGACCAGAAGACGCTGACGCGCGAGCGCTGAAGCGCCGCATCCAACCGCGCCCCGCCGCGTCGCTATCGGACAACTTTCCGCTTCTCGTTGCTGCTCTTATCCGGTATGGCGTCGCGCCGCCTTTGCGCAGACGGCTGTCCACGTCCCGAAACATTCGACACCATCCCCAACGATATCTCCTCCTGAGGTCAAGCGATGCCGGCATCCGTCCTGCCGTTCAGCAAGAACGAGTATGAGCGCCGCCTTTCGAAGGTGCGCAAAGCCATGGAGGCGGAGGGCATCGACGTGCTCTTCGTCGAAGACCCCTCGAACATGGCGTGGCTCACGGGCTATGACGGCTGGTCCTTCTACGTCCATCAGGGCGTGGTCGTCTTTCTCGACGAGGACCCGATCTGGTGGGGCCGCTCGCAGGACGCCAACGGCGCCATCCGCACCTGCTGGATGGACGACGACCGCGCCGCCTCCTATGCCGACGGCTACGTGCAGTCCCCCGACTGCCATCCGATGGAGGACCTCGCGGCGCTGCTCTCCCGCAAGGGCTACGCCAGCAAGCGCGTCGGGCTCGAGCTCGACAACTACTACTTCTCCGCCAAGGCCTACCTGACGCTCAAGCAGGAGTTGCCGAACGCGACCTTCGTCGACGCGACGGCGCTCGTCAACTGGCAGCGCAGCGTCAAGTCGGACGAGGAGATCGTCTTCATGCGCCGCGCCGCGCGCATCTCCGAGAAGATCATCGACGGCATCCTCGAGCGGGTCGAGCCCGGGATCAAGAAGAACGAACTCGTCGCCGAGATCTACGCCGACGCGGTCCGCGGCGTCGACGACAGCTGGGGCGACTATCCGGCGATCGTGCCGCTCCTTCCGAGCGGCTCCGACGCCGCCGCCCCGCACCTCACCTGGAACTGGACGACCTTCGAGCGCGGCGAGGCGACCTTCTTCGAGATCTCCGGCTGCTACCGCCGCTACCACGCGCCGCTCTGCCGTACCGTCTTCCTCGGCACGCCGCCGCAGCATCTCCTCGATGCGGAGAAGGCGCTCGTCGCCGGCCTCGAGGCGGGGCTGGAGGCGGCGCGCGCCGGCAACCGCGCCGGCGACGTCTCGCGGGCGCTGCACGGCGAACTCGAGAAATGGGGCATCAAGCGCTCGGCACGCTGCGGCTATCCGATCGGCAGCTCCTATCCGCCGGACTGGGGCGAGCGCACGATCTCCTTCCGCGACAGCGACGAGACGATCCTTCAGCCCGGCATGACCTTCCACTTCATGCCCGGCCTCTGGATGAAGGATTGGGGCATGGAGATCACCGAAAGCATCCTCATCCGCGACGGCGGCCCGGCGGAGTGCCTCGCCAACCGCCCGCGCAAGATGTTCGTCAAGGACTGAGGGGCGACACGTCCACGGCAGACTGCGCCATGAAACCACCTTCCGATCGCATTCCGGCAGGCGCGGCGCCCCGCGCCATGTCCGACATACAACAAGCGCGGCGACGCCCCTTCCACAGTGCGTTACGGTGTGAGGGTGCGCCCCCTCCACCGCCTTCGGCGGTCCCCCTCCCCCGCGTTGCGGGGGAGGATCAACGCGCGCCTGGTCCTTCCCCGTTTACGGGGAAGAGGGACCATGCGAAGCATGGTGGAAAGGGCTGAGCCATGCCAAGCGCGCTTGTTCGTCCAGCCAGGACTGTCGAACTCCTTCAGCGCACGAAGGCGATCCTCGACGACCTGATCGCCTTCCCGACCGTCTCGTCGGACAGCAACACGGCGCTGATCGCCTATGCCGACGCGCTCCTGAAGGAGCACGGCGCCCGCTCCACCGTCGCCTTCGACGACGGCGGGCTCAAGGCGAACCTCTTCGCGACGATCGGGCCGGAGGGCGACGGTGGCATCGTCCTCTCCGGCCATTCCGACGTCGTTCCCGTCGACGGCCAGAGCTGGTCGACGGACCCGTTCCGGCTGCACGAGGCCGACGGCCGCCTCTACGGCCGCGGCACCTGCGACATGAAGGGCTTCATCGCCGCCTGCCTGGCGATGGCGCAGGTCTTCGCCGAGGCCGATCTCGCCCGCCCGATCCACTTCGCCTTCACCTATGACGAGGAGGTCGGCTGCCTCGGCGCGCGCGCTCTGATGGACGAACTGCAGCGCGAAGGCATCCGGCCTTCCGTCTGCATCATCGGCGAGCCGACCTCGATGCGCATCATCGAGGGCCACAAGGGCTGCTTCGAATATACGACGGAGTTCACCGGCACCGGCGGCCACGGCTCCGAACCGGACAAGGGCGTCAACGCCGTCGAATATGCCGTGCGCTATGTCGCCAAGCTGCTCACGCTCGGCGAACAGCTGAAAGGCCGGGCGCCGCGCGGCAACCGCTTCAGTCCGCCCTGGACGACGGTGCAGGTCGGCAAGATGGAAGGCGGCGCGGCGCGCAACGTCATCGCCAGCCATTGCAGCGTCGAATGGGAGATGCGGCCGGTCGCCGACCGCGACGCCGACTTCGTCAAGCGGGCCCTCGCGGCCTATGTCGAGCACGAGCTGCTGCCGGGCATGCAGGCCGTCGCGCCGGAGACGACGATCGTCACCCATGTCATCGGCGAGGTCGAGGGGCTGGAGCCGGTCGATCGTTCCGAAGCGCTGGAGATCGTCCGGGAACTGACCGGCGGCACCGAGACCGACGTCGTCTCCTTCGGCACCGAGGCCGGCCTCTTCCAGAAGGCCGGAATCTCCACCGTCGTCTGCGGCCCCGGCTCGATCGCGCAGGCGCACAAGCCGGACGAATATATCAGCCTCGACCAGCTCGAGGCCTGCCGGGAGATGCTGCAGAGGCTGGTGGGCAAGCTGGAGCGGAGATAGGGCTGGACGTGGTGCTCCGTCCCTCTTTGCGGTTCGGGGCCTCCTTCGGCGGCCTCTTGGATCAGCTTGGGCGGCGGCGCGGCGATCGGTCAGCTCCGGGGTTCCTCCCCCACCCGCGCCTACGGCGCGACCTCCCCACCACGGGGAAGTGGGAAGCCGAGTGCCGCAGCCTCCCACCCTTCCCCGACGTGGGGAGGGTCGGCGCGTAGCGCCGGGGTGGGGGGTGCTTCGGCCTCGGCAAGGACTGCGCGCCTCACCGGCCGCCGATGACCGCCAGGAACAGGGGCCCGTAGCGCTCCAGCTTCTTCGCTCCGACGCCGCCGACGGCGGCCATTTCGTCGAGCGTCGTCGGCCTGAGCGCCGCCATCTCGATCAGCGTGCGGTCGGGGAAGACGACGTAGGCGGGCACGCCCTGTTCGTCGGCGATCGACCGGCGGCGCTGCTTCAGCGCGGCGAGCAGATCGGCATCGACGTCGTCGGGCACGGACTGGGCGGTGCGGCGGCGCGCGGCGGCTCGGTCCTTGCGCGGCAGCGGGACCTTGAGCGCGACGGCGCTCCTCCCCTTCAGGACCGCCCAGCCCTCCTCGGAGGCGCTCCAGCTGCCGTACTGCATGTCGACGCTCGCGAGACCAAGGGCATAGATCTGGCGGAAGATGTCGCGCCAGCCGTTCCTGTCGCGCTCGCGGCCGACGCCGAAGGTCGGCAGGCGGTCGTGGCCGAGGGCGGCAATGCGCTCGTTGCCCTCGCCGAGGAGGACGGCGATCAGGTGCTCGAGGCCGAAGCGCTCGCCGGTGCGCACCATCGCCGAAAGCGCCTTCTGCGCCGCCTCCGTGCCATCGAATCGCTCGGGCGGGTTGCGGCAGAGATCGCAATGGCCGCAGGGTTCCGCCGCCTCGCCGAAATAGGCAAGCAGCGTCTGACGGCGGCAGCGCGGCGCCTCGGCGAGCGAGAGCAGCGCATTCAGCCGGCCGTGGTCGGCGCGCTTGCGCTCCGGCGGCGCGTCGCCGTCGTCGATCTGCGTCCGCCTCAGCCGGATGTCGTCGACGCCGAAGAGCGTCAGCGTCTCCGCCGGCAGTCCATCGCGCCCGGCGCGGCCGATTTCCTGGTAGTAGCTCTCGATCGTCTTCGGCAGGTCGGCATGGACGACGAAGCGCACGTCCGGCTTGTCGACGCCCATGCCGAAGGCGACGGTTGCCGTCATCACCAGGCCGTCCTCGCGCGTGAAACGGTCCTGGTTCCTCTGGCGGGTCTGCGGATCGAGCCCGGCATGGTAGGGCAGCGCGTCGACGCCCGCCGCCGAAAGGTGCGCCGCAAGGTCCTCCGTCCGCTTGCGCGAGGAGCAGTAGACGATGCCGGACGCGCCCTTGCGCGCCGCGACGTAGGCCTCGATCTGGCGGCGCGTGTTCGCCTTCGGCTCGAAGGCGAGGAAGAGGTTCGGCCGGTCGAAGCCGCGCAGGAACTCGAGCGGCGGCGCGTCGAAGAGCTTCGCCGCGATCTCGGCGCGCGTCTCGGCATCCGCCGTCGCCGTGAAGGCCGCGGTCTGGACGCCGCCCAACTCCTGCCGCAGCGCGCCGATCGTCAGGTAGTCCGGGCGGAAGTCGTGGCCCCACTGGCTGACGCAATGGGCCTCGTCGACGGCGAGAAGCGAGACGCCGGCGCGCCTCAGCAGCCCGATGCTCGCCGTCAGCCGCTCCGGCGCGAGATAGAGGAGCTTCAGCCTTTCCGACGCGAGGTCGCCGCGGATGCGGTCGTGCTCCTCGGGCGGGTTGGCGGAGACGAGCGCCGCGGCGGCGACGCCGTTGGCGACGAGCTGGGCGACCTGGTCGCGCATCAGCGCGATCAGCGGCGATATGACGACCGTCAGCCCGTCGCGGACCAGCGCCGGCAGCTGGTAGCACAGCGACTTCCCTCCGCCCGTCGGCATGATCGCGAGCACGTCGCGCCCGGCCTCGATCGCCCGGACGATCTCCTCCTGTCCCGGCCTGAAGTCGTCGAAGCCGAAGACGTCCTTGAGAATCGCGCGCGCCGGGTCCATCGCCCCGCGTAACGCAGTGTTGCCATCCGATCAACGACGTCGGGCGCGGCGGCAGGCGTTAGCCACTGATGTCCTGGATCAGGATGAGGTCGCTCAGCGGCCGGTAACCCATGGTCCAGCCCCTGAACCGGCGCTGCTTCAGTTCGCCGAAGAACAGGAGCACACAGCCGAAATGGCGCCGGTCGCGCCTGATCCTGTCGTAGAGCGACCGGATCGTCTCGTCCTCGCCTTCGAGGATTTGGGCAAAGCCGCGCCCGTCGAAGGCGAGCAGTCCCGTGACCTCGAGGCCCGCGTTCACCCGGCGCGCCGTCGCGACGATGTCGTCGATGTCGGCCTTGGTCAGATCGGACCTGGCGGAACTTGCATAGAGCAGCGTGCTGAGAGCCATCGATGTCCTCCGGACCGGGGTCAGAACGGAGGCGTCTGACCACGGCGCCGCGGACGCGGTCTATTAAAGATTTAATAAAGGCGGCCATTCCATCCTCGCCTCCTTCGCGCAAAGCGCTTGCAGCGCCGGGCCATTCCGCGGATGCTCCGGCCGATGGCGCGCATGTCGCGTCTTGACGGAGGAACGAATGGCGCTTCAGCAGGGCTTGCCGCCGGAAAAGCGGATCTGGCTGCAGGGCTATCCGCCGCAGATGCCGGTCGAATGCCCGCCCTCGCCGCACCGGTCGCTTGCCGATCTCATCGCCGCCTCGACGGCGCGGTTTTCGACCCGGCCCGCCTTTTCCTCGATGGGACGGACGATCACCTATGCGGGCCTCGGCGCCGACGCCGCGGCCTTCGCCGGATGGCTCCAGTCGATCGGTCTGGCGAAGGGCGAGCGCGTCGCGGTGATGATGCCGAACGTGCTGCAATACCCGGTCGCCGTCGCGGCGATCCTCCAGGCGGGCCTCGTCGTCGTCAACGTCAACCCGCTCTACACGCCGCGCGAGCTCGCCCACCAGCTTTCCGATTCCGGCGCGCGGGCGATCATCGTGCTCGAGACCTTCGCGCAAACGGTCGAGAAGGCGCTCGAACAGGTTCCGGTCGCGCATGTGTGCGTGGCGACGCTCGGCGACCTGCTCGGTGCGAAGGGGCCACTCGTCAACCTCGTCGTCCGCCGCGTCAGGAAGATGGTCCCGCCGTTCCGCCTGCCGGGGCACACGCCTTTCCGGAAGGCGCTCGCGAGCGGCCGGGCCCACGGCTTCAAGCCGGTGGCGCTTGCCGGCGCCGACATCGCCTTCCTGCAATATACGGGCGGGACGACGGGTATCGCGAAGGGCGCTGTCCTGACGCACGCGAACGTGCTCGCGAACGTCATGCAGAACGGTACCTGGTTCGAGACGGCCTTTGCCGGCAAGGCCCGGCCGGAGGCGCTGACATTCCTCTGCGCGCTGCCGCTCTACCACATCTTCGCGTTGACGGTGAACCTGTTCATGGGCATCGACCAGGGCGCGCACAACGTGCTGATCGCCAACCCGCGCGACCTTCCGAACCTCGTCAAGGAGATGGCGCGCCACGAGATCAACGTCTTCCCCGGCCTGAACACGCTCTTCAACGCGCTGCTCGCGACCGAGGCGTTCCGCACGCTCGACTTCCGGCCGCTGATCCTGACGCTCGCCGGCGGAATGGCGGTGCAGCGCCCGGTCGCCGAGAAGTGGCAGGCGGTCACCGGCTGCCCGATTGCCGAGGGCTACGGGCTCTCCGAGACGTCGCCCGTCATCAGCGCCAACCGCTTCGATGCGAAGGAGTTCACGGGCACGATCGGCCTGCCGCTGCCCTCGACGGAGATCGACATCCGCGACGACGGCGGACATTCGCTGCCGCTCGGGCGGATCGGCGAGATTTGCGTGCGCGGGCCGCAGGTCATGGCCGGCTACTGGAACCGGCCGGACGAGACGGCGAAGGTGATGACGCCGGACGGCTTCCTCCGCACCGGCGACATGGGCGTCATGGACGAGCGCGGCTACACCAAGATCGTCGACCGCAAGAAGGACATGATCCTCGTCTCCGGCTTCAACGTCTATCCGAACGAGATCGAGGAGGTGGTCGCCGCCATGGCGGGCATCGCCGAGGCGGCGGCGATCGGCGTCGGCGACCCGCATTCGGGCGAAGCGGTCAAGCTCGTCGTCGTGCGCAGCGACCCGAAGCTCACGGAGACCGAGATCAAGGCCTGGTGCGCGCAGAACCTGACGAACTACAAGCGGCCGAAATACGTCGAGTTCCGCGAAACCTTGCCGAAGAGCACCGTCGGCAAGATCCTGAGGCGCAGCCTGCGCGAGAGCGACCCGCCCTTGACCTGAGGGGTCGCCGCGCTTGATTCACGCCCGAGGCTGCCGCATACCGCGCCTGCCGTTTCAATCAGGAGCACGCGCATGACCAAGGCCCTCGAAGATGCCATCGCCGCCTTGCGGAACCACCGGCAGAACGGGGCGCCGAAGGACATGCGCGCGGCTTTCGCCGAGGACGGCCGGCGTTTCGAGCGCTTCTCGGCCCGCCTCGACGATCTTCTCCTCGACTATTCGAAATGTGCGGTGACCGAAGAGACGATGGGTTTGCTCTTCGCGGTCGCGAAGGCGGCCGACGTCGAGGGGCGGCGCGACGCGATGTTTTCCGGCGAGAAGATCAACACGACGGAGAACCGCGCCGTCCTGCACACGGCGCTCCGCAACCGCGATAACGCCCCCGTCCTCGTCGACGGCGAGGACGTGATGCCGGAGGTGAACGGCGTGCTCGACGCGATGGGTGCGTTTTCCGACGCGATCCGGTCCGGCGGGATCCGCGGCGCGACCGGCAAGGCGTTCACCGACGTCGTCAACATCGGCATCGGCGGCTCCGATCTCGGGCCGGCCATGGCGACGCTGGCGCTCGCGCCCTATCACGACGGGCCGCGCGCCCATTTCGTCTCCAACGTCGACGGCGCCCACATCGCCGACACGCTCGCGGTGCTCGCGCCGGAGACGACGCTGGTCATCGTCGCGTCGAAGACCTTCACCACCGTCGAGACGATGACGAACGCCCGGACGGCGCGCAAATGGATCGCCGACGCGCTCGGCGAGAAGGCGGTTCGCGACCACTTCGCCGCCGTCTCGACGGCGCTCGACAAGGTGCGCGCCTTCGGCATGGACGAGACGCGCACCTTCGGCTTCTGGGACTGGGTCGGCGGGCGCTACTCGATCTGGTCGGCGATCGGCCTGCCGCTGATGATCGCGATCGGGCGGGAGGACTTCGGCCGCTTCCTCGACGGCGGCCATGCCATCGACCGGCACTTCCGCACCGCGCCGATCGGCGAGAACCTGCCGATGCTGCTCGGCCTCGTCGGCTTCTATCACCGGGAGATCTGCGGCTACGGCTCGCGCGCGATCATCCCCTACGACCAGCACCTCGCCCGTTTCCCGGCCTATCTCCAGCAGCTCGACATGGAATCGAACGGCAAGGGTGTGACGCGCGACGGCGAGCCGCTGAAGCGCCACTCGGGGCCCGTCGCCTGGGGCGAACCCGGCACCAACGGCCAGCACGCCTTCTTCCAGCTGCTCCACCAGGGCACCGACCCGGTGCCGGTCGAGTTCATGGTCGCGGCGCAAGGCCACGAGCCGGAACTGAAGCACCAGCACGAGCTGCTCGTGGCGAACTGCCTGGCGCAATCGGAGGCCCTGATGAAGGGCCGGACGTTCAAGGAGGCGAAGAAGCAGCTCCTCGACAAGGGCGCGGCGGAAGCCGAGGCGGAGCGGATCGCGCCGCATCGCGTCTTCACCGGCAACCGGCCGTCGGTCACGATCCTCTACAAGAAGCTGACCCCCTTCGCCCTCGGGCGGCTGATCGCGCTCTACGAGCACCGCGTCTTCACCGAGGCGCAGATCTTCGGCATCAACGCCTTCGACCAGTGGGGCGTCGAGCTCGGCAAGGAGCTCGCCACCGGCTTGCTGCCCGTCGTCGAAGGCAAGGAAAGCGCCGATGGCCACGACGCCTCGACCAAAGGGCTGGTCCAGGCGCTGCGAGCGCTCGGGGTTTAGCTCAACCGGCTTTCTCGGCTCACGAAACGGGGACGAAGAATCCCCTGCTCAATCGCGCAGCAGCTCGTTGATGCCGGTCTTGGCGCGGGTCTTCTCGTCGACGCGCTTGACGATGACGGCGCAGTAGAGGCTCGGGCCGGGCTCGCCGTTGCCCATCGGCTTGCCGGGCAGGGAGCCGGCGACGACGACCGAAAAGGGCGGCACCTCTCCATAGGTGATCGTGCCGGTCGTGCGGTCGACGATCTTCGTCGACTTGCCGATGAAGACGCCCATGCCGAGGACGGAACCCTCGCGAACGATGCAGCCCTCGACGACCTCGGAACGCGCGCCGATGAAGCAGTTGTCTTCGATGATCGTCGGGCCGGCCTGCATCGGCTCGAGCACGCCGCCGATGCCGACGCCGCCGGAGAGGTGGACGTGCTTGCCGATCTGGGCGCAGGAGCCGACCGTCGCCCAGGTGTCGACCATCGTCCCTTCGTCGACATAGGCGCCGAGGTTGACGAAGGACGGCATCAAGACGACACCCTTGCCGATATGGGCGGAGCGCCGCACGATGGCGCTCGGCACGGCGCGGAAGCCGGCCTTCTCGAACTCGAGCGCACCCCAGCCGTCGAACTTCGAGGGCACCTTGTCCCACCACGAAGCTTGGCCCGGACCGCCCCTGATGACATCCATCGCGTTCAGACGGAAGGAGAGGAGCACGGCCTTCTTCAGCCACTGGTTCACGCTCCAGGTGCCGTCGGCACCCCGCTCCGCCACGCGCGCCTTGCCGCTGTCCAGAAGATCGAGCGCATGCTCGACGGTCTCGCGCACCGCCCCGCGCGTCGACGGTGTCAGAGTGTCGCGGTTGTCGAAGGCGGCTTCGATCTCATCTTCGAGGCTCTGAAGATCGGCGGTGCTCATGAAATTTCCTTAAACTTCGCGACGTAGTCTCGGCACATGCGATTCCCCGTCCGCGCGTCCTGACCGGGCTCATCTCCCTAAGCGAGCGCGGCGGGAGCGTCAATTCTGCGTTCGGGACAGACGGCGACGGCACAGCGAAAGGGCGACAGGGGCAACATGGCAGCCAAGCGCAAGGACGACAGGTGGGATCCGCTCGCCGACAGCGGGCAGGACCGTTCGCGGGCCGAACGCATCCCGCCGACGCCGCAGAGCGCCTCGCCTGCCTACCGGCTCGCCTATGCCGACGACGACTTCATGTGCCGGGAGGAACTGCGGCCGGTCCGCCTGCAGCTCGAATTGCTGAAGGCCGAGATGCTCCTGACGGAGGCCGGCATCAAGTCGACCGTCGTGCTCTTCGGCGGCGCGCGGATCCCCGCTCCCGGCGTCGAGCCCTGGGCGGCGCGCAACGAGACGCAGCGGAAGAACCTGATGGCCGCCGCCCCCTATTACGAAGAGGCGCGCAAGTTCGCCCGGCTCTGCTCGCGGCATTCGAAGACGACGGGCTACAGCGAATACATCATCACGACCGGCGGCGGGCCGGGCGTCATGGAGGCGGGCAACCTCGGCGCCTCGGAGGAAGGCGCGCCGACGATCGGCCTCAACGTCGTGCTGCCGCACGAGCTGGCGCCGAACGCCTATGTGACGCCGAAGTTCAGCTTCAACTTCCACTATTTCGCGATCCGGAAGATGCATTTCCTGATGCGCGCCAAGGCCGTCGCCGTCTTTCCCGGCGGCTTCGGCACGCTCGACGAGATGTTCGAGGCGCTGACGCTGATCCAGACCGGTCGCATGGAGGCCGTGCCCTTCCTGCTCTTCGGCTCGGACTTCTGGCACCGCATCGTCGATTTCGAGGCGCTCGCCGAGTTCGGCACGATCGCGCCGTCCGACCTCGACCTCATCTCCTTCGTCGACACGGCGGAAGAAGCCTGGAAGGTGATCGCCCGCCGCTACGAGCTCGGCTGAACCCCGCCGCTGACGGTGGTCAGGAAGCCGGCGAGATCGTCGGTGACATAGTCGATCTGCTCGCCTTCGCGGCCCTCACGCTCCCACGTCTCGCCGAACGCCTCGGAGAGGTTCGCCGGCACGATCAGCACGGTCGTCATGCCGAGCGCCTTCGGCACCGTGAGGTTGCGCGGCAGGTCCTCGAACATCACGGCGTGGCGCGCGTCGACCCGGTGGAGGCCGAGGAACTTATCGTAGGTGGCGGCTGCCGGCTTCGGCAGCAGGTCGGCCGCGACGATGTCGAAGATGTCGTCGAAATGGTCGAGGATGCCGAGCGCTTCGGCCGTGCGGCGAGCATGGCGCGTGTCGCCGTTCGTGAAGATGAACTTGCGGCCGGGCAGTCGGCGGATCGCCTCGCCGAGCGCCGGATCGGGCGCGACCCACGAATAGTCGATGTCGTGGACACGCTCCAGGAAGGCGTTGGCGTCGATGCCGTGGTTGATCATCAGGCCCTGGAGCGTCGTGCCGTGGTCGCGGTAATAGCGCTTCTGGACCTCGCGCGCCTCCTCCGGTGGCAGCTGCAGGAGCTCGGCCACATAGGCCGTCATGTTCCGGTCGATCTGCGAGAACAGGTCGGTGTGGCGCGGATAGAGCGTATTGTCGAGGTCGAAGACCCAATCGCGGACATGGGCGAAGTCCGCGGCGGCCGGCAATGTCTGTTTTGGGGTCTGTTTCGGGGTCTGTTTCTGGCTCATCGGCCTGCCTTACGGCATCGGCAGCGCCGATGGAAGCGCCACACGGAAGGCTTCAGGGCACGATCAGCGTGCCGGCGCCATGCTCGGTGAAGATTTCGAGAAGCACGGCGTGGGGCGTCTTGCCGTTGAGGATGACGACGCCCTGCACGCCGGCCTCGATCGCCTGGATGCAGGTCTCGACCTTCGGGATCATGCCGCCGGAGATCGTGCCGTCGGCGATCAGCGCACGGGCCTCGGCGACGGAGAGTTCCTTGATGAGGTCGCTGTTCTTGTCGAGGACGCCGGGCACGTCGGTGAGGAAGAGCAGGCGCGTCGCGTTCAGCGCGCCGGCGACGGCGCCGGCGAAGGTGTCGGCGTTGATATTGTAGGTGTGGCCGTCGCGCCCCGGCGCCACCGGCGCGATCACCGGGATCATCTCCGACTTCGCGAGCAGGTCGAGGAGCGTGCGGTCGACCTCCACGACCTCGCCGACGAAGCCGAGGTCGAGGATCCTCTCGATGTTCGATTCCGGGTCGACGACCGTCTTCTTCGCCTTCTCGGCGAAGACCATGTTGCCGTCCTTGCCGCACAAGCCGATGGCCCATTCGCCCTCGGCATTGATCATCGCGACGATTTCCTTGTTGATCGAGCCGGCGAGCACCATCTCGACGATCTCGACCGTCTTCTCGTCGGTGACGCGGAGCCCGCCCTCGAACTTCGATTCGATGCCCATCTTCGTCAGCATCGCGCCGATCTGCGGGCCCCCGCCGTGGACGACGATCGGGTTGACGCCGGACTGCTTGAGCAGCGCGATGTCGCGCGCGAAGGCGCGCCCGAGCGTCGGGTCACCCATGGCGTGGCCGCCATATTTCACCACAATGGTGCGGTTCTCGTAGCGCTGCATGTAGGGCAGCGCCTCGGAGAGGAGCCGCGCCTGCATCTGGCTTTCGGCGTCGGAGGTGGTCTCGGTCATCAGCATTCCCCGCAAAGGCGAGGGCTTCTTAGCGGCAAGCCGCCGGTCGGGCAATCGCCTAGCGGGCGGCCGCCGCTCAGCCTCCGAGCTTCATCTGCGCGACGCTCAGCATGAGGTCGGCGCTGATGCCCGCCGAGCCGGACCCGGCGAAGAGCGACAGGGTCGGATCGGTGGAGGTGTCGTTCTGCATGTCGTACATCGACGCGAACTGGGCGATGAACTTGGTCAGCTTCGCCGGGTCCTGGAAGTCGGCGTAGTCGAGCCTGCCGTCGATATATTTCGCCTGGAGGCTGATGTCGGCCGCCCCCGTGTCGGGCGAGATGCCGAGCGCCGTCTGCACGACCTCGAGCAGCGCCGGATCGGCAAGGATCTCGTAGGCGGTCTTGATGCCGGGCGCCATGCGCTCGAAATAGAGCGCGAGCCGGACGCCGGTGTTCTGGTCACCCTCGTTGCTCTCCAGCGTCTGACGCGTGTAGAAGTCCTGCGTCTTGACGATGTCGGCCTTCGACTGGACGTCGCCGACCGGCTCCTCGGCAATGGAGCCGTCGGACTGGAAATTGAAGCTGGCGACGAGATCGCGAAGCTTCTGGTCGGCTTCCGAATTGGCATAGCTCTTCGGGTCGCCGAGGTCGCTCGTCAGCGCCTTCCTGAGATCGCTCGTCTTGACCGTCTTCGGATCGATGCCGTTCGCGACCAGCGCATAGTCGACGAGGCGGCTGTCGGCGAGGAAATCGTCCACCGACGTGACCCTGCCGATCGCGTCGTCGTAATAGGCCGTCTCCGTCTTCGCCTGGTCCTTGGTGACGGTGCCTGCGGTCGCAAGCGCCGCATAGGCCGTTTCCGTGTTCTGCCTGTCGGCCGTCGCCTGCGCCGCTTTCGGCGCATGGATGCCGCCGCCCGGCGTGAAGTTGAAGGCGGCGGCAAGCGCGTCGTAGCGCGAATCGTGCAGCCGGCTGACGAAACTCGTCGGATCGGAGGGGTCGCTCGTCAGCACCTGCTTGATGATCGTCTTCGATTCCGTGTCCGGATCGAGGCCGTAGGCATCGAGCACGTAGTTGTAGAGCTGCGTGTCGCCGAGGAGGTCGTTGACGGAGGTGATCTTCTCGGAGGCCGACTTGAAGTAGGCCGTGGCGTTATCGGAAGCGGCCTTCGCCGCGCTGTCGTAGCCGAGCCCGTAGGCGTTCGTCACGGCCGAAAGGTCGTGATC
The DNA here is from genome assembly GCA_051960215.1 of Pararhizobium sp. Classification (GTDB taxonomy): domain Bacteria; phylum Pseudomonadota; class Alphaproteobacteria; order Rhizobiales; family Rhizobiaceae; genus Pararhizobium_B. The sequence continues at coordinate 16,383 of JBQCEN010000274.1, forward strand.
GGAGATCGCCTTCCCGCCGGCCGGCACGCTGCCGTCGGCGTTGAAGTTGAAGAGCGAGGCGAGGCCGGAATAATCGCCGCCGGTGGCGGTGTTCGCGAAGCTCGCCGGATCGCTGGAGTCGCTGGTCAGCGCCTGCCGGATCGTGCTTGAATCGGTCGAATAGGGATCGAAGCCGAAGGCGGTCAGCACGTAGGTGTAGAGCCGGTTGTCCGACAGCAGCTGGTCGACCGAAGTGACCGACGTCATCTGCTGCGTGAAGTAATCGGTATTGTCCTTCGCCATCTGCGGCGTCAGCGTGCCGGCTTCGTAGAAGCCGTAATCGGCGGTGGTCGTCAGGATCGCGGCATCGCTTTGGGCGGCGGTTCCGGCGGACAGGCTGCCGTCGGCCTGGAAGTTGAAGGACTTCGCGAGGTCGAGATAGTCCTTGCTGCCGAGCGTGTTGGCGAAGCTCTGCGGGTCGGAGAGGTCGCTTGTCAGCACCTTCCGGAGCGTGTCGGCGGAATAGTAGTTGGGATCGATGCCGTTCGCCTTCAGGGCGTAGTCGACGAGCCGCGAATTGGACAGGAAATCGTCGAGCGAGGCGACGCTGCCGATCGTCGCCTTGTAGTAGGCGGTCTCGGTGTCGACGGAGGTCAGGTTATCCTGCCGCGCCTGCGAATAGAGGCCGATGGTGTCGTCTTCCTGCGTGCCGGACTGGGCGGTCAGCGTCGCCGTCGTGACGCTGCCGTCGGCGTTGAAGTTGAAGGCGGCGGCGAAGTCCCGGTAACGCTGGTCGTTGAGCTGATTGGCGAAGCTCTTGGAATCGGACAGGTCGCTTTCCAGCACCTTCTTCATGAAGGCCTTGGCGTAGGTCATGTCTTCCAGGCCATAGGCCTTCATGGCGTAGGAGAAGAGCCGGTAGTTGCCGACGAAATCGTCGAGCGACGTCACGCTGTCGATGTTGTCCCGGTAATATTGGGCGTCGCGGCTGACGACCGGATCGGCCGCCGTGCGCTTCAACGTCGCCGTCAGGTCGTGGTTGATGAGGTTGAAATCGGCAAGCGTGGAAAGCATGGCGATGGAAAAAGACCCGGCTGAAAGAGCCGCAGCCTAACCGACGGGCCTTGCGCGAAACTTAACGCGCGGGCTCATCGGCGAAAGCACCGCCGAGGTCTTTCAAAAGGGCCGGGAGCGGCTATTGTGGCCTCCGCAACCTGTCGCTGCGCAGGATGACCGGGGACCTGGGCAAACATGGCCGAAGACGACATCGCCGCGCTGATCGCCCGTGTGGTGCTGAAGGACAGGCAGGCTTTCCACGCGCTCTACGCAGCGACGAGCCCGAAACTTTTCGGCATATGTCTCCGTATCCTAAAGGACCGGGAAGAGGCGAAGGAAGCGCTGCAGGAAGTGTACGTCAAGATCTGGCAGCGATCCCACCGCTTCGCAACCGGCCATGCCAGCCCCACGCCCTGGCTCGCGGCCATCGCGCGCAACCATGCGATCGACGTGCTGCGCGCACGGCGTCCCAGCGCCAGCGACATCGACGAGGCCTATGATCTCGCCGACGCAGCGCCCGATCCGGAGCGCCGCGCCATGCTTGCCGGCGAGGGGCGGCGGATCGAGACGTGCATGGAGGAGCTCGACGCCAACCGGGCGAGCGCGGTGCGCAGCGCCTATGTCGAGGGGCTGAGCTATCAGGAACTGGCGGAACAGCATGGCGTGCCGCTGAACACGATGAGGACATGGCTGCGCCGCAGCCTGATCCGGCTGAGAGAGTGTCTGGAGCGATGAGCGGGCCTGCCGAGAGCGAAGACAGCGGCCGACGCGATGACGTGCTCGCCGGCGAGTACGTCCTCGGCGTGCTTTCGTCCGAGGATCGCCGGGCGGTCCAGGCGCGGCTGGCGGAGGACGCCGCCCTTGCGGCGAAAGTGGCCCGCTGGGAGGACGAGCTCTCCGTCCTCAACGTCGCCTACGAGGCGGCGGAGCCGCCGCAGACGGTGCTGCGCCAGGTCGAGGCGCGTCTTTTCTCGCAGGCGCCGGGGGCGCGCGACGTGCCGGTGGCAGCCGGCAGCCTCTGGACCTCCCTCGCCTTCTGGCGGCTGGCGACGCTCGCCTGCCTGCTGGTCATCGTCGGCATGGCGGGCGCGATCAGCGGCGTCTTCGGCGTCGGGAGTGGCGGCCGGCCGCTCGTCGCCGAGCTTTCGGCGAAGCAGGGGCCGATGAACCTCCTTGCCGTCTACGACAAGGCACGCGGGACGGTGCGTCTGACGCCGGTCGCAGCGGAGACGCCGGCTCCGAAGTCGCTCGAGCTCTGGATGATCAACGGCAAGAACGCGCCGGTCTCGCTCGGCGTGCTGCCGCAGAACGGCCGCGGCGAGATCGTCGTTCCGCAGCCGATGCGCGATGCCTTCGATGCCGGCACGGTCCTTGCCGTCAGCGTGGAACCCGCCGGCGGCTCGCCGACCGGCGCCCCGACCGGTCCCGTCGTCGCCTCCGGCCCCGCCCGCTCGCTCTGACGGCTCGCAACGAAGCCGCTGAAACTTCTTTCGCCCGCGCCCGTAGCTTCGGAAGACGGCTGCGCGTCGCCCGCGGTTGCGGGATGCGCCGGCCGCACGCCGTGCCGGAGCCGATCGACAAGCCACGACCTCCGGTGCGGCGAGTCCCGCGCCGCGCGCCCCCTTGCACACTCCGACCGCGCGGCGCGGGACGCAGGCCGTCCGGCGCCGAAGCGCCCGCCACACGCGGGTTTGATCAGCGTTGAAGCCGACAGGCGTTCAATCGCGCCACGATCTGCGCCATGCTTGCATCAAACGAGCCGATGGAGACGAACATGATGAACCGCCGCAATTTCCTTCTTGCCGGAGCGGGCCTCGCCGCCTTTGCCGGAGCGGGTGCCGTCGGCTTCGGTCGCCCGAGCGCCGAGGCCGCCGAGGGCAAGTTCCCGGTGACGCTCACCGATGCGGAATGGCGCAAGAAGCTGACGCCCGCCCAATACGACATCCTGCGCCAGGAGGGCACCGAGCCGCCCTTCACGAGCCCGCTGCTCCACGAGAAGCGCGCCGGCATTTTTCACTGCGCCGGCTGCGACCAGGCTGTCTACTCATCGAAGACGAAGTTCGACAGCGGCACCGGATGGCCGAGCTTCTACCAGGCGATCGCGGGCGGGGTCGCGACCAAGGCCGACACGTCGATGTTCATGGTGCGCACCGAAGTCCACTGCGCGCGCTGCGGCGGCCATCTCGGCCACGTCTTCGACGACGGTCCTCCGCCGACCGGCAAGCGCCACTGCATCGACGGACTGGCGCTGACCTTCCAGCCGAAGGCGGACGTCTGAGAGCGGATCAACTGCGGACCGCGAAGGCGACGGCGGCGCGCAGGTCGTCCAGGCCTTCCGCCTTCTCCGACGATGTCGCCAGCACCTCCGGAAAGGCCGCCGGCCGCTTTCCGATCCGGCGCGCCGTCTCCTCGAGGAGGCGCGCGACGCCGGCCGGCTTGATCTTGTCGATCTTCGTCAGCACGACCTGATAGGAGACGGCCGCCTTGTCGAGGAGGTCGAGCACGTCCTCGTCGTTCTTCTTGATGCCGTGGCGGGCGTCGATCAGCACGAAGACGCGCTTGAGGCTCGTGCGCCCGCGCAGGAAATCGAAGACGAGCGCCGTCCAGGCGTCGACCTGCTCCTTGGGCGCCTTGGCGAAGCCGTAGCCCGGCATGTCGACGAGCGCCATCGGCGGCAGGTCGTCGCCTTCGCCGGAATAGCCGTCCGGGACGAAGAAGTTGAGCTCCTGGGTGCGCCCCGGCGTGTTCGACGTGCGGGCGAGCCCCTTCTGGCCGACGAGGGTGTTGATCAGCGACGACTTGCCGACGTTGGACCGTCCGGCAAAGGCGATCTCGGGCGGGCCTTCGGGCGGCAGGAACTTCATCGCCGGCACGCCCCGGATGAAGATCCACGGCCGCGTGAAAACGCCGGCGGCGGCGCGCGGATCGGCGGAAAGCCGCCTTGCATCCCTGTTGTCGTTCACGGACGGGGTCCTCAATGCTCGTCTGCCGGATGCGGCAGGGCTTCGGGCTTTGCCGCCGGCTTGTCAACCGCATCCGTGCCCGATGCCGCTTTCCAAGCTCAAGTCGCCGAATTAGAAGGACGCCATGCAGAAGCGCGTCACGGGCCCGGAAATCGAGAAGCTGATCCAGTTGCTGGCCCGGGTGCCGGGCCTGGGCCCGCGCTCGGCGCGCCGCGCGGCGCTTCATCTCATCAAGAAGAAGGACCAGCTCCTCGGGCCTCTCGCCGATGCAATGGCGGTTGCGCACGAGGCGGTCAAGGTCTGCTCGGTCTGCGGCAATGTCGATACCGCCGATCCCTGCACGGTCTGCACCGACCCGCGCCGCGACGCGGCGACGATCATCGTGGTCGAGGACGTCGCCGATCTCTGGGCGCTGGAACGGGCCGGCGCGATCAACGCCGCCTATCACGTCCTCGGCGGAACGCTCTCGCCGCTCGACGGCGTCGGCCCGGAGGACTTGAACATCCGCAGCCTGGTCGAGCGTGTGGCGGCAGGCGGCATCCGCGAACTGATCCTCGCCGTCAACGCCACGGTCGAGGGGCAGACGACCGCCCATTACATCACCGACCAGCTGACGGGGCTCGACGTCACGATCACCCGGCTCGCCCACGGCGTCCCGGTCGGCGGGGAGCTCGACTACCTCGACGAGGGCACGCTCTCGGCCGCCCTGCGCTCCCGCACCGCGTTTTGAGTCGCGCCCGGGCCTGATAGCCTTCGCGGCACAGCACCGATTCGAGGCCGCCGATGATCCCGAAGAAAACCGTCGTCCTTTGCCTTGCCGCGTGTCTCGGGCTGATGGCCGCCGCGCCGGCTTTCGCCCTATCCCGCCCGGCGGTCGAAGACGCGTTCCATACATGGATCGAGGGGGACCTCTGGCCGGCGGCGAAGCGCGACGGCATCTCGCGCCGGACGTTTGAAGCCGCGCTCGGCGACGTGCGGCTCGACTGGTCGCTCTCCGGCCTCGTCCCGCCCGGCACGACGCCGCCGAAGGCGCGGCCGCAGACTCAGGCCGAATTCCGCTCTCCGGGCGCCTATTTCTCCGAACGCCGGCTGCAGGGGCTGGCCGCCGCGGGCCGCTCGCTCGCCGCGAAGTGGGGACCGACGCTCGACAAGGTCGAACGGCGCTACGGCGTGCCCGGCCGCATCCTGCTCGCCGTCTGGGGCCGGGAGACCGGCTTCGGCGCAGCCGCCATTCCCGATCCCGCCTTCTCGGTCCTTGCGACGAAGGCCTTCATGTCGACGCGCCAGGACCTGTTCCGGACGGAGCTTCTCGCTGCCCTCAGGATCGTCGAACGCGGCGAGGCGACGCCGGCGATGATGAAGGGATCGGCCGCCGGCGCGCTCGGCCAGCCGCAGTTCATGCCGTCGAGCTACCTGAAATATGCCGTCGATTTCGACGGCGACGGCCATGCGAACATCTGGACGTCGGTGCCCGACACCCTCGCCTCGATCGCCAATTTCCTCGCGAAGTCCGGCTGGCAGGCCGGCCGCGACTGGGGCTACGAGGTCATGATCCCGGCGGGCGTCTCCTGTGCCCAGGAAGGGCCGGATCGCGCGCGGCCGATCGCAGCCTGGAAGGCGGAAGGAATCCGCCGCGTCTCCGGCCGCGACTTTTCCGCGGCCGAGGAGAAGGCCGACGGCATGATGCTCGTGCCCGCCGGCACGGACGGCCCGGCCTTCCTCGTCACGCCGAACTTCTACGTGCTCAAGGCCTACAACAACTCCGACCTCTACGCGCTGTTCATCGGCAACCTCGCCGATCGCATCGCCTACGGCTCGGGCGCCTTTGTCGGCCGCTGGGGCGACGTCGGGCACATGCTGCGGTCGGACGTCGCGAACATGCAGCGGGCGCTCGAGGCCAAGGGCTACGACGTCGGCGGCGCCGACGGCCTGCCCGGCTACAAGACGCGTCGTTCGATCGGCGAATGGCAGGCGAAGAACGGGCAGCCCGAGACCTGCTTCCCCAATCCTGCGCTGCTCGCCCGTCTGGACTGAAGCTGGGGCCACCCGTCAGCCGGACGGAACGCCGTTCGCGCCGCCGGCACTCAAAGATTCAGCAATGCCGCAAAGCACATGATCGCGCCGATGGCGATCATGATGCCGGCGAGCCAGGCGACGCGGTCGCCGACGGGAAGCCGGGGGCGCGGCAGGCGGTTCTGTCTTCGGGGTTCCGTCATCCGTCGTCGAGGAGTCACGCGTCAATGCCGGGTTAATGGCGCGGCGGGCTGAGGGGTTCCAGCGATCACGCTCTGCCCCAGCGCGTGACGCCGTCTCAAGCCGGGTTCGCCGGCGCTTCGATAGCGGCGATGGCGTCGACGACGGCCGAGGGGATCAGGACCTCGAATTCCAGCGCCACGACGTAATCTCCCTGGCGCACGACCTTGCCCGCGATCTTCGCCCGGATGCCGGGGAGCACGACATAGGCCTCGAAAAGCCGCAGATCCAGCTTGTCGACGAGCAGCAGGACGTCGTGCTCGGAGAGGTTGATGACGCGCGCGGCGATCTTCTCAAGCTTCTTCGACCGGCGGTCCGGCTTGTAGAGCAGGAAGCCCGAACAGTTCGTGTCGCGGCGGTAGTAGTGACGGCGGTTGAAATTCTCTCCGACGCGCGTGAGGGCATGTCCCCCTGCCATGGCCTTCTCTTTCACGCTGTTCTCTCTCCCGTGCGCAAGGAAAATACGGGAGAAATAGTTGCCTGTTCCTTTCCGGCCGAAGGTTCGATCAAGGGGTGCGCCCGGCATCGGCGATGCGTTTCCGTTTCGCCGGCAAATGCTCTATAGGCCGATGACCACGATGGAACGGAAAGACGAGGGTCCGGCATGGCGACGATCAGGCTGCACAAGGGCGATATCTCCGCGGCGGACGCCTCGCGCTATACCGGCGCGATCGCGATCGACACGGAGACGCTCGGCCTCGTGCCGCGCCGCGACCGGCTTTGCGTCGTCCAGCTCTCGCCCGGCGACGGGTCGGCCGACGTGATCCAGATCGCTGCCGGCCAGCGGCAGGCGCCGAACCTCGTTTCGCTGCTTTCCGACCCGCAGCGCCAGAAGATCTTCCATTTCGGCCGCTTCGACATCGCCGTCCTCTTCCACACCTTCGGCGTCACCTGCGAGCCCGTCTTCTGCACGAAGATCGCCTCGCGGCTCATCCGCACCTATACGGACCGCCACGGGCTCAAGGACAATCTGAAGGAGATGCTCGACGTCGACGTGTCCAAGCAGCAGCAGTCGTCGGACTGGGGGGCGGCCGACCTGACGCAGGCGCAGCTCGACTACGCCGCCTCCGACGTGCTCCACCTGCACGCGCTGCGCGACAAGCTTACCGAGCGGCTCGTGCGCGACGGACGGTCGGCGCTTGCCGAAGCGTGCTTCCGCTTCCTGCCGACGCGCGCCAAGCTCGACCTCCTCGGCTGGGAAGATACCGACATCTTCGCCCATAGCTAGATCGTTTCCGCGTTTCGCTGAATCGCGAAAACGATCCCTGTCTTTGTTCACTCGCGTCCGGACGGAAAACTGGTTTCCACTTTTCCTGGAAACGCTCCAGGATTACCCGCGGAAGACGGACTTTATTCTTCTGGAGCTGCTCTCAACGCTCGTTCTTTCCCGTCGGTGGCGCGTCCTCGCCGCCGACCACGGGATCGGAGTGGGTGGGGCCGCGCGACGCCTCCGATTCCTCCGCCTCGACGTCCTGGACGGCCTTGTCCCAGTGCTCCTGCTCCCGGCCTTCGGGCCGGCCCTCGCGCTCCCAGATCTCGTGGGCGCGCCGGCGGATGCGTTCTTCCCTGTCCATCGGCCTTCTCCCTGACTTGCCTGCCAGCCTCGAACCGGCCGCGCCGGCCCTTGTTCCGGCAGCCGACGGATCGGCAAAAGAAAACCCGCGGGCTGCGCGCCCGCGGGTTCCGATCGCGTCCTTTCGAAGGGACGTGAGGCTACTTCTCTTCCTGCTTGCGCAGCGCCGCGCCGAGGATGTCGCCGAGCGAGGCACCGGAATCGGTCGAGCCGTACTGGGCAACCGCTTCCTTCTCCTCGGCGATCTCGAGCGCCTTGATCGAGAGCTGGACCTTGCGGTCGCGCTTGGAGAAGTTCGTCACGCGGGCATCGACGACCTGGCCGATCGAGAAGCGCTCGGGGCGCTGCTCGTCGCGGTCGCGCGACAGGTCCGAGCGGCGGATAAAGGCCGTCACGTCCGGATGGTCGACGAGCTTCACCTCGACGCCGCCGTCGTTGACGCCGGTGACTTCCGCCGACACGACCGCGTTCTTGCGCAGGTCGCCCGAGGCCGCCGCATCGCCCAGCGCATCGCGGCCGAGCTGCTTGATGCCGAGCGAGATGCGCTCCTTCTCGATGTCCACGTCGAGGACGACCGCCTTGACGACGTCACCCTTGTTGAACTCCTCGATGACCTGCTCGCCCGGACGCGTCCAGTCGAGGTCGGAGAGGTGGACCATGCCGTCGACGTCGCCCTCGAGGCCGATGAACAGGCCGAACTCGGTCTTGTTCTTGACCTCGCCCTCGACGACCGTGCCGGAGGGATGCGAATGCGAGAAGGCTTCCCACGGGTTCTCGAGCGTCTGCTTGAGGCCCAGCGAGATGCGGCGCTTGACCGGGTCGACCTCGAGGATGACCACTTCGACTTCCTGCGAGGTCGAGAGGATCTTGCCCGGATGGACGTTCTTCTTCGTCCAGGACATCTCGGAGATGTGGATCAGACCTTCGATGCCCGGCTCCAGCTCGACGAAGGCGCCGTAGTCGGTGATGTTCGTCACCGTGCCCTTGATCTTCTTGCCGGTCGGGTACTTGGCACCGATGCCGTCCCACGGGTCCGCCTCGAGCTGCTTCATGCCGAGCGAGATGCGGTGGGTCTCCTGGTTGATGCGGATGATCTGGACCTTGACGGTCTGGCCGATCGACAGGATCTCCGTCGGATGGTTGACGCGGCGCCAGGCCATGTCGGTGACGTGCAGCAGGCCGTCGATGCCGCCGAGGTCGACGAACGCACCGTAGTCGGTGATGTTCTTGACGACGCCCTCGACCACCTGACCCTCTTCGAGGTTCTGGACGATCTCCGAGCGCTGCTCGGCGCGGCTCTCCTCGAGGACCGTGCGGCGCGACACGACGATGTTGCCGCGGCGCTTGTCCATCTTGAGGATCTCGAAGGGCTGCGGGTTGTGCATCAGCGGCGTGACGTCGCGGATCGGTCGGATGTCGACCTGGGAACGCGGCAGGAACGCCACGGCACCGTCGAGGTCGACCGTGAAGCCGCCCTTGACCTGGTTGAAGATGACGCCTTCGACGCGCTCGCCGGCGTTGAACTTCTCTTCGAGGCGCACCCAGCTCTCTTCGCGGCGGGCCTTGTCACGCGACAGGACGGCTTCGCCGAGCGCGTTCTCGATCCGCTCGACATAGACCTCGACCTCGTCGCCGACCTTGAGCGAGCCTTCCTTCGACTTCGCGCCGAATTCCTTGAGCGGCACGCGCCCCTCGACCTTCAGGCCGACGTCGATGACGGCGACGTCCTTCTCGATCGCGGTGACGGTACCCTTGACGACGCTGCCTTCGGCAAGGTCGTGCTCTGCGAATGATTCTTCGAGGAGGGCGGCGAAGTCCTCCCGGCTCGGGGTAGCTACAGACATGAATTCTCCTGAATGGTCCGCCGCGCTGTCTCTGCAGATCGCGGTCCGGACGGCGCCGTGGGCTTGCGTTGCGTTGGCTTGCCGACGGTCAGGGCCTTCTTCAGGAAAGCCGGTACGGCGCATGCGACCGTGCGGAAGCGGGTTCGTCCCGAAATGGGTATTCTCGCGCGCGGAGAAAAGGAAAGGGCGCTCGCTCGAAAGCGACGCCCCGCATCAATCCGCTTTCCGAGCGGCGATCGCCTGATCGATCAGGTCTCTTGCCGCGCGGAACGCCGCTTCTATACCCATTTCGGTTGTGTCAAGCAAGTGCGCGTCGTCCGCCGGCCGGAGCGGCGAATCCGTCCGGCCCGTGTCGCGCGCGTCGCGGCGCCTGAGGTCGGCGAGGATCGCGTCGTAGTCGGCCACCCCGCCGGCCGCGCGGATCTCGTCGTAACGGCGCTGCGCGCGCGTCTCCGGCGCCGCCGTCACATAGAGCTTCACCGTCGCATCGGGACAGACGACGGTGCCGATGTCGCGCCCGTCGAGAACCGTGCCCGGCTCCTTCACGGAAAAGCGTCGCTGTGCCGCCACGAGCGCCCGGCGGACCGACGGCATGACGGCGATCTTCGAGGCCGCCTCGCCGATCTCGTGGGCAGCAAGCACGCCGCGATCGAGCCCGGCGAGGTCGATCGCCGCGGCGAAGCGCGCCGCCGTCTCCTCGTCGTCGAGCGGCAGCCCGGCGTCGAGGAGCCCCTTTGCGGTCGCCCGATAGGTGAGCCCCGTGTCGAGGTGATGGAAGCCGTAATGGGCGGCGATCCGGCGGGCCAGCGTGCCCTTGCCGGATGCTGCCGGCCCGTCGAGGGCGATCACACTCGTCATGGCCCCCCCGCCTCCCTCAGGCATGGCCGGCCATGTCCGGCGCCGCGATCTCGGCGCCGAGGCCCCGCATCAGGTCCATGAATTCGGGGAAACTCGTGGCGATCATGCGGCCGTCGTCGATCGTCACCGGATGCTCGCTCGCAAGGCCCATGACCAGGAAGCTCATGGCGATGCGATGGTCGAGATGCGTGGTGACGGCGGCGCCGCGGCTGTTGCCGATCCCCTTGCCGCCAGGCCGGCCGCGGACGCGAAGGGCGGCCGGCCGCTCCTCGCAATCGACGCCGTTCAGCTCCAGCCCGCGGGCGACGGCGGCGAGGCGGTCGGACTCCTTGACGCGCAGTTCCTCGATCCCCTCCATCACCGTCTCGCCTTCCGCGAAGGCGGCGGCGACGGCGAGCACCGGATATTCGTCGATCATCGAGGGCGCACGCTCCGCCGGCACGGCGACGCCCGTGAGCGCACTCGAACGCACCCGCAGGTCCGCGACGTCCTCGCCACCGGCGCTCCGCCGGTTCAGGACCTCGATGTCGGCTCCCATCTCCATCAGCGTGGTGACGAGGCCGGTGCGCGTCGGGTTCATCAGCACGTTGTCGATGACGATATCCGAACCCGGCACGATGAGGGCGGCGACGAGCGGGAAGGCCGAGGAGGACGGATCGCCCGGCACGTCGATCGTCTGGCCGGAAAGCCTTCCCTGGCCTTCGATGCGGCTGGTGCGGGCGCCGTCGGCGGCGGTCTCGACCTCGATCGCCGCGCCGAAGCCGGCGAGCATCTTCTCGGTGTGGTCACGGGTCATCACAGGTTCCACGACGGTCGTGACGCCGGGCGTGTTGAGGCCGGCGAGCAGCACCGCCGACTTGACCTGTGCGGAGGCCATCGGCACGCGGTAGGTGATCGGGCTTGCGACCTCCGGGCCGCGGAGCGTCGCGGGGAGTCGGTCGCCGGCCTGTGCGCTCACCTGCACGCCCATCTGCCGGAGCGGATCGAGGACGCGGCCCATCGGCCGGCTCTGAAGCGAGGCGTCGCCGACGAAGGTCGTCTCGAAGCCGTAGACGCCGACGAGGCCCATGGTCAGCCGGCAGCCGGTCCCGGCATTGCCGAAATCGAGCGGCGCCTCGGGCGCGAGCAGGCAGCCGTTGCCGGTGCCCTCGACGATCCAGGTGCTGCCCTCCTTCTTCACCGACGCGCCCATCGCCGCCATGGCGCGGCCGGTGTTGACGACATCCTCGCCTTCGAGCAGGCCGGTGATCCGCGTCGTGCCGCTCGCGAGCCCGCCGAACATCAGAGACCGGTGCGAGATCGACTTGTCTCCCGGGATGCGTACGCGACCGCTCAAGGGCTTCGACCGACGCGAGGTGGCGGGCCGTGCCGCCTCCGGCTTGTGGTTCATGGTATCCGCTTCCTTCCTGACGCCGGCCGCTCCCGCCGGACGGGGGCCGAAAAGCGCCCGTCGACTAGCACAATCGCAAGCACCGGTCATCTGCCGAACATCCCAAAAACCGCGGCCCTCAACCGCCACGTTTAGGCTTTGACACAGGGAGGCAAGATCAGTATGGGGACCGGCAATCCTGAAAGACCGGACGTCGGGCGAGAAAGCCCGCGATCCGTGCTGGAAACGCTATCGAGAGGCTTCGACCGTGGCAAAACCGGAACTAGGAACGAAGCGCGTCTGCCCCGACACGGGCCGCAAGTTCTACGACCTCAACCGCGATCCGATCGTTTCGCCCTATACCGGGAAGTCCTTCCCGCTCTCCTTCTTCGACGACACGGCCGTCGCGAAGGTGATGGAGAAGGAGGAAGAGGAAGAGGTCGCGGAAGTCGATACCGAGGGCAGCGGCGACGCCGAGACCGTCTCGCTGGAGGAAGCCGACGAGGAAGCGTCAGGCGGCAAGGGCGACGAAATCCCCGATCTCGATGACGATTCGGAAGTCGAGCTCGACGACGACGACAACGACACCTTCCTCGAGAGCGACGACGAGGAAGAGGACGACGTCAGCGGCTTCATCGGCGGCCATTCCGACGAAGACGAGGAAAGCTGAGGACGCCTCGGCGCCTGCGGGCGCCAGGCCGGACGATCTGCGCCTGACGCACGATTTTCGGCTTGATCTGACCGGCGCTCGGAAGTAAAGAGCGCACCTGCAGGGCCGGCCCACGGCCCCGCAACATCCGGGCAAAGCCCGGGCTTGGGGCCATAGCTCAGCTGGGAGAGCGCCTGCATGGCATGCAGGAGGTCAGCGGTTCGATCCCGCTTGGCTCCACCAAATCCTCATGAAATCGATTTGCATGATCCGGGCCCGAAGGACCGCTTCTCCGAGGCGACCGCAAGGCCTTCAAATACATCTGTGGCTTCCACCGTCATTCCAACGGTGACCGGCCAGTGTTGCTCCATCGGCCTGAAGCGCCGTTGCACACCAGGAGCAAGACGATGGATATGCACACCCGACCTCCCCGCCCGCCGCTGAACGGCGTCGACACGCCGATGCTGATCAGCACCGTCAATGCGGTCGCGAACCAGCCGCATCTCGGCCGGTTCCAGTTCCGCGCCGACAACCGGTGGATCGAGGGGACGCGAAGCCGCAGCGCGATGGGCGGCTATTTCGGCGCGGGCGACGAGCAGATGCGCCCGAAGGCCCATTTTGCCGACGGTGACCATCCCGCCATGCTCTGCGGCACCGATCAGGCGCCCACGCCCGTGGAATGGCTGCTGCATGGCCTCGCCGCCTGCATCACCGCCGGCATGGCCAACATCGCCGCCGCCCGAGGCGTCAAGCTCTCCCGGGTCGAATCGCACGTCGAAGGCGATATCGACCTGCGCGGCATCCTCGGTATCTCCGACGACGTCCGCAACGGCTTCGAACGCATCCGGATCAGCTTCCGCGTCGAAGGCGACGCGTCGCCGGAGATGCTTCGCGCCATCGTGGAGCAGGCGCGGGCGCGCTCGGCCGTCTTCGACGTCCTGACGAAGGGCGTGCCGGTCAGCGTCGACGTCCAGGCGCTGCACTGAGCAATCCCGGCGATCCCGCCGCGATCGCCGATGTCTCGGAAATCCGTTCACGAAGGACCGGCGGTGCCTGATCCCGGGCCGCCATGCTTCGCCGATGCGGCCTGGCCGCCCGGAGGTGAGCCCATGTCCCGTATCTCTCACTACGACGTCATCGTTGTCGGCGGCCGCTGTGCCGGCGCGGCAACGGCCATGCTGCTCGCGCGCGCCGGGGCGAGGACCCTCGTCATCGACCGCCAGGCCTATGGCTCGGACACGCTTTCAACCCACGCCCTCATGAAGCCGGCCGTCCTGCAGCTCGCCCGCTGGGGACTGCTCGATGCGGTGATCGCCGCGGGCGCGCCCGTCATCGGCAAGGCCACCTTCCATTATGGCGAGGAGACGGTCCCGGTCGCGATCCGGCCGGAAGCGGCCCTCCCCGGGCTGGTCGCACCGCGACGCGCCGTCCTCGACCGCATCCTGATCGACGCCGCCCGCAAAGCCGGCGCCGACGTCGTCCACGACACCTCCGTCGTCGACCTCGACTTCGACCGGCACGGCCGCGTCAGCGGCGTCCTCGCACGCCATGCCGGCCGGACGGAGCGGCTGAGGGCCGGCTTCGTCGTCGGCGCCGACGGGATCGGATCGATTGTCGCCCGCAGCGCTCCTGCCGCCGTCCGCAACCAAGGAAAGAGCGCGGCCGCCACGATCTATGGCTATGCGGCGCTGAACGAACTCGACGGCCACCACTGGTACTTCACGCCCGGCCTCAGCGCCGGCGCGATCCCGACCAACGACGGCGAGGCCTGCATCTTCGTCGCCGCACCGCAATCGCACTATGACGCGGTGCTGCGTTTCGACCGGGCCAACTGCCATCAAAGCATCCTCGAGGCGCTGGCTCCCGATCTCGCGCACCAGGTCGCATGCGGCGGCATCGGTGCGCTCCGCACCTTCCGCGGGCGAGCGGGCTTCATCCGGCAGGCGGTGGGGCCGGGCTGGATGCTCGTCGGCGATGCCGGCTTCTTCCGCGACCCGATCACGTCGCACGGCATCTCGGACGCGTTCCGCGACGCGGAGGCGGCGGCCATTGCCGTCCTCGGCGGCTCGCAATGGGACATGCAGGGTTATCAGGACGGCCGCGACGCCTTCGCCTATCCGCTCTTCGAGGCCACCGAGGCCATCGCGGCCTTCGACTGGACCCTCGACGAGGCGAAGGAGCACCACAAGCGGCTGAGCGCGATCATGAAGGCGGAGGTCGCCGAGCTCTGCCGCCGGCAGCACACGATGCCGATCCGCAGCGCACCTTCGCCTGCTCCGGCGTGCCCGGAGGGCCGGCCGGCGCTTCTCACGCCGCGCATCGCCTGAACAGGGCGGCAGCTTCCAAGGCCAGGCGGCCCTTCAATCGGCCGCCTGGCCCTGGCGTGTCATTGGCGGCCGCAGGCATCCGCACCGGAAATTCGGCCGGCAGCCGAGATTCGATGTTCATGCAAACGCTCGCTTCCACGCTCGACCGCGAAAACACCTTGTCGCATCGAAGAGGATCACGACCATGAGCCGACTGTTCAGCCACTTCAGAAAGACCGTCGACGTTCTCGGCCGCGCCGCGAGCAGCCGACGGGACCGGGAGCACCTGCAGGAGCTGCCCGACCACCTCCTGCGCGATATCGGCCTCGACCGGTCCGAGATCGCCGCGCCGGAGACCATCCGCAAGCTCTCCGGCGCCGAGCGCTGGGAGAGCTGGGGGTGAGCGGCCGGGGACCGCCGCGCCAGGTTTCCGGAGATCGGCCGCGGCGGCGGGGCTCCGGATGGCAACCGAGATTTCGGGATGAGGGAACCGCGCGCGATGTGCTATCTTCCGAGCGGCTCGGGGCTTTCGCGAGGTGCGATGAGCTCGGGTATCGAGATCAATGTCCTTGGGGACCTTCAGGTCCTGCGCGACGGCGAGGCGGTGGAACTGCCGCCGTCGCGCAAGACGCGTGCGCTCCTCGCCTACCTCGCCGTCCTCGGCCGGCCGCAGCGGCGCGAGCGTCTCTGCGAGATGTTCTGGGAGCTGCCGGACGACCCGCGCGGCGCGTTGCGCTGGAGCCTGTCGAAGATCCGCGGCATCCTGAACGCGGATACGGGATCGGGCATCTTCACCGCCGACCGGAACGTCGTCGCCATTTCGCCCGAGGTCATCGCCACGGATTTTTCGAAGGTGCGGGCGCTCGCCCGTTTGGGCGTCGACACCCTGGCGCTCGATGACCTGAAGGCGGTCGCGGCCGCCTTCCGCGGCGCCTTCCTCGACGATCTTTCGCTGCCGCGCTGCCCCGAATTCGAAGCCTGGCGCGTCTCGCACGTCAACGACATGGAGCTCCTCCGCTTGCGCGTCCTGCGCCGGCTGGTGGCCGAAACGCGCGGCGAGCCCGAGGCCGCCCTTCGCTTTGCACAGGACCTGCAGCGGCTTCTTCCCGAAGACCGCAAGCTTTCGCAGCTCGTCGCCGAGCTTGCCGAGGCCGCCCGGCGGATGACGGTCGAAAGCGCTCTGCGCGTCGAGGCAGGCGTCGCTCCGGTTGCGGCCGATCCGGTCGAGGCACTGGAGACGGAGGTCCGCTACTGCACGACACGCGACGGCGCCCGCGTCGCCTATGCGATGACGGGCAGCGGGCCGCCGATCGTGCGCGCGGCGCATTGGATGTCGCACCTTCGCTACGACGCGCAGAGCCCCGTCTGGCGCCACTGGATCCGGGCGCTCTCCGCGGAGAACACGCTGCTGCGCTACGACGAGCGCGGCAACGGCATGTCGCAGTGGGATGTCGACGACCTCGGCTTCGACGCCATGGTCGCCGATCTCGAAAGCATCGTCGACGCCTCCGGCTTCGAGCGCGTGGTTCTGCTCGGCATCTCGCAGGGCTGCGCCATCTCCGTCGCCTACGCCGTGCGGCATCCCGAACGGGTCGCCGGCCTCGTGCTCTACGGCGGCTACGTCAAGGGCTGGCGGGCGCGCGGCGATCCGGAGGAGATCGCGCTGCGCCAGGCGATGGAGACGCTGATGCTGAGGGGCTGGGGAAAGGACGACCCGATCTTCCGGCAAATCTTCACCGCGCTGTTCATCCCGGGCGCCTCCCGCGAGCAGATCGACTGGTTCAACGAGCTGCAGCGCACGACCGTCACGCCGGAGAACGCCTTCCGCCTCTCCGAGAGCTTCGCCGACATCGACGTCAGCGACCTGCTTTCCCGCGTGCGCGTCCCGACGCTGGTGATCCACGGCCGCGGCGACCGCGTCTCGCCCCTTTCATCCGGAGAGGCCTTCGCCGCCGGTATCCCCGGCGCGACCTTCGTCGAGCTCGACAGCGGCAACCACATCCTGCTGGAGGAGGAGCCCGCCTTCGCGGCCTTCGTCGGCCATCTGCGGCGCTTCGTCGGCGAGGTCTTCGCCGCAGCACCGGCGACCGCCGTCGGGCTTGCCGCCCGCCGGCCGGTCAGCATCGTCGTCGCCGAGCTCATCCCGCGGCTCGTGGGGTTCGCCGCTTCCGACCCGGAGGCCGTCGGCGAGGCGCTCGATCCAATCGCCGAGGCGGTCGTCGGCCTCGTCCGCGACCACGGCGGTCTCGTCATCGACCGGCGCGACGGAGTCGTCACGGCGGCCTTCGGCGCCGACCGCGCCTTCGAGGAGCACACCGTGCAGGCGGCCCGCGCCGCGCGTGCCGTGCGCGACATGGTGACGAGCCGCGGCGGCGCGGCCTCGGGCATCCGCATCGGCATAGACGCCGGCGAGGCGCTGATCAGGGGGCAGCCCGGCGGCGCAGAGCCTGCGACCGTCTCCGGTCCCGTCGTGCGGCGGGCGAGCCGGCTTGCGGCAACGCTTGCCCGCGATGCGATCGCCCTGACGCGGCGGGCGCGCGAAAGCGCCGGCGGCTATATCGCCACCTCGCGGCTTTCCCGATCCGACATCCCCGGCCTTGCCGAGGACGAAACCGCCCACGAGCTGATCGGCGAGAACAGGGCGCTCTCGCGCTGGTACCTGAGGGCGCGCCAGGGCCTCACGCCCCTCGTCGGCCGCGCGGGCGAGCTGTCGCGGCTTGCGGACGCCTGGCAGCGGGCGCGGGAGGGGCAGGGCCGCGTCGTCAGCATCGTCGGCAGCCCGGGCGTCGGCAAGTCGCGCCTCGTCCACGAATTCATCGGCATGCAGACCTTCAAGGCCTTCACCATCGTCGAGGCCGGCGCGGAGGAGATCACCGAGACGGTCAGCCATGACCTCGTGAAGCGGCTACTCCTCTCGCTTTTCGGGCTTACCGGAGAGGAGGATGCGGCCGTCGTCGGCCGCGCCGTCGAGTGCCGCTTCGACGAGCTTTCGATGGAAGCGCGCTTCATGACGCCGGTCCTCTATGCCCTCGACCAGCCGGTGCGCGATCCGCTCTGGCACGACATGCAGGGCGCAGACCGGGCGCGTCAGGTCCGCGAAGCGGCGGTGCTCCTTGTCCTGCGGATGTCGGAGGCCAGGCCTATCGTCCTTCTCGTCGAGGACCTCCACTGGGCCGACGGACAGAGCCGGCGGATGCTGGAGGACCTCGCCCAGGCGCTCCCGTCCCGGCGGATCCTGCTCATGCTCACCTGCCGGCCGGGCTTCGAACCCGCCTGGAGCGGCCTCACGTCCTTCGAGGAGGTGCGTCTGGCGCCGCTTGCCGCGACGGAAGGCCGGGCGCTGGCGACGACGCTTCTCGGACCCGATCCGAGCCTGGCGCGGCTGCACGACCTCGTCTGCGAGCGGGCCGAAGGCGTGCCGCTCTTCATCGAGGAGATCGTCGGCGAACTGGTCCAGGCCGGCCGCATCGGCGGCAAGCCGGGCGGCATGCGGATGCTGTCGCCGATCCAGGCGCTCGACGTGCCGGCGACGATCCATTCGGTGCTCGCGGCGCGCATCGACAAGATCGACGCCGACGACCGCAAGCTGCTGCAGATCGCCTCGGTCATCGGCGCCTCCGCCCCAAGCGGGCTGCTCGCCGCCGTCTCGGGCTTCGGCGCCGCGCTCGAGCCGGCGCTCGCGCGGCTGAAGGCGGCCGACATCCTCTTCGACAGCCGCAGCGACGGCGAGGCGGAATACGTCTTCAAGCACGCGCTGATCAAGGACGCGACCTACGCGTCGCTGACGGCCGCCGACCGCCAGGCGCTCCATGCCGAAACGCTGACGGCGCTGGAGCGGCTCAATCCCGAAGGCCGCACCGACCGCGCCGAACGGCTCGCCTATCACGCCGTCCGCGCCCGCGACTGGCCGCGCGCCTCGCACTATCTCGTCGCCGCCGCCGACCGCGCGATCGAGCGCTCGTCCTATTCGACGGCGGCCGATTTCCTCGAACAGGCGATCGAGGCGGTCGACCACCTGCCGGCGACGGCCGACAACCGGGCGCTTGCGATCGACATCCGCACGCGGCTGCGCGTCGCCTACATGGTGACCGGCCAGTTCGACAAGGCGATCGAGCGGCTCGACGAGGCGCAGCGGCTTGCGCGCGAGGCGGGCGACGCATCGCGGCTCGGCTACGCGCTGCTGCATACCAGCTACGTCTATTCCACCTGGGGCCGCACGCCCGAGGCGCTCGCGGCCGCCGGCGAAGCGCACGGCATCCGCCTCCCCGTCGGCGACGACCGGCATGCCGCCGAGGCCGACCTCGCGGCGGCGCAGGCCCACATGATCGTCGGCGCGGCGAAGCCCGCGATCAAGCTGCTGCTGCCGCATATCGCCGACTTCACGCGGCGCTGGGCGGACGACCGGCTCGGCTTCCTGATCACCCGCTCCGTCTGGTTCCTCGGCTCCCTCGCCTCGGCGCGGGCTCTGCTCGGCGAGACGGCGGAGGCGGAAGCCGACATCGCCGAAGCGCTGCGGCTCGCGGCAGCGACGGGGCGGCCGATCGACCGCTACTCGGCCGCCTACTCGGAAAGCCTGGTGCGGATCGTCCTCGGCTGTTCGCCGGCCTATCTCGACCGGCTGAAACACCTTGCGACGGAGAGCCTTGAGCGGGCGCCCTTCCCCTTCCATCCCTGGCTGACGGCGACGCTCGGTCACGCCGCCCTGACGCTCGATCAGCGCGAGGACGCGGTCGCGGCGCTGGAAGCGGCTTTCGACGCGGCCGAGCAGGCGAACATGCCGCATTTCATGACCTATGCGTCGGTGATGCTTGCCATCGCGCAGGCGCGGCCGGGCGACGCGGAGAGCCGGGAAGACCTCGTCGATGCACTGCGCAGCGCCCGGGGCAGCACGGACAAATGGATCGAATTCGAGGTGCTGATGGCGCTTGGTGGACTGGAGGAGGGCGAGGCGGCTGACGGGCTCTACGGCGAGGCCCTGGAGGTTGCGGAAGCCAACGGCTTCGCCGTCTTCGCCGAGCGCGCCCGCCGCGCGATCGCGGCGGTGCGCCCTGACGCAGTGGACGATGGCATGCCCGGCGGCTCGCCGCTGAACCGCCACGCCGAGCGCCTCCGGCCGCGGCTCGCCTGACGGCCGGCAGGCAGGCGCCGGCGGCCGTCAACACGCCCTACGATCGTCAGACGGACTTGATCGCGCCGCCGTCGCAGCGGACGAGGCCGCCGTTGACGTAGCTCGCCGGACCGCTGACGAGGAAGGCGGCGACGGAGGCGAATTCGTCGACCGTGCCGTAGCGGCCGGCCGGGATCGCAGTACGGGCGGCCTCGCGGATCTCCTCGATCGGCTTGCCCGTCCGCTTGGCGTTCGCCGTGTCGAGCTCCTCGACGCGCTCCGTGTCGATGCGGCCGGGAAGCAGCATGTTGAAGGTGATGCCGTCCTTGGCGAGCTCGTTCGCCATCGACTTCGACCAGCCGACCAGCGTCGAGCGGAGCGCGTTCGAAAGTCCGAGGTTCGGGATCGGCTGGAGCACGCCGGAAGACGCGACCGTCAGCACCCGGCCCCACTTCTGCGCCTGCATCGCCGGCACGAAGCGCGCCGTCAGGTCCATGACGCGCAGCACCATCATCTCGAACTGCCTGGCGAGCACGTCGAGCTTCGCCTCGTGCATGGCGCCGGGGGGCGGGCCGCCGGTGTTGTTGACGAGGATGTCGAGATCGCCGAAGCGCCCCTTCACCGCCGCTTCGAGATGATCGACGACCTGCGCGTCGGCGAGGTCGGCGACGACATGCGTCGCTCTTCCCTTGCCGCGCGCCGTGATCGCTTCCGCCGCCTCGGCGAGACGACCCTCGCTCCGCCCCGAGATGATCACGTCCACGCCCTCGCCGGCGAGCCGTTCGGCGATGCCGAGGCCGAGCCCACGCGAGGAGGCGAGGACGAGGGCGCGCTTGCCCGCGATTTCGAGATCCATGCAATCCTCCTTTTCCTTCAGAGGCGTGATACAGGCCACCCCCGCGCTTGCAAAGCCTGAAAGGCCAGGCCGGCGATTGTGCCGCCGCGCCCGATCGGTTATCGCACCCACGCGAATCCGGAAGCGACAGAAGCGCCATGCAAGAGATCACGATCCGCCGGCCCGACGACTGGCACCTCCACCTGCGCGACGGCGCCATGCTCGCCGGCGTCCTGCCGGAGACCGTCCGCCACTTCGCCCGGGCGATCATCATGCCGAACCTGGTGCCGCCCGTCGTCACGGTCGCGGACGCCGCGGCTTACCGCGCGCGGATCACGGCGGCGACGCCGGCCGGCGCGCGCTTCACGCCGCTGATGACCCTCTACCTGACCGAAGGCACCGATCCAGACGACGTGGCGGCCGGTTTCGAGAGCGGCGCCGTCACTGCCGTGAAGCTTTATCCGGCGGGCGCGACGACGAACTCGCAAAGCGGCGTGCGCGACCTCGAAAAGGCGATGCCGGTGCTCGAGCGGATGGCGCGGATCGGCATGCCGCTTTGCGTCCACGGCGAGGTGACGCGCGCCGACGTCGACATCTTCGACCGAGAAGCCGTCTTCATCGAGACAGTGCTCGACCCGCTGCGCCGCCGGCTGCCGGAGCTGAAGATCGTCATGGAGCACGTGACGACGAAGGACGGCGTCGACTACGTCAGGGGCTCGACGGAAAACCTTGCCGCGACGATCACGACGCATCACCTGATCATCAACCGCAACGCGATCCTCGCAGGCGGCATCCGGCCGCACTACTACTGCCTGCCGGTCGCCCAGCGCGAGACGCACCGGCTGGCGCTGCGCGCCGCAGCGACTTCGGGCGACGCACGCTTCTTCCTCGGTACCGATTCCGCGCCGCATGTCGATCCGCTCAAGGAATGCGCCTGCGGCTGTGCCGGCATCTTCACGGCGACGAACACGATGAGCCTGCTCGCCCACGTCTTCGAGGAAGAGGGTGCGCTCGACAGGCTCGAGGCCTTCGCCGCGCTGAACGGCCCGGGCTTCTACGGCCTGCCGGTCAACGAGGAGACGATCCGGCTCGTCCGCCGCGACACGCCCGTCGCCTTCCCGAAGAAGATCGAGACGGGCGACGGCACCGTGACCGTCTTCGACCCGATGTTCCCCGTCCACTGGGATGTCGCCTGACCGGCTGGCGCAGGCGGCCCGCGGCTGGTAATCGGTCCGCGATCGTCAAGCCGAGCCAAGGAGCCGCCGATGTTCTCGAACACCTTTCCCGACAAGGCCCTGACGGCCGAGCTCGTGGCCAGGATGCTGATCGAGATCAAGGCGGTGCATTTCCGCGCCGACGAGCCCTATAAATTCACCTCCGGCCTCGCGAGCCCCGTCTACATCGACTGCCGCAAGCTGATCTCCTACCCGCGCATCCGCGCGGCCATCATGGACTTCGCCGTCGCCACGATCCTCCGCGAGGCAGGCTTCGAGCAGTTCGACAGCGTCGCCGGCGGCGAGACGGCGGGCATCCCTTTCGCGGCCTGGATTTCAGAGCGGATGGGCCTGCCGATGCAGTATATCCGCAAGAAGCCGAAGGGCTTCGGCCGCGACGCGCAGATCGAAGGCTCGATGCCGGAGGGCTCGCGCGTCCTCCTCGTGGAGGACCTGACGACGGACGGCGGCAGCAAGCTGAAGTTCGCCGAAGCGATCCGCGCGGCCGGCGCCGAGATCAGCCACACCTTCGCGATCTTCTACTACGACATCTTCCCCGAGGCGCCGAAGCGGCTTTCCGACAAGGGCATCACGCTGCATTACCTCGCGACCTGGCGCGACGTGCTGGCGCTCGCCCGCCGCGAGCGGCATTTCGACGAGAAGACGCTCGCCGAGGTCGAGTCCTTCCTGAACGCGCCGCTTGCCTGGTCTCAACGGAACGGCGGCATTTCCGAGCTGCCCCAGGCCTGACGTCGGATCGAAGCCTCGCGCCGCTTGACCGGCGGCGGCATTCATCTATTCCTTAGAATCGTTCTAGATCGCTTTCGCGTTTCGTTGAATCGCGAAGGCGACCTATGCCTTCGTTTGTCGCGTTTCCGGACGAAAGACGGTTTCCATTTTCCCTGGAAGCGCTCTCAGGATTGATCCCCGCCGGGCGAGGTTCTTCTCATGCTCAGACGTCTGCTCGACTTCGGTCGCCGCTCCTTCGATTCGCTGTCGGAGCAGGAAATCCTGGCGCTTGCGATCTCCTCCGAGGAGGACGACGCCCGCATCTACCTCGCCTATGCCGACCAGGTGCGTGCGCAATATCCGGCATCCGCCAAGGTCTTCGAGGAGATGGCCGAGGAGGAAAACCTGCACCGCGACGGGCTGATCGCGCGCCACCGGGAACGCTTCGGCGAGCGCATTCCGTTGATCCGGCGCGAGCACGTGCGTGGCTTCTACGAACGCAAGCCGGACTGGCTCGCCCGGAACCTGTCGATCGAGACGATGCGCGAGCAGGCGGAGGCGATGGAGGAGCAGGCGTACCGCTTTTATCTGGAGGCGGTGAAGCGGACCTCGGACGCGGCGACGCGCGAGCTTCTCGGAGACCTGGCGATCGCCGAGAAGACGCACGAAAGCCTGGCGCGCCGTCTCGGCCTCAAGCACACCCCGGACGACGTGCGCGAGGAGGAGGCGGAGACGGAGCGGCGTCAGTTCATCCTCACCTACGTGCAGCCGGGGCTCGCCGGGCTGATGGACGGCTCCGTCTCGACCCTGGCGCCGATCTTCGCCACCGCCTTCGCCACCCACAGCTCGCACACGACGCTGCTCGTCGGGCTGGCCGCCGCGATCGGCGCCGGCATCTCCATGGGCTTCACGGAGGCCGCGCATGACGACGGCAAGATCTCCGGCCGCGGCTCGCCGATCAAGCGCGGGCTCGCCTCCGGCCTGATGACGGCGACCGGCGGCCTCGGCCATGCCCTGCCCTATCTGATCCCCGCCTTCTGGACGGCGACCGTCATCGCCGCGATCGTCGTCTTCATCGAGCTCTGGGCGATCGCCTATATCCAGAACCACTACATGGAGACGCCCTGGGCGCGGGCGATCATCCAGGTGGTGATCGGCGGCGCGCTCGTCTTCGGTGCCGGCCTCCTGATCGGCAGCGCCTGAGCCCTCTTTCGCCGCATCTGCGGACGGAAACTCCGGACGGGCATCGCCGGAGGAGGAAGACCGGCGATGCCCTCCCGTCAGGACGCGAACCGCGACGCGTCATGACAGATGATGCGTCTCCTGCAGGCGGTAGATCGGCGTCGGGATGCCTTCCATGCGGGCCTTGAGCTGCAGGGCGAGATACTGGGAATAGTGCCGCGACTGGTGCAGGTTGCCGCCGTGGAACCAGAGAGCCTCCTGCTGCGTCGGCTTCCACATGTTGCGCTGCTCGCCTTCCCAGGGCCCCGGGTCCTTCGGCGTGTCGGAGCCGAGGCCCCAGACCTTGCCGACCTTGTCCGCCGTCTCCTGGTCGATCAGGTCGGCGACCCAGCCGTTCATCGAGCCATAGCCGGTCGCATAGACGATGAGGTCGGCGGGAAGCTCGGTGCCGTCCTCCATCAGGACGCCGCCCTCCGTGATCTTCCGGATGCGCCCCGTCTTCAGCTTGATCCTGCCGTCGATGACGAGCTGCGAGGCGCCGATATCGATGTAGTAGCCGGAGCCGCGGCGCAGGTACTTCATGAAAAGGCCGGACTCGTCCGGGCCGAAATCAAGCATGAAGCCGGCCTTCTCCAGCGCCTCGTAGAACTTGGCGTCGACCGTGCGGATCGTGTCGTAGATCGGCTTCTGGAACGTGTGCATGATGCGGTAGGGGAGCGAGGCGAAGATCAGGTCCGCCTTCTCCGTCGTCATCCCCGCCTGCACGGCCTTCTCCGAATAGAGCGGCCCGAGGCTGTACTCCATCAGCGGCTCGGACCGCACGACATGGGTGGTCGAGCGCTGCACCATGGTGACGTCGGCGCCGGCCTCGGCCAGCGCGCCGCAGATGTCGTGGGCGGAGTTGTTGGAACCGATGACGACGACCTTCTTCCCCTTGTAGGCGTCGGGGCCAGGATGCTGCGAGGAGTGGTGCTGCTCGCCGGCAAAGCTTTCCTGGCCCTCGATCACCGGGATGTTCGGCTTGCCCGACATGCCGGTCGCGAAGACGAGCTGCTTCGGTCTCAGCGTGATCTCCCTGCCGTCGCGCTCGACGACGACCTCCCACTCCTTCGTTTCCGGATCGAACGTCGCGCGCTTCGCCGTCGTGCCGGCCCAGTAGTTGAGCTCCATTACCTTCGTGTAGAACTCGAGCCAGTCGCCGATCTTGTCCTTCGGCGAGAACACCGGCCAGGTCTTCGGGAAGGAGATGTAGGGCAGGTGGTCGTACCAGACGGGATCGTGCAGGCAGAGCGACTTGTAGCGCCTGCGCCAGGAGTCGCCCGCCCGCGCGTTCTTCTCGACGATGATCGTCGGCACGCCGAGCTGGCGCAGCCGCGCGCCGAGCGCGATGCCGCCCTGGCCGCCGCCGATGATGACGCAGTAGGGCTGCACCTCGTGGCCGAGCCTGGCGGTTTCCTCGTCGCGCTCCTCCGTCCAGGTGCGGGCGCCGAGATCGGCGCCGTGGCGGGCGCCGAGCGGACGGGTGAAGCCCTGCTTCTCCTCGAAGCCCTTGAGCTCGGCTATCGTCGTCAGAAGCGTCCAGATCAGCCCGTCCTTGAGCCGGACGAGACCATAGCCGCGCGCGACATTCGTCTCGAAGGTGATCCACGCCGTGATGATGCCGCCTTCCTCGCTTGCATCCTCGCCCTCGGCGAGCTGCCAGTTCGAGGGCTTCGTCAGGTCGAGCTGCGCGACGAGCATGTCCCGCACCGCGTCCCGTCCCTCCATGGTGCGGATGTTCCAGGTGAAGGTGACGAGGTCGCGCCAGTAGCAATCCTCCTGGAACAGGGCGACCGCGCCGTCGATGTCGCCTGCGGCGAGAGCGCCGTCGAGCTTCGCCAGCACGTGGGCCGCGATGCCGTTCGGGGTCTTGTCGAGCATGAAATCCTCCTCCTGACGTTGCCATGCGGAGCCCTCCCCGCTCTTCGGCGCCATGGCCGATGGCCGCAGCACCGCGCCATTCCCTGTCACAAAGATGTCCAAAACCGGGCAGCGGCAGCGCTCGGCAGCCATACTATCGGACGGCCTGGCCGCTGCGGCCGGCTGCTTTGCCGCGTTTCCCTTGAAGCCGCCCATGCCGGCGCCATCTGCCTGCCCAAGGGCCGCCTTTTCGGCCACGGACAGAGTGAAGGGACATTTTCGATGGCACGGATCGCTTTCCTCGGCCTCGGCGCGATGGGTGCGCGCATGGCGGCCAACCTGCTCAAGGGCGGTCACGACGTGACGGTCTGGAACCGGACGCGGGAGCGCGCCGAGCCGCTCGCCGAGGCGGGGGCGAAGACGGCGGTCAATCCGCGCGAGGCCGCGGCCCGTGCGGAAATCGTCATGGCGATGGTGCGCGACGACGCGGCTTCGGAGACCGTCTGGTGCGACGATGCCGACGGCGCGCTCGGCGCGATGACGGAGGGCGCGGTCGCCATCGAAAGCTCGACCGTCACGATCGGCTGGACGGAAGAGCTTGCGCGGCGCGCCTCCGAGCGCGGCGTCGTCTTCGCCGATGCCCCGGTCTCCGGCTCGCGGCCGCAGGCGGAGGCGGCAAAGCTGGTCTACCTCGTCGGCAGCGACCCCGAGACGTTCAGGCGCATCGAGCCGGTGCTGAAGAGCATGGGCGAAACCATCCACCACTGCGGGCCCGTCGGCACGGGCGCCGCGATGAAGCTCGCGATCAACATGCTCCTCGGCGTCCAGGGGGCGGCCATGGCCGAGGCGCTCGGGCTGCTCGCCAAGACGGGCATCTCGGCGGAAGATGCGGTCGAGATCATCTCCTCGACGCCGGTCGCAAGCCCCGCCGCGAAGATCGCCGCGGCGCTGATGGCGAAGGGCGAGTACGAGCCGCTCTTTCCCGTCGACCTGATGGAGAAGGACTTCGCCAACATCGCAGCCGCCGCCTGGGCGCTGCAGTTCGAGGCGCCGATCAGCGAGGCCGTCCGCGGGGTCTACCGGAAGGCGGTGGACGCCGGCTTCGGAGAAAAGAACTATCCGAGCGTCTTCGAGCTCTACAAGCGCGATACCTCGACGTCGTCGTGACGCTGGCGGCTGTCTGCCGGCGCCTCGTCGCGGGCCTTCAGGCCGTAGTCGCGCAGGACATGGGCGACGCGCAGCCGGTAGTCACGGAAGACGCCGCTGCGGCCGGCCGCCTGGACGGCGCGGTGCGCCTCCATGTTGCGCCAGGCGAGGACCGCTTCCTCGTCGCGCCAGCAGGCGAGCGACAGCATCTTCTTCGGGTCGGTGATGCTCTGGAAGCGCTCGACCGAGATGAAGCCGTCGACGGTCTCAAGCAGCGGGCGCAGATGGGCCGCGTGGTCGAGATAGGCCTCGCGCCGGCCTTCCGCCGGCTCGACCTCGAAGATGACCGCGATCATGGGCCTGCTCCCGGTTTCGCTGGATGACGGCCGGCCGTTGCGCGGATGCCCGGCCGGCTCAGCGGACGGCGCCGACGAGGAGCTCGCTGCCGTTCTCGATCGTCACCCAGCGGCCCGAATTGTCGATCGCCTGACGCTTGAGATAGGTGTACGGCGTCTTCGTCCAGAGCTTCACCTCGGCGACGAGATTGTCGAGGATATAGTCGCCCTCGGCGGTGCGCAGCGTCAACACCGCATGGCCTTCGCCGTCCGGCTTGCGCACGACGGTGATTAACAGGTCCGACGCCTTGAAGCCGCGCTCCATCAGCATGTAGCGCTTGAGGAGCACGTAGTCCTCGCAGTCGCCGGCCGTCGTCGGATAGGTCCAGTACTCGTCCTTGCCGTAAAGATCCGCATCGGTCTCCGGCACGATCGAGACGTTCACCGTGGAATTGACCTGGTGCACGATCTCCCAGCCGTGGTCGGTGACGACCGGCGGCCGGATGTCGGACGCATGCGCCCGGCAGTCGTCCGGATACCGCTTGCAGAAATCATAGTGGCCGATCGGCTGCGACGTCACCGATCCGGTGATCATCGATCGCGCCGAGGTCACGCCCGGCACCGCATCGGCGACCGCCGACGGCGCGCCATAAATCAGCGCAGCCGCGACGATCCCGATCACCCTCCAAGATAGTCCCATCACCCGACGCCGCCTCATCCAATCCTTAACAAAGAGTTAAGATCGGTGAGGAGGTGGAGTCAACGCGCTTTGCCGGGATGTCCAAAACATGGTTACCGGCCGCCGCAATCCGGCGGAGAGTCGGGAGCCGATCGGCGGAGGCCGCCGATCCAAGCGGCGTTTCGATTCAGGACGCCGCGTGCTCCGCGAGCGCCAGGACGGCCGCCTTCATGCGGGCGATGTCCTCCGGGCGCGACAGGCGGTGGTCGCCGTCGCGTATCAGCGTCAGCACGACGTCGTCGGCCGGCAGGTGCTCGACGAGGTGGAGCGCGTGCCGGTAGGGCACGTCCATATCCTCCATGCCCTGGAGGATATGGACCGGACAGCCCGTCTCGACGATGCCGGAGAGGACCCGGTTCTTCTCGCCGTCCTCGAACAGCGCGCGGGTATAGACGTTCGGCTCCGGGCCGTAGGGCGTCGGTTCTTCGAAATAGCCTTTCCCGGCGAGGTCGCGCTTCTGCGCGGCGGTCAGCAGCGGCGCCATCAGGATGCTCGTGAAGTCGGGCGCGGGCGCGATGAGGACGAGGCCGGCGAGCCGCGCGCCCGCGCCGCGGCGGCTCAGTTCCTGCACCATCCGGAGCGCGATCCAGCCGCCCATGGACGAGCCGACGAGGACCTGGGGGCCCGCGGTGAAGCGGTCGAAGACGGCGAGGCTCTCCTCGAGCCAGCGCGAGATCGTGCCGTCGCGGAACGAGCCGCCCGAGGCGCCATGCCCGGAATAGTCGTGGCGGGTGCAGGCAAGCCCCTCGTCCGCCGCCAGCCGGTCGAGCTCGACCGCCTTCGTCCCCGTCATCTCGGACCGATAGCCGCCGAGCCAGACGATGCCGGGCCGCCCCGGCTTGCGCGCCGGCCGGTGGATGACGGCGATCGGCCGCGCGGCCGCGCCCTCCCCGACCCCGATGGTCTCCGCCGTCGGTCTCGTGCTCTCGTTCATGGCAGGCTCCTCTGTCTTCCCGGTGTCTCTATAGCGCCCGTCCGGCCGCCGATGCACGGACAGGTGATTTTTTCGCGCGTGCGTGCTATTGACTTGACGTGGGCGATAACGACATTGCCGCTTGAGCGGCATTGCCTGCCGAACGTCATTCATTCGAAATAGCTGAGGAGAATACGGCCATTCGCAGACCATTCAGAGCGCCACCACCCACCAAGGAGGGCCCCCGCGCCAATACCGAAATCAGGGTGCCGAAGATCCAGCTCATCGGTGCAGAAGGCCAGAACCTCGGCACCGTCGCGACGAGCGAGGCACTGGCGATGGCCGAGCAGGCCGGTCTCGATCTTGTCGAGATCTCGCCGAATTCCGAGCCTCCCGTCTGCAAGATCCTCGATCTCGGCAAGCTGAAATACCAGAACCAGAAGAAGGCGGCCGAGGCGCGCAAGAAGCAGAAGACCGTCGAGGTCAAGGAAATCAAGATGCGCCCGAACATCGACACCCATGATTATGAGGTGAAGATGAAGGCGATGAACCGCTTCTTCGAGGAAGGCGACAAGGTCAAGGTGACGCTCCGGTTCCGCGGCCGCGAGATGGCGCACCAGGAACTCGGCATGAAGCTCCTCCAGCAGGTCAAGGACGACACGCTCGAGATCGCCAAGGTGGAAGCCGAGCCGAAGCTCGAAGGCCGCCAGATGATGATGGTGCTCGCTCCGCGTTGACCGCCCGAGGGCGACGCGTCGAGCGCATCCACGTCGTTATGGGAAAGGCCGGCCGCGATCGCGGCCGGCCGTTTCTCTGCGCCGGGGTACGCCCCGGCCAGAAGGCTCCGGCCGCGGCGCGATGGCCTTCGCCGCGCCCGAGCGTCGCGAAGGG
>JBQCEN010000275.1:0-4498 GCA_051960215.1 Pararhizobium sp.
AGAGCGCCAATGATCTCGCGATCCTGCTCAGGGCCGGCGCCCTGCCGGCGACGCTGGACGTCGTCGAGGAGCGCACCGTCGGCCCCGGCCTCGGCGCGGATTCGATCGCGGCCGGCGAGATGGCCGGCGTCATCGGCGCAGTCGCGGTCGTGATCTTCATGCTCGTCGGCTACGGATTCCTCGGCCTGCTTGCCAACGTGGCGCTCGTCTTCAACGTCATCATGATCATTGCGCTGCTCTCGCTGCTCGGCGCGACGCTGACGCTGCCCGGCATCGCCGGCATCGTGCTGACGATCGGCATGGCAGTCGATTCGAACGTGCTGATCTACGAGCGAATACGCGAGGAACACCGCAACGGCCGCTCGATCATCCAGGCGATCGATGCCGGCTTCTCGCGCGCGCTCGCCACGATTGTCGACGCCAACGTGACGACGCTGATCGCAGCCGTCGTCCTCTTCTACCTC
This sequence comes from Pararhizobium sp., assembly GCA_051960215.1. GTDB lineage: Bacteria > Pseudomonadota > Alphaproteobacteria > Rhizobiales > Rhizobiaceae > Pararhizobium_B. The sequence continues at coordinate 465 of JBQCEN010000275.1, forward strand.
GGCTCCGGCCCGATCCGCGGCTTCGCCGTGACGCTCGCGATCGGTATCGTGACCAGCGTCTTCACCGCGTTCACGTTGACGCGGTGGCTGGTCGCCGAGTGGGTGCGCCGGCGCCGTCCGAAGGCGCTGCCGAAGGCGCGCATCTCGAGCCTCGCCGACGGGGCGAACTTCAAGTTCATGGGCTGGCGCCGCTGGACGTTCATGATCTCCGCGGTCCTTACGATCGCCACGAAGGTCCGCCACCCGACCGTCAACATGAACAACGGCATCGACGTCACCCGCGGCACGATCGTCGAGGTGATGGCGAAGCAGGGCAACGCCGACATCTCCAACATCCGCCAGCGGATGAACAGCCTCAATGTGGGTGACGTGCAGGTCCAGCAGTTCGGCGCGCCGAACGATGTGCTGATCCGCGTGCAGGCGACGAACCAGACCGAAAGCGCGCAGCAGCAGGTGATCAACCAGGTCCGCGGCGAGCTCTCCAGCGACTACACCATCCGACGGGTCGAATCGGTCGGCCCCACCGTGTCGGGCGAGCTGGCACGCGCGGGCACGATCGCCGTCGTCGTCGCGCTCTTCGCGATCCTGGTCTACATCTGGTTCCGCTTCGAATGGCAGTTCGCGCTCGGCGCGATCATCGCCACGATCCACGACGTGATCCTGACGATCGGCATGTTCATCATCACCGGCGTCCAGTTCGACCTGACGAGTATCGCGGCGGTGCTGACCATCGTCGGCTACTCGCTGAACGACACCGTCGTGGTCTACGACCGCGTGCGCGAGAACCTCAGGCGGTTCAAGAAGATGCCGCTGCCGAAGCTTCTCAACCTGTCGATCAACGAGACGCTGTCGCGCACGATCCTGACCTCGTTCACGACGTTCCTTGCCCTGCTCGCCCTCTTCCTCTTCGGCGGCGAGGTCATCCGTTCCTTCACCTTCGCGATGCTCTTCGGCGTCGTCGTCGGCACCTATTCCTCGATCTTCATCGCGGCGCCGGTGCTGATTCTCTTCCACCTGCGGGCTCAGCCCGCGCGGGAAGAGACGGAGAAGGAGAAGGCGAAGGCCGCGAAGAGCGGCTCGGCGGAGGCGACGGCCTGAGGCGATGGCACGCGGCGTCGAGATCAGGAATGCCCATTTTCCGGGGCGTGCGCCCATCGACGCATACGGCAATGGCGGCTTCCGCTTCGCGGACATGTCGCACCGCGGCTCGCTGCTCTGCCTGCCTTCCGGCATCTATGGCTGGGAGGCGACGCCGGAAAGCCCGCTCACCCCGGAGCTCTTCGACCGCGTCCTGGCGGAAGCAGGCGACATCGAAGTCCTCCTGGTCGGAACCGGCACGGACATCCGCCGGCTGCCGGAGGAACTGAGGACCGCGTTGCGCAGCCGCCGGATCATCTCCGATCCGATGAGCACGGGGGCGGCCGTCAGGACCTACAACGTCATGCTGGCCGAATCCCGCGCCGTCGCCGCCGCCCTGATTGCGGTCTGACGCCGGGCGACGACGGCACCGATGGCCGACCTGACCGCCAACTTCCAGCATTGCCTCGATCTCCTCAGGCAAACGGACCGCGACCGTTACCTTGCCTGCTTGCTCGTGCCGGAGGCGCATCGCGGCGCGCTCGCCGCGCTCTACGCCTTCAACGCGGAAATTGCCCGCATTCGCGATGTGATCCACGATCCGATGCCGGGCGAGATCCGCCTCCAATGGTGGCGTGACCTCCTTTCGGGCACGGCGCGCGGGGCGGCCGAGAGCCACCCGGTCGCCGCAGCGCTTCTCTCGACCATCGCCGACCGCCATCTCCCGCCGGAAAGCTTCGAGCGCACCCTCGATGCCCGTACATTCGACCTCTATGACGACCCGATGCCCGACCGGCACGCTTTCGAGGCCTATGCGGGCGAGACCACGTCGACGCTCCTCCAGCTCGCCGCCCTCTCGATTGCGCCGGAGGCAGCACATGCGGCGAGCGAGGCTGCGGGCCATGCCGGCGTCGCCCTGCAGGTCGCGGGCTCGATCCTGCTGATGCCGATCCACGGCGCTCGGGGGCAGGTTTATGTGCCCGAAGACATCCTCGCCGCGACCAGCCTCTCACGCGAGACATGGCTCGCCGGCTCCGAGCCGGACCGGATTGCCGCCGCCGTCGGCGCCTTCGTCGCTCTCGGCCGGGAGCATCTCGAAAAGGCGAGGGCGGCCATGGCCGCCGTGCCGCCGGAACTTTTTCCCGCTTTCCTGCCGACCGCCCTCGCGGGTCCGGTGCTGGAACGCGCCGGGCGTGCCGGGGCAGCCGTCAGGCGCGGCCTTGGCATTCCGCAATGGCGCCGGCAATGGTGGCTCTGGCAGGCGGCCCGGCGGCAGCGGTTCTGATGTCCCGCTCCGTCACCGCCAGAAGGCGCTCCGCGCGGTCGACAGCACCGACGGCAGGAGCCGGCCCTGCGGCGCGACGTTCTCAGGGGCCCGCGAGAACAGGAAGGCCACCAGCGCCCGGCGTTGATCCGGCGTCGGCTCGAGGCGAAGCACCTCAGGCTCCCGCGGATGCGGCATGCATGCCACCCATCCCGCTTCCGGCAGCAGGATTTCTGCGGCGCCCGTGATGGACGGCGCCGCCGGTCCCGCGACAATCGCTTCCTCTGCAGAAAGCCATGTGACGCTCGCATCGGCGACGGCACTGCCTGACCGGACACTTGTCGCGCAAGGCCGGTCGAGACGGATGCGCTCCTCGTCCGCCGGCCTCGGCCGCTCGAAGCAGACGAGGAAGGCGGCGAAGGCGGTCACCATCGCGACGCCGGCCCAGACGAGGTTGAAGAGATCGCGCCCCGGCAGCGATGTCTGCGCGTCGGGGCCCTCGATGGCGAGCACGATCGCGACCGCCAATGCGAGCGCCAGGCCGCCGAACGTCGCGGCCGTGCCGACCATGACGGTCACGCTCGACCGGTCGCCGCCCTTTTCGGTGACCTTGAACGGCTTTCCGAAGGGACTGCGGATCGCACTGATCAGCGTCATCGTGATCGGCAGCGCGACGAGCGTGTGGGTCACCTCCGTGAAGAACGGCAGCGTGCGCCGCTCCGAAACCCAGGTGGAATAGATCCAGTAGCCGAACAGCGCCGGCACCCCATAGTGGAGGAAGGCCAGATAGTCGGCGTGGAAGGCCGGGATGTCGAAGAACCAGTAGAAGAGCGGCGCGACCATCATCAGCACGATGAACGGCTTGGAGAGCCAGGAGAGAAGGCCGTGCAGATAATGGAGCCGCTGCGTGAGCGTATAGCCGGAGCCGAAGACGGGCCCGTCCTTCAGCAGGCCGATCTGGATCGTGCCGAGGCACCAGCGGGTGCGTTGCGTCATGTATTCCGCAAGTCCCTCCGCCGAGAGGCCGACGCTCAGCCGCTCGTTCAGCCAGCGCGTCACGTAGCCCTCCTGCATCAGCCTGTAGGTGAGCAGCATGTCCTCCGACAGCGCCTCGTGCGGGAAGCCGCCGAGTGCGGTCACGAGGTCGCGGCGCACGACGAAGCTGGTGCCGACGCAGAAGGCGCAGTCGACTGCGTCCTTGGCCGGCTGGAAGGTGTCGAAGAAGACGCGCTGGTCGTCGACGAAGGAGTCGCGCAAGCCGAGATTGTGCTGGATCGGGTCGCAGTTGTAGTAGAACTGCGGCGTCTGGACGACCCCGATCTTCGGATCGTCGAAGAGGCCGACGACGCGCTTCAGGAGTTGGCGTTGCGGTGCGAAGTCCGCGTCGAGCACGAGGATGAGCGGCGCGCCCTCGCGACCGCTTGCAGTCCTGCGCAAGGCGTTGTTGAGGTTGCCGGCCTTGGCGTGGGCATTGTCGGGCCGCGTCACATATTCCGCGCCGACCTCCGCGCAATACTGGCGCACCGCGTCGCGCCGGGTATCGTCGCAGACGAAAACCGTGTGGTTCGGGTAATCGAGGGCGAGCGCCGCGACGATCGACTTTTCAAGCACGTTCAGCGGTTCGTTGTAGGTGCAGATGAAGACGTCGACGGCCGGACAGTCTGTCGATGCCGCAAGCCGCGCGGCCGCCGCC
>JBQCEN010000276.1:0-11912 GCA_051960215.1 Pararhizobium sp.
TGAGGGTGCCGCTGCCGTCGATGACGACGAACCAGGCCTCCGCGCTGCCGACGATGACGTGCGCGAACTGGCCGAGCGCCATGATGTAGGTGACGAGCAGGATCATCCAGAACTCCGCTCCCCGGATGCTCGGCGCCACCCAGACGAGGCAGGCGATGAGGAAGCCGGAGAAGACGCCGGCGACGAGCGTGTGGCCGAACGTGGCGGCAAGCACGTGCTCGCTCAGCATCCTGAAGGCCGAGAAGTCTGCCGCCGTCAGGGCGCCGGAATGGCGGACGTAGAAGGCGAAGATGAAGGTGCCGACGAGGTTTCCGAGAAGGACGAAGCTCCAGAGCCGGACGACCGCGAGGAAGTTGCGGGCCGTCGGATAGGCGCAGATCGGCATGACCGCCGTGATCGTGTTCTCGGTGAAGAGCTGCAGCCGCGACATGATGACGATGAGGAAGCCGACGCTGTAGCCGAGGGAAATGATGAGCCGGCTCCAGTCGCCGTGCGGCAGGCGCGCGGCGAGCAGCGCCTCGGTCAGCACCGAGAAGCCCATGGCGAGCCCGGCGGCGACGCCCGCGATCAGCAGGCTGAGGCTCGGCCGGTGCAGTTCCTCCTCGCCCTGGCGGCGGATGATCTCGTAGATGACCGGCGAACGGAACCGCTCGACCGTGCGCACCTTCTCCCGTTCCGCCGTGCTCAGCTGGGCGCGACTCTTCTCCTTGGTTTCGTCCTCGAGCAAGGGCCGTGTCCTTTCGGGCTGGTGACGCGAAACGGTTCCGCCGCGCCTCCAAAGACGAAGCTCGGGCGATTTGTTCCGAAGCGGATCCCGCGCCGCCGCAATGTGGCCGCAGTCGGCCGGAACAGCCGATTCACTGTGTTCAAAACGCAACGTTGTTTGGCGGGATGCACGAATTCAGGCGGTTGCGGGGACTCTCTGCCGCATTTCCGGCTAAGCTTGACCTATAGCTCGACCGGCCGTGCCGGAGCGGTCGCGGGAGAGGAAGCGCCGGATATCGTCCCGGCCGGGGACGAACGAGGGATCAGGCAGCAGGCAAGCTGCCCGCGTGGGAGTGGGGTCGAGCGCGAGTATGGGTTTTCGTCGGAACAGGTATCGCGTCGCGGCGGTTGTCGCCCTTGCCCTCGTCACGGCGCCCGCTCCGGCCTATGCCTTCAAGTTCCTGGGCATGACCTTCTTCGAATCGAAGACGCAGAAGGATCAGGACGTCATCGGCACGCCGCTGCACTACGACGTCACGGTCGAGACCCAGCCCGAGGACCGGGCTCTGACCAAGGCCGTGCGCAACGCCTCCGGCCTCTATGCCGACCGTAAGAAGCCCGCTTCGGGCGCGGCCGGCCTCGTCGCCAAGGCGAAGGCCGATTACAAGACGATCCTCGCCGCGCTCTACAACGAGGCCCGCTACGGCGGCACGATCCATATCCTGATCAACGGACGTGAGGCCGACAGCCTGCCGCCGGACGCCAAGATCGCCGACAACGCCAAGGTCGACATCCGCGTCTCGCCCGGTCCGCTCTTCGTCTTCGGCCGGACGGCGATCGTCAACCGCGCGCCGCCGCCCACGACCTATCGCGACCGCGTGCCGCTGCCGGAGGACATCGGCTTCAGGCCCGGGGAGCCGGCCAAGGCCGGCGTCGTCCTGCAGACCGAGAAGCTTGCGACGGCGGCCTGGGCGCAGCAGGGCCACGCGAAGGCCAAGGTGACCGACCGCAAGGTCGTCGCCGACCACGCGACGAACACCGTCAACGTCACGATCACGGTCGATCCGGGCTCGGTCGCCTATTACGGCGTCGTCGCCGTCAAGGGCGCGCGGCGCATGGACCCGGCCTTCGTCGCCCGACAGACGGACCTGAAGCCTGGCGAAGAGTACGACCCGGACGACATCAAGCGCGCCAACGACCGGCTGACCAAGCTCGACGTCTTCCAGGCGCTGAACATCGAGCAGGCCGAGACGCTGGGGCCGGACGGCCAGATGCCGATCACGGTGCATGTGCGCGAGCGCAAGCTGCACCGCTTCGGCGTCGGCGCCACCTATTCCACGATCGACGGCGCGGGGCTCAGCGCCTTCTGGCTGCACCGCAACCTCTTCGGCCACGCCGAAAGCCTGCGCTTCGACGGCAAGGTCGGCGGCCTCGGCGACTCAGCCGACCCGACCGCCTTCGACTATTCGCTCGGCGCCACCTATACGCAGCCCGGCACCTTCGATCCCGATACGGACCTGATCGCCGCGGTCCTCGGCCAGCGCCAGGTGCTGGAGCACTATACCGAGAACTCCGTCGACGGGCGGGTCGGGCTGGCGCACGAGTTCACGCCCGAGCTTTCCGGCAGCATCTTCACCGACCTGAAGTGGGGCCGCTTCGAGGACGACCTCGGCACCCGCGACTTCCTCACCTTCGGCTTCCCGGCGACGCTCGACTACGATACGCGCGACACGAAGACCGACGCGACGCAGGGCGTCTTCCTCGAAGGCACCGCCGAGCCCTTCTACGAGTTCGAGTTCGGCAATCCGGCGCTGCGCGCCACGGCTGAAGCGCGCGGCTACTACGGCATCGGCGTTCAGAACCGGCTGGTGCTCGCCGGCCGCGTCAAGGTCGGCTCCCTCGTCGGCTCGTCGATCGGGGAGACGCCGCCGGACAAGCTGTTCTTCGCCGGCGGCGGCGGCTCGGTGCGCGGCTACGCCTATCAGGGCATCGGCGTGCGGCACGGCGACATCGTCACCGGCGGGCGCTCGCTCTTCGAGACCTCGGCGGAAGCCCGCGTGAAGATCACCAACACAATCGGCGTCGTCGCCTTCGCCGACGCGGGCACGGTGGGCGAAAGCTCCTTCATAGACTTCGCCGAACCGCTCAAGGTCGGCGCCGGCGCCGGCCTGCGCTACTATACGGGCCTCGGCCCGATCCGCCTCGACGCGGCGGTGCCGCTCAATCCGGAGCCCGGCGACCCGAGCTTCTCCATCTATGTCGGCATAGGACAGGCATTTTGATCCGCATCGTCCTTCTCCTCGTCGCCCTGCTCCTCGCGCCGTTCTCCGCGGTGGCGGCGCATGCGCAGGCGAACGACGATGCCGACAAGTCGGCGCTGACGCGCTTCGTCGAGAGCAAGCTCTCCTCCGAGAACCGCCGCATCAGCCTCAACGGCATCAAGGGCGCGCTCTCCTCGAATGCGAGCATCGACGAGATCACGGTGGCCGACCACGCCGGCGTATGGCTCAGGATCGTCAACGCCCGCATCGTCTGGACGCGGACGTCACTGCTCTTCGGCCGCCTGGAGATCGACAGCCTCGGCGCCGACCGGATCGAGGTGCTGCGCAAGCCGCTGCCGAAGGAGGGCGCGCCGGCGCCGGAATCGAGCGGCTTTTCCCTGCCGAAGCTCCCCGTCTCGGTCACGCTGAAGCAGCTCGACGTGCCGGAGGTCGACTTCGGCCCGACGGTCTTCGGCCTTGCCTCGAAGGTCTCTCTCACCGGCGGGCTGAAGCTCGCCGACGGCGTGCTCGACACGAAGCTCGCCATCAAGCGGCTGGACGGCCCGGGCGGCACGCTTTCGCTCGCCGCGAGCTACGCCGACAGCACGAAGGTGCTCGACCTGAACCTGCAGGTCGACGAGCCGAAGAACGGCATCCTCGCCAACCTGCTCAACATCCAGGGCCGCCCCGCCGTCGCGCTGTCGCTCAAGGGCAGCGGCCCGGTCGACGACCTGACCCTCGATCTCGCACTCGATACGGACGGCGAGCGGGCGCTGACCGGCCGCACGACGCTGAAGCGCGGCAGCGCCGGGCTGATGGTGGATGCCGACCTCCACGGGCCGATCGCGCGCCTCGTCGCCCCCGTCTTCCGCGACTTCTTCGGGTCGAACACGCAGCTCACCGTCAACGCCCTCGTCAAGAACGGCGGCGGCTTCCGGGTCGACCGCCTGTCGCTGAAGGGCGGTGCGCTGGCACTCGAGGCGAAGGCCGAGACGACGGCCGACAAGTTCCTGAAGAGCCTGACGCTCGACGCGAAGATCGCGGACGCGAACGGAGCGCCCGTGACCCTGCCGGTGCCGGGCGGCACGACGAAGGTCGGTTCCGCCGCCTTCACCGTCGACTTCGGCAATACGGGCTCCGACCGCTGGAACGGCGCCTTCACGGTCGACCGCCTCGACACGGCGACGCTCGACGCGAAGGCGGTCAAGCTGACGCTCGGCGGCCTTGCCACGGGGTTGGAGAACCCGGACGCGCGGCACGTGACCTTCGACGTCTCGGGCGGCGTCTCGGGCATCTCGACGAAGAACCCGGACGTGCGCAAGGCGCTCGGCGACCGGATCGACCTCGCGATCCGCGGCGGCTGGAAGAGCGGCGCGCCTGTCGATCTTACGACCGCGGCGATCAAGGCGAACGGGCTGTCGCTCGATCTCGCCGGCACGATCGCAAAGCTCGTCTTCAACGGCACGATCGACGTGAAGGCGGCGAGCCTCGCGCCCTTCGCCGCGCTCGCCAATCGACCGCTCGCCGGCGCCCTCGACCTGAAGGCGAAGGGTACGGTGCAGCCGACCTCGGGCGCCTTCGACCTCACCTTCGACGGCAGCGGCCGAAATCTCGAGACCGGGAATGCCGCGCTCGACCGCCTTCTCGCGAGCGACGTGGCGCTCGCGGGACGGCTCGCGCGCACGACGACCGGCTTCGAGGCAAGCGGCTTCGAGATCCGGAACCAGCAGGTCGATATCAAGGCGAACGGCGTCTATTCGACGGACAAGGCGGATTTCGACCTGGATCTCGCGCTTGCCGACCTCGGCCTCGTCACCGACCGCGCCTCCGGCCGCGTGACGGCGAAGGCGACGGTGCGCGGCAACAGCCAATCCATGGCGCTCGCCCTGAACGCGGCGGTCCCATCCGGCACCCTCGGCACCCGCAAGCTCGCCGATGCGGCGATTTTTTTCGACGGCAACCTGCTCGGGATCGACGCGACGGCCGGCCACCCCTATGGCACCGGCGTCAGCGGACGGATCAGGGCCTCCGCCTTCCTCTCCGGCGAGCGCGTCTCGCTCGTCTCCGCCGTCCTTGCGACGCCGGAGGAGAAGAAGCTCACCGGCCTCTCCTTCCAGGCCGGCGGCACGACACTGACCGGGACGCTCGACCGCAACGCCGCTGGGCTGATCGAGGGCGCGCTGAAGCTCGACGCGCCGGACATCTCGACGGCCGCCGCGCTCGCGGCGCTCGACGCCAAGGGATCGGCGGAGGCGACGATCGACCTCTCCCGTGAGAACGGCATGCAGAGCGCCACGATCGACGGGACGCTCTCCGGCATCTCCGTCAAAGGCGCGACGATCGGCAAGGCCGCCATCAAGGCCTCGATCGCCGACCTCTTCGGCGTGCCGAAGGTCGACGGCACGCTTGAAGGCTCGGACATCACCGCCGGCGGCATCGCCATCCGCATCCTGCAGGCGAACGCCAAGCGGACCGGCCCGCGCACGGCCTTCGACGCCAGCGCGGCGCTGAAGAACGGCACCACGCTTTCGACCGCCGGCAGCCTCGCCGACACCGGCAAGGGCTTCGACATCGGCCTCGACCGCCTCGACCTCAAGCAGGGCGCGACGACGGCGCATCTGGTCGAACCGGCGGCGATCGCCGTCGAAGGCCAGACGGTCCGTATCGCGAAGCCGCTGACGCTCGACATCGGCGGCGGCCATGTCCAGGCGAGCGGCTCGGTCGGCGACACGCTCGACCTGAAGCTTGCGATCGACAAGCTGCCGCTCTCGATCGCCAACACGATCAAGCCGGATCTGGCCGCCGGCGGCACCATCAGCGGCACGGCGGACGTATCGGGCGCGCGCAGCAAGCCGCAAGTCGCCTTCGACCTTTCCGCGAAGGGCGCGACGGCGAAGCCGCTGAAGGCGGCCGGCCTGCCGCCGATCGACCTAACGGCGAAGGGTCGGACGGTCAACGAACGCATCGACATCGATGCGAAGCTGACGGCGGCGGGCGGCATCAACGTCGCAGCGGTCGGCTCGGTCCCGGCCGGCAGCAGCGGCAACATCGACCTCACCGTCACGCTGGACCGCTTCCCGCTTGCAACTCTCGACCGCATGGCGAAGGGCCAGGCGCCGAAGGGCACGCTGAGTGCGAAGGCGAAAATCGGCGGAACGCTCAAGGCGCCGACGGCGACCTTCACCGCGAACGGCAGCGCCGTCTCTGCCGCCCCGCTTGCGAAGTTCGGCGTGTCGCCGCTTTCGCTCGACGTCGCCGGCTCCTATGCGGGGAGCACCGTCTCGCTCAAGTCGGCGAAGGTCACGAACGGCCAGGGCCTTTCGGTCTCGGCGAGCGGCACGGTGCCGCTCAAGGGCGCCGGGCTCTCGGTCCGCGTCGAAGGCAATGCGCCGCTCGGGCTTGCCAACCGGGCGCTCGCCGAGCGCGGCACGCGCATCGACGGCACGGTCCAGTTCAGCCTGAATGCGACCGGCACGATCGGCCATCCGGTCATCAGCGGAATGCTGTCGACGAGCAACGCCAACGTCGTCGATCCGAGCTCGAACGTCCGCTTCAACGGCATCAGCATCCTTGCGAGCATCCGCGACAACCGGGTGACCTTCAACCGCTTCAACGCGCCGCTCGCCTCGGGCGGGACGATCGCGATCGGCGGCTCGCTGTCGCTCGACGCGGCAGCGGATTTCCCGGTGGACATGACGATCACGCTGAACCAGGCGCGCTACTCAAACGGCGAGTTCATCGCCGCCACCGCCTCCGGCCGGCTGACGGTGACCGGCCATGCGCTGCGCGACCCGGTGATCGGCGGCCGCATCACGCTGGAGCGCGCCGAAATCGGCATCCCGGACCGGCTCGGCAGCGGCGTGGCGCTGACCGACGTGGTCCACATCCACACGCCGCCCGACGTCGAGGCGACGCTGAACCGCGCCCGCATCAAGGCCGGCGGAAAGCCGGTGCCGACGGCGCGGCCGAGCGTCGTGCAGCTCGACCTGACGATCGACGCGCCGCGGCGGATCTTCGTGCGCGGACGCGGCCTCGACGCCGAGATGGGCGGGCGGCTGCGGGTGCGCGGGCCGATCACCGACGTGCATCCCGTCGGCGGCTTCGACCTCATCCGCGGCCGGCTGGAGATCCTCGGCAAGCGCATCGACTTCGACACCGGGACGATCACGCTGACCGGCAGCCTCGACCCGACGCTGAACCTCTCGGCCCATTCCGACACCGGCAATACGACAATCACCATCACCGTGACGGGCCGCGCCTCCGATCCGCAGATCAACTTCTCCTCGCAGCCGGCGCTGCCGCAGGACGAGGTGCTGGCGCAGCTGATCTTCGGGCGCAGCGTCAGCGACCTCTCCGGCTTTCAGGTGGCCGAGCTCGCCGCCGCGGTCGCCGAGCTTGCCGGCGGACAGAACACCTCGATCGTCGGCAAGCTGCGGCAGGCGACCGGCCTCGACGACCTCGACGTCGGCACCGACGCCAACGGCCAGGCGCAGGTCAGGGCCGGCCGCTATATCCGGGACAACGTCTATCTCGGCGTCGAGGCGGGCGCCTCCGGCAACAGCCAGGTCGACCTCAATCTCGACATCACGAAGAACCTCAAGGCCAAGGCCGCAGCCGGCACCAAGGGCGATTCGAACATCGGGCTGTTCTACGAGCGGGATTATTGAGGCGGGCGGGAACCGGGCCTCGAAATTCTGAAAACCGACGATAGGCCAAAAGTGCTCGCCAGTTTCCAGGCTGCCCAAGCTGCCTACAAAGGCGAGAGGTTAATTCTCCCGTCATGGTCGGGCTTGTCCCGACCATCTGCAAAGCGGATTTCTTGATGGAAGTTAGATCCTTGGGACAAGCCCAAGGATGACGTCAGGGCGTATCGAGCAGTGCCGTGAGTCCCATAACGGGCGGGCTCGATTTCTGTCATGCGGCACGCGAAGAAGCTACGCTGATTCGGGAAAGCGCCGGAATTGCGTCGCAAGCGGTGCGTGTCGTCGCCCGCTCAATGCGCCATGAAGACCGGCAGCTCGGTCTCGGTGATGATGTGCTGCGTGGCGCCGCCGAAGATGATCTGGCGGATGCGGCTTTGCGTGAAGGCGCCCTTGACGACGAGGTCGGAGCCGAGCTCGCGGGCCTCGGCGAGGATCGTCGGGCCCGGGCCGCCCTTCGCCTGCGCGGTCGAAAGCGCCCGCGCCGAGAGCCCGTTGAGGCGCAGGTAGGCGACGAGTTCCTCGCCGGTCGGCCCGGCGACCTGCGAGCCTTCGACGGAAAGCACGACGATCTCCTCGGCCTGTCTCAGGACGGGCATCGCGAAGGCGACGGTCCGCGCCGTCTCGGTCGAACGGTTCCAGGCGATCAGCACGCGCCGGCCGACCGTTTCCGTCGGCACCGGCGGCGCTATCAGGATCGGCCGGCCGCTGTCGAAGAGGGCGGCATCGAGCGTCGCGCCGCGCGGTCCCGAGAGGCGCGCCTCGGGGCGGCCGACGACGGTGACGTCGTAGACGCGGCCGAGGTTGCCGACGACATGGTCGCCGGGCGGCACGTCGTTGCGCCAGGACCAGCTCGGCTCCTCGCCCGAGGTGCTGCGCTTGATCTCGTGGCGGCGCATCGCGGCTTCGAAGAGCGCGCGCGCCTTGGCGACCGACTCCTCGTTATATTCGGCGAGCGGCTCGTAGATCACCGAGGCGCCGATGACGTCGGCGGCGAGGAAGGGCGTGGTCGCGGGCGCGAGCGGAAAGCCGGTCAGGCAGCTTGCGAAGTTCCGGACGAAGGCGACGGCCGTATCCAGGATGCCATCCGTCCGGTCGTGCGCCTCGACCGGAACCAGAACCGTCTTCATCACTTTTCCCCTCGGCGGTTGACCCTCGGCGATTTTGAGCCGATGAGCTTGCCGATGTAAACAATCGCTTCTTCTATTTCGAGCCCCTTCGTTTCAGCCCTTGCCACACGTCGTTCATCAGGAGACGCGCCTCGACGCCGACGAGATCACAGCCGGCCGGAAGGAGTTCCTGACGCTCTTCCCGTCGATCATGCTGCCGATGTTCCTGGCGGTGGTCGACCAGACGATCGTCGCGACGGCGCTGCCGGCGATCGCCGCCGAATTCGGCCAGGTCGAGCGCGTGTCGTGGGTGGTGATCTCCTATCTCGTCGCCGCGACGGTCGCCGCCCCCGTCTACGGACGGCTCGGCGACGCGCTCGGCCGGCGCCGGCTGATGTTCGTGGCGCTCGCGATCTTCATGATCGCCTCCGTCCTCTGCGCCGTTTCCACGAGCCTCACCATGCTGATCGGCGCCCGCGTGCTGCAGGGAGCGGGCGGCGGCGGGCTGATGACGCTGTCGCAGGCGCTGATCGGCGAGGCGGTGCCGCCCCGGGCCCGCGCCCGCTTCCAGGGCTATCTTTCGGCCGTCGCCGTGACGTCGAGCACCTTCGGCCCGGTCGCCGGCGGCTTCCTGACCGAATATTTCGGCTGGCCGTCGATCTTCCTCGTCAACCTGCCAGTCGGGCTCGTCGCGGTGGCGATGACGCTGCGCATCAAGAACCGCCCCGGCGAAGCGCCTGCCAGCCGCTTCGACGTCGGCGGGCTTGCGCTCTTCGCGGCCTTCGTCGCGTCCTTCCTCGTCATGCTCGAGCAGGCGCAGAAGATCGACGCCACGCTCATTCCCGAGGTGCTGGCGCTGGCCTCCGTGACCGTGCTCGCCGCCGTCGTCCTCGTCTGGCGGGAGAAGCGCGCGCCGGATCCGCTTTTCCCCCTCCCGGTCTTCCGCAATCCGTCGATCTGGCGGAGCGACCTGCTTGCCGCCTGCCACGGCGCCATGCTCGTCTCGCTCGTGACCTACCTGCCGATCTATCTGAGGGTGACGCGCGGTGCCTCCGCCGCCGAGATCGGCGTCTTCCTGCTGCCGATGATGGCGGCCGTCGGCGCCGGCTCGATGACGACCGGCCAGATCGTCAGCCGCACGGGGCGCACCGCGATCTTCCCGTCCTGCGGCCTCGTCGTCGTCTTCGCCTGCCTGACGATCCTGGCGCTCTTCTCCGACCGCATGGGGCGCACCGAGCTTTCCTTCTTCATGGCCTTCATGTGCCTCTTCGTCGGCACGGTGATGGGCGTCGTGCAGGTGACGGTCCAGACGGCGGCGGGCCGCAGCATGCTGGGCACGGCCGCGGCCTCGGTGCAGTTCTCCCGCTCGCTCGGCGCCGCCCTCGGCACGGCGACCGTCGGCGCGGTGCTCTTCGCCGTGCTCGTCGTCATCGATCCGCACGCCGTCTCGATCTTCGCCGCGCTCATCCAGGCGTCGTCCGATCCGCTGGCGAAGCTCGATGCCGCAGAGGTCGTCCGGCTGCAGGAGGATATCCGCACCGCCTTCCGCTTCTCCTTCTTCACGATCGCCGGCTTTTCCGTCTGTGCGATCGCGCTCGCCTGGTCGATCCCGCTCCGGCGCATCTGAGGCAGCAAGCGACGCTTGCAGGCTTGCACGTTCGGCCCCGCCATGTATGAAGTTACGGCCTGAAGATCATACGGGAGGGGATGGGGGATGGAGCGGATCACGATCAGCGTGTCGGACGAATTCGCCGCCGAGCTCTCCGCCTTCGTCGCGCGCCACGGCTACGCCAACCGCTCGGAGGCGATCCGCGACCTCGCCCGCGTCGGGCTCGACCGTGCGCATGGCGAGGACGAGGCGACGGGCCAGTGCGTCGCGACCCTGTCCTACGTCTACGACCATCATGCCCGCGACCTGCCGCGCCGCCTGACCGAGACCCACCACCAGCGCCACGACCTCGAGGTCGCGACGCTTCACGTCCACCTCGACCACGACAATTGCCTCGAGATCGCCGTGCTCAAGGGCGACGTCGCCGCGGTGCGGGCCACGGCAAGTGCCGTCATCAGCGAACGGGGCGTGCGCCACGGTGCGATCACCATGGTGCCTGTGGCGATCAAGGACGAACGGCACGGCCACGCGGAAGGCGGCGTTCGCCCGCACACGCATGCCCATCCGAAGAAGTGACAGAAGGACGCGTCGACCCGTGCTGGCAAACCCGTTCAACGATCGGCCGGAGAAGTTCGGCGTCAAGGTGGCGGTGCTCTACGGCCTCCTCGCTGCCGACAACATTGCGGCTTGGGTCTCTGCCTGGAAGGCGTTCGCCGGCAATCCTACGCTTATGGGCACGGCGGTGCTCGCCTATATGTTCGGCCTGCGCCACGCTTTCGATGCGGATCACATCGCGGCGATCGACAACGTCGTGCGCAAGCTGATGACGGACCGCAAGCTGCCGCTGTCGTCCGGCTTCTTCTTCTCGCTCGGCCATTCGACGATCGTGGTCCTCGCCTCGATCGCCGTCGCGCTTGCCGCGTCGATGATGAAGGACAGGCTGGAGCCGCTGCACGAGATCGGCGGTATGATCGGCGTCTCCGTCTCGGCGACCTTCCTGATCGCCATCGGCATCGCCAATCTCTTCATCCTGCGCGGCATCTGGACCGCGTTCCGCCGGGTGCGGGCCGGCGGCGAACTCGTCGAGGAGGACCTCGACGCCCTGCTCGCCGGCCGTGGCCTGATCGCGCGCATCTTCCGGCCGATCTTCGGCGTCGTGAGGCGCTCCTGGCACCTCTATCCGATCGGATTCCTCTTCGGCCTCGGCTTCGATACCGCAACCGAAATCGGGGTGCTCGGCATTTCGGCATCGCAGGCGGCCGAAGGCCTGTCGTTCTGGTCGGTTCTGGTCTGTCCGGCGCTCTTCACCGCCGGCATGTCGCTGATGGACGCGACCGACAGCATGATGATGACGGGCGCCTATGGCTGGGCCTTCGTCAAGCCGCTGCGCAAGCTCTGGTACAACATGACGATCACCGCCGCATCGGTCGTCGTCGCGCTGTTCGTCGGCGGGCTGGAGGCGCTCGGCCTGATCGCCGACAAGCTCGGCCTCGAAGGCGGCTTCTGGTCGCTCATCGGCGGCCTCAAC
>JBQCEN010000277.1:0-6072 GCA_051960215.1 Pararhizobium sp.
AGCGGTCGATCAGCCGGCCCATGCCGACATTGCCGATCGCGAATCCGATCATCGTGCAGGTGTAGGGCAGGGAAGCCTCGCCGCGATCGAGGCCGAACTCTGCCTGGATCGCCGGCAGGACGACGACGACCGTCCACATGCCGGCGCCGCCGAGCGTCGAGAAGGCGATGGAGGCGGCCAGGCGCATCCATGAGCGGGGGCCATCGAGGCGGGCTTCCGCCGCTCCATCTTGCACGCGCCGGTCCATCGTCATCCGTTTCGAAGTGAGGTCGAGATCGGCACCGTGCGCCTTCGGCGCCCGGCATTCAACTGAAAAGCGTGCTTACGATCGCGCCGTCCACCTCCGTGGCGGCCGCGGATCAGGCATGCTCGGCGACGAGGTGGCCGGAGCCGATATCGACCAGTGGCAGGCGCGCCGGCTCGTCGCCCACCTTGCGGATCGGGCTCGGGATCTCGCCCGTGGCGCGCGGCACCGCGACCCGCCTGTATTCCGGATCGGGCACCGGCACCGCCTCGATCAGGCGCTGCGTATAAGGGTGCTGCGGATTGGAGAAGATCTGGGCGCAGGTTCCCATCTCGACGATCTGGCCGAGATACATGACCGCCATGCGGTCGGAGATGTTCTCCACGACCGCCATGTCGTGCGAGATGAAGAGATAGGAGATGCCGAACTCCTCCTGCAGTTCCTTGAGCAGGTCGAGGACGCGCGCCTGGACGGAGACGTCGAGGGCGGAGACGCTCTCGTCGGCGACGATCAGCTTCGGCCTCAGCGCCAGCGCGCGGGCGATGCAGATGCGCTGGCGCTGGCCGCCGGAAAACTCGTGCGGGTAGCGCGTCATCTGGTCCGGCGAGAGGCCGACGCGGCGGAAGAGGGCGGCACCCCGATCGCGTCGCTCCGACGGGGCGTCGATGCCGTGGATGTCGAGCGGCTCGCGCACGAGATCACCGACCGTCATGCGGGGGTCGAGCGAGGCGTAGGGGTCCTGGAAGACCATCTGGACGTCGCGCCGGAGCAACTGCCGGCGCTTGCGGTCGAGGCCGTTCATGGGCTGGCCGTCGAGCGTCAGGCGGCCCGCATAGGGCACGAGGCCGGCGATCGCCTTGGCGGTCGTCGACTTGCCGCAGCCGGATTCGCCGACGAGCGAGAAGGTCTCGCGCCGGCCGATGTCGAAGGAGATGCCCTCGACGGCGTGCACGCGGCGGTCGACGCGGCCGAAGAGCCCGCCGTGGATGTCGAACCGCACGACCAGCTTCTCCGCGGAAAGAAGGGGGCTCTCGACGTCGGGGGAAGCCTCGGGTGCGCCGGTCTTGTCGACGCCGCCGATGCGCGGCACGGCCGCGAGCAGCTCGCGCGTATAAGGGTGTTCGGGGCTTCGGAAGAGTGCGCGGATCGCGTTCTCCTCGACCATCCGGCCTTCGCGCAGGATGATGACGCGGTTCGCCGTCTCCGCGACGACGCCCATGTCGTGGGTAATCAGGATGATCGCCGTTCCAAGGTCGCGCTGGAGATCCTTGAGGAGCTGCAGGATCTGGGCCTGGACGGTCACGTCGAGCGCGGTCGTCGGCTCGTCGGCGATCAGCACGTCCGGCTTCAGCGCCAGCGCCATGGCGATCATGACGCGCTGGCGCATGCCGCCGGAAAGCTCGTGCGGATACTGGTCGAGCCGGCTTTCGGCTTCCGGAATGCGCACCGCCTTCAGCGCCTCCACGGCCCGCCGGCGCGCCTCGCCGCGCGGCAGGGGCTCATGCGCCTCGATCGCCTCGGTCAGCTGCCGGCCGATCGTCAGCACCGGGTTGAGCGAGGTCATCGGCTCCTGGAAGATCATCGCGATCCGGTTGCCGCGGATGCGGCGCATGCGGCCCTCGCCGAGGCCCGCAAGCTCGGTGCTCCCGAGCCGGATCGAGCCGCCGCCGATCTTCGCCGCCGGCTTCGGCAGGAGGCCCATGATCGCTAGCGACGTCATGGACTTGCCGGAGCCGGATTCGCCGGCGAGCGCCAGCGTCTCGCCCCGCCGCAGCGTGAAGGAGAGGTTGGAGACGACCGGCCGCGGGCCGGCCTCGCCGCCGACGACGACGGTCAGGTCGTCGACGGCAAGGACGATGTCTCCCGTCTCTTCAGCCGCCGCGGCGACGCCTCTTTCGACGGCTTCGCTCATTCGAAGACGCAGCGGGGGAAGTAGAACGACACCACCCAGTTCGGCTGGTCGACGATCTCGCTGATCCTCAAGTCGCCGCAGACCGAGCAGAGCATATAGGCGTCGACCGGAGCGATGCCGTGCGCTGCCGAAATCTGGTCGATCATCTGCGAGACGGCGGCGCGCGCGCCTTCCATCAGGTCGCTGCCGACACCGGTCGTCACCTCATAGCCCTTCGCGTCGAGGTGGCGGGTGACCGGCCCCGGCGTGGTGAAGCGCGGCATCTTCAGCTTCGCCTGCTTGACGAGCTCGAAGGTGAGCACGGTGTTCATCGGGCTCTCGATCGCCGTGCCGCAGACCTCGCCGTCGCCCTGCGCCGCGTGCGTGTCGCCGACGGAGAAGAGGGCGCCCTCGACCTCCACCGGCAGGTAGAGCACCGTGCCGGCGGAAAGGTCGCGGATGTCGAGATTGCCGCCCATGCGCCGCGGCGGGACCACCGAATGGTGGCCCTTCTCCGCCGGCGCGTTGCCGATCGTGCCCGCGAAGGGCTTGAGCGGCACGCGGGCGTTCCTGCCGAAGAGCGCCGGCTCAAGCGACGTCTTGTCATAGGTCCAGATGTTGAGCGCCGGCTCCTTGAACTGGTCGGCGAGCAGGCCGAAGCCGGGGATGTTCGCCGTCCAGCCGAAGCCGGACGGTTTGAACTCCTCGATGGTGATCTTCAGCGCGTCGCCGGGCTCGGCCCCTTCGACGAAGATCGGCCCGGTCACCGGATTGATCTTCTCGAAGGAGAGCGTCGCCATGTCCGCGACGGTGCTCGTCGCGGACAGCTGGCCGCCGGAGGAATCGATGCACTCGAACTCGACCGTCGAGCCGGGCGCGACGCGCGCGGCGGGCTCGAAGGTGTTGTCCCAGCCGAAATGGTGGTGCCGGCTGTGGATCGTGTAGTCGCACTTACTGCACATCTTTGACCCAGACGTTGTCGTAGTTCACCGGGATGTCGATCGGGTCGACGTAGAGCGCGTCCGGGCCGGCCATGCGGTCGGACTTGATGGTGTAGCGCTTCTCGTGGAAGACCGGCACCCAGGGCGCGTCGGCCATGACCTTGTCGAAAATGCCGCTCCACATCTTGTTGCGCTCGTCCTGGCGCGACGGATCGGCGATGGCGTCGGCCTTGCTCGCCTCAGCGTCGAGCGTCTTGTTGCAGTACTTCGCCCAGTTCCAGCCGCCTTCCTCGGCGCCGGTGCAGCTCAGGATCGGCCAGTAGAAGTCCGACGGGTCCGGATAGTCGTCGATCCAGGCCATGCCGCCCGACCAGATCATCGGCGCGCCGTCCTTGGAGCCGCCGGCGGCGATGACGTTCGCCTGCGCCAGCGACTTGATGTCGGCCTTGATGCCGATCTCCTGCAGGTCGCGCTGGATCGCCTGTGCGATGCGCGGGTTGGGATCGGTGTTGTAGACGTAGAGCTGGGTCTCGAAGCCGTTCGGATAGCCGGCGTCGGCGAGCAGCTTCTTGGCCGCTGCCGGATCGAACTGGTAGCCCTCGTAGCTCTTGTCGTAGCCCGGCATCAGCGGCGGCAGGACCTCCTTGGCGGGCTCGGCGCGGCCGTTGATGATCTGGATCACACGGCGCTTGTTGATCGCCATGTTCACGGCCTTGCGCACTTTGACGTTGTCGAAGGGCTTCATGGTCGTGTTGAGGGTGATGTAGGAGGTCTGGAGCTGGCTGCCGACGACGATGTTCTTGTTCATCGACGGGTCCTTCGTCACCTCGAGGAACTTCGCCGGCGGAATGCCGTCGCCGGCGATGTCGATCTCGCCGTGCTGCAGCCGGAGGAGGGCGACGATCGGCTCCTGGCCGAACTCGAAAGTGATCTTGTCGAGGTGCGGCACGCCCTTCTGCCAGTAGTCCGGGTTCTTCTCGAAGACGAGACGCTGGCCGAGCGTCCATTCGGCCATCTTGAAGGCGCCGGTGCCGACGGGATGCTTGCCGAAGTCGGCGCCGTACTTCTCCACGGCTTCCTTCGGGACGACGAAGGAGAAGTTGAGCGCCATCTTGTGCAGGAACGCAGCGTCCGGCTGGCTGAGGTCGATCTCGACCGTGGAGGGATCGATGACCTTGACGCCCGAAAGGTTGTCGGCCTTGCCGCTGGTCGCGGCATCATAGCCGACGATGTTGGAGTAGAAGCTCGCGCCGGGGCTCTTGGTCTTCGGGTCGACGGTGCGGTCGAGCGAATACTTGACGTCGTCGGCCGTCACGGTGCGGCCGTTGTGGAACTTGACGCCCTGGCGCAGCTTGAAGGTGTAGGTCTTGCCGTCGTCGGAGATCTTGTAGCTCTCGGCGAGGTCCGGCGTGAGCTCGGTCGTGCCGGGCTTGTAGCCCATCAGGCCGTCGAACAGGCTCTTGATCATCGACCAGTTCTGCCAGTCGTAGCCGATCGCCGGGTCGAGGGTGGCGACGTCGTTGTTGAAGGTGACGATGATCGAGCCGCCGTCGTGCGGCTTCGCATCCTGGGCCGCTGCCGGCTGGGCCGCGAAGGCCAGGCCGAGCGCGATTGCGGCAACCCCTGCTTTCAGTAGTCTTTTCATCTTGCCTCTCCGTGTTGAACCGTAATGCCGAAGTCTTTCACCTGAGCTTGATGCGCGGGTCGATGAAGGGCGCGACCATGTCGGCCACCAGGTTGCCGAGTACGATCGCCACCGCCGAGACCAGCGTGACGCCCATGATGATCGGGATGTCGACCCGCTGGATCGCCTGCCAGGCGAGCTGTCCGATGCCGGGCCAGCCATAGACGCTCTCGACGACGACGATGCCGCTCATGAAGAGTCCGATGTCGATGCCGATCATGGCGATCACCGGCAGGATGGCGTTTGGCAAAGCATGGCGGAAGACGATCGTCCGGCGCTTCAGCCCCTTGGCACGGGCGGTGCGGATGAAGTCCTGCCGGAGCACGTCGATCATCGCGGAGCGCATCATGCGCGAGTACCAGCCGGCGCCGAGGATGCCGAGCGTCACCGACGGCAGCACCAGGTGCGCGAAGGTGCCGTAGCCGCCGATCGGGAACCAGCCGAGGCGCACGGCGAAGACGTAGAGAAGGAGCAGGCCGACGACGAACTGCGGCGCCGAGACGCCGACGAAGGAGACGACCATCAGGCCCTGGTCGGTGTTCGTGCCGCGCCGGAGCGCTGCGACGAGGCCCATCGTCAGGCCCATCGCCAATTCGCAGAAGATCGCGCCGACCATCAGCAGCAGGGTCGCCGGCAGGCGCGACCAGATGAGCGTACCGACCTCGGTGCGCTGCAGATAGGAGCGGCCGAGATCGCCGTGCAGCAGGTGGACGAGGTAGCGCCCGTACTGGACGATGAAGGGCTGGTCGAGGCCGAGCTCGCGGCGGATGTTGGCGACCACTTCCGGCGTCGCGCTGCGGCCGGCGATCTGGCGGACGGGATCAGCCGGCAGCACGTAGAGCAGCCCGAAGGTGATGATCGAGACGCCGAAGAGGATCAGCACCGACTGGACGAGGCGCTTGGCAAGATAGACGGTCATGTCAGGATCCCCCGCTGCGTCGGGTCGAGGATGTCGCGCAGCGCGTCGCCGACGAGATTGAAGGCGAGCGCGAGGAGCAGGATCGCCGCCCCCGGGAAGAAGACCAGCCAGGGAGCGGCCTGGAAGTAGGTCTGGTTCTCGAAGATGATGTTGCCCCAGGAGGGGGTGGGCGGCTGCACGCCGACGCCGAGGTAGCTGAGCGTCGCCTCGAGAAGCACCGTCGTCGAGATGCCGAGCGTGCCGTAGACGATGATCGTCGGCGTCAGATGCGGCAGGATAGGCCGCCAGAGGATGCGCAGCGCCCCCGCGCCAAGCGCGCGTTAGGCATCGATGAACTCGCGCTCGGCGAGCGAGCGGGTTTCGGTGAAGAGCACGCGGGCGACCTGCACCCAG
>JBQCEN010000278.1:0-3092 GCA_051960215.1 Pararhizobium sp.
ACCCGCCCCATGCTCACCACCCCGCGCGGCCAACACCCCCCCCCCCCCCCCGGCCCCACCAACACCTTCCCCCCCAACCACCCCCCGTTTGCGCCTACACCCCGGGTGGTAAAACACCCCGGGCCGGTCCCGCCACAACCGGAGCGTCCGCCGAAGACCGGAAAATTTTGCAATGCGAGATAACGACGCAGCAGACGCGAAAATGCCGGACCGTATGCTTCCAGCGCATAGGTCCTGGGACAAAACGCCCATTGCTGCCTTTCCCGCCCGTAGGTTAGACGCTGCCGTCGTATCCGAAGCAGAGTACTGGTGCATGTCATCGATCTTACGCAAGGCCCTCGGGCTGGCGCCGCTCGCCCTCCTGTTGAGCGGGTGCAACATGGTGGTGATGAATCCGGCCGGGGATATTGCGCTGCAGCAGCGCAACCTGATCGTGATCTCCGCCCTCCTGATGTTCCTCATCATCATCCCGGTGATGTGCCTGATAGCCTTCTTTGCCTACAAGTACCGGCAGTCGAACCTTGACGCCGTCTACGATCCGGAATGGCATCATTCGACGCGGCTCGAAGTCGTCATCTGGTCGGCGCCGCTCGCCATCATCATCGCCCTCGGCGCGATCACCTGGGTCACCACCCACACGCTCGACCCGTACCGGCCGCTCGCCCGCGTCTCCTCGTCGAAGGCGCTTCCGGACAACGTCAAGCCGCTTTCCGTCGAGGTCGTCGCGCTCGACTGGAAATGGCTGTTCATCTATCCCGAGCAGGGCATCGCGACCATCAACGAACTCGCCGCGCCGGTCGACCGGCCGATCAGCTTCAAGATCACGGCATCGGACGTGATGAACTCCTTCTTCATCCCGGCACTTGCGGGGCAGATCTACGCCATGCCCGGCATGGAGACGCCGCTGCATGCGGCGATCAACAAGCCCGGCGTCTATGACGGGTTCTCGGCGAACTACAGCGGCGCCGGTTTCTCCGAGATGCGCTTCAAGTTCCACGGGCTTTCGGATGCCGATTTCGACGCCTGGGTCGCCAAGGTGAAGGCGAGCGGCAAGAAGCTCGACACGGCGACCTACGAGAAGCTCGCCAAGCCGAGCAGGGACGTCCCGGTCAGCTATTATTCCGGCATCGCGCCGAACCTCTACCAGGGCATCGTCAACATGTGCGTCGGGACCACCAATTCCTGCCGGAACGTGTCGAGCGCCGACAAGGGAATGAACATGAAGATGCCGATGCCGATGGAGCACTTCAACGGCAAGGAGCACGGGGCGATGCAGCCCTGATCGCCCGGACCCGAGAATCAATTCGGCAGCCGCGCCGCACGCGGCGCCAGGCAAGCACAGAGTAAGGCAATGTTCTCGAATACAGACCTCTGGTCATTCATCTTCGGGCGGCTCACATGGGCGGACTTCCTCCCGGAAGCGATCGTCGTCCCGATCTTCTACATCGTCATCGTCGCCGGCATCGCGATCGTCGCGGCCATCACCTATTTCGGAAAGTGGGGCTATCTCTGGAACGAGTGGATCGCCAGCGTCGACCACAAGAAGATCGGCGTGATGTACATCATCCTCGGCCTGGTCATGCTGGTGCGCGGCTTCTCCGACGCCATCATGATGCGCGCCCAGCAGGCGATCGCTTTCGGCGCCCATCAGGGCTACCTGCCGCCGGAACACTACGACCAGATATTCACCGCCCATGGCGTGATCATGATCTTCTTCGCGGCAATGCCGCTCATCGTCGGGATCATGAACTTCGTCGTGCCGCTGCAGATCGGCGCGCGCGACGTCGCCTTCCCCTTCCTCAACAATTTCAGCTTCTGGATGACGGCGGCCGGTGCCGTGCTCATCATGGCGTCGCTCTTCATCGGCGAGTTCGCGAAGACCGGCTGGCTCGCCTATCCGCCGCTGTCGGAGCTCGCCTACAGTCCGGGCGTCGGCGTCGACTACTATATATGGGCCTTGCAGATCGCCGGTCTCGGCACGCTTCTGTCGGGCGTCAACCTGGTGGCGACGATCATCAAGCTGCGCGCGCCCGGCATGACCATGATGAAGATGCCGGTCTTCACCTGGACGGCGCTCTGCACGAACGTCCTGATCGTCGCGGCATTCCCGGTGCTGACGGCGGTGCTCGCGCTGCTCTCGCTCGACCGCTATGCCGGCACGCATTTCTTCACGAATGCGCTCGGCGGCAATATGATGATGTATGTGAACCTCATCTGGATTTGGGGCCATCCGGAGGTCTACATCCTCGTCCTGCCGGCCTTCGGCATCTATTCCGAGGTCGTCGCGACCTTCTGCGGCAAGCGCCTCTTCGGTTACGCCTCGATGGTCTATGCGACGGTCGTCATCACGATCCTTTCCTATCTCGTCTGGCTGCACCACTTCTTCACGATGGGCTCGGGGGCGAGCGTCAACTCGTTCTTCGGCATCACGACGATGATCATCTCGATCCCGACAGGCGCGAAGATCTTCAACTGGCTCTTCACGATGTATCGTGGGCGCATCCGTTTCGAGGTGCCGATGATGTGGACCGTCGGCTTCATGCTGACCTTCGTCATCGGCGGCATGACGGGCGTGATGCTCGCCGTCCCGCCGGCGGACTTCGTCCTTCACAACTCGCTCTTCCTGATCGCGCACTTCCACAATGTGATCATCGGCGGCGTGCTCTTCGGCCTCTTTGCGGGCATCAATTTTTGGTTCCCGAAAGCCTTCGGCTTCAGGCTCGATCCGTTCTGGGGCAAGTGCTCGTTCTGGTTCTGGCTGGTCGGATTCTGGGTCGCCTTCGCGCCGCTCTACGTGCTCGGCCTGATGGGGATCACCCGGCGGCTCAACCATTTCGACGATCCGTCGCTGCAGATCTGGTTCGTAGCTGCGGCCGTCGGCGCCCTGCTGATCGCCTGCGGCATCGGCTGCTTCTTCATCCAGCTCTTCGTCAGCGTGATGAACCGCGAGAAGCTTCGCGACGTCACCGGCGATCCGTGGGATGCGCGCACGCTCGAATGGTCGACCTCGTCGCCGCCGCCTGAATACAACTACGCCTTCACGCCCGTCGTCTACGATCACGACGCCTGGTGGGACATGAAGCAGCGCGGCC
>JBQCEN010000279.1:0-5998 GCA_051960215.1 Pararhizobium sp.
CGCTGCGACCGCGTCCTCGTCGATGCTCCATGCACCGGAAGCGGCACGTGGCGCCGGCGACCGGAGACGAAGTGGCGGCTGACGGAGCGCAGTCTCGGCGAGCGGCTCGCGCAGCAACGGGAGGTGCTTGCCGATGCTGCCCGCTACGTCCGGCCCGGCGGCACGCTCGTCTACGTCACCTGTTCCGTACTGCCGGAAGAGAACACCGGCCAGGTCGACGCCTTCCTCATCGAAAACCCAGCCTTCGCGCCGGTCTCGCTTCCGCCGCTCTGGGCGGAAATCCATGGGCCGGACAAGCCGGCACCGCACTCGGCGGACGGCAACAGCCTGCTGCTCAGCCCCGCGCGCACCGGCACCGACGGCTTCTTCATCTCCGTTCTGCAACGCAGCACGGCTTGAGCCACGCGGGTATAATTTTTCAAGAGCCAACGGCGTTAACTGCTTGTGGAATCTCCGCCACACCGCGCCGCCCTTCCTCCAATGGCCGCCAGCCGCCGATGTTGCCGTGCAACAAAAGCATGGTACCATGCGTTGATTTAGCGTCCGGCGAAGAGGCAACGAACGAGAACCGGACGAGGGGCAGGAAGCGTCGCGAGGTCGCCATACGGCCAGCGTCGGCGCGAAAGGGGCTGAACGATGTTCTACCAATGGTACGAGTTGAACCACGCTGGGCTGATGCCTTGGCGCGCGGCGGCCGACGCCGTGAAGCTCGCCTATCGCAATCCGCTCAACCCCTTGTCCCACACCGCCGTCGGCCGGGCGGTCGCCGCAGGGGCCGAAGTCTTCGAGCGCTCGACGCGCCGCTACGGCAAGCCCGAATTCGGCCTTTCGACGATCGAGCTCGCCAGCGGCCCGGTCGCCGTCAGCGAGCGGATCGTCTGGAAGAAGCCGTTCTGCAACCTCATCCATTTCGAGCGCGCGTTGCCGAAGAACCATCCGGCCGATCCGAAGATCCTGATCGTCGCGCCGATGTCCGGGCATTACGCCACGCTTCTCCGCGGCACGGTCGAGACGCTGCTGCCGAAGGCCGACATCTACATCACCGACTGGATCGATGCGCGCACCGTGCCCGTCTCGGACGGGCGCTTCGACCTCGACGACTTCATCGACTACCTGATCGCGATGCTGCACGCGCTGGGGCCCGACGTCCACATCATGGCGGTCTGCCAGCCTTCGGTGCCGGTGCTTGCGGCCGTCGCGCGCATGGAGGAGGACGGCGATCGCTTCGCGCCGCTGTCGATGACGCTGATGGGCGGGCCGATCGACACGCGGATCAACCCGACCGCCGTCAACCAGCTCGCGCAGCACCACCCGATCGAGTGGTTCCGCGACAACGTCATCATGCCGGTGCCCTGGCCGCACCAGGGCTTCATGCGGGAGGTCTCTCCGGGCTTCCTGCAGCTTTCGGGCTTCATGTCGATGAACCTCGACCGGCACATGATCGCGCAGAAGGACTTCTTCGTCCATCTCGTCAAGAACGACGGCGAGCCCGCCGAGAAGCACCGCGAGTTCTACGACGAATATCTGGCCGTCATGGACCTGACGGCGGAGTTCTACCTGCAGACCGTCGAGACCGTCTTCATCCGGCACGCCCTGCCGAAGGGAGAGATGCGCCACCGCGGCCGGCCGGTGAATACCAAGGCCGTCCGCAACGTCGCGCTGCTGACGGTCGAGGGCGAGAACGACGACATCTCGGGCGTCGGCCAGACCAAGGCGGCGCACGATCTCTGCCCGAACATCCCGGCCGGGATGCGCCGGCACTACATGCAGCCGGCGGTCGGCCACTACGGCGTCTTCAACGGGTCGCGCTTCCGCACCGAGATCGCGCCGCGCATCCTCGACTTCATCCACAGCCATGGCCGGCGGCCGGGCGACGCCAAGCCGGACGCGGCGGTCGGGACGGCCGTCTGAACCCTGCCGTCCGATATTCCGTCGCAGGTTCAAGCTCTTGTCCGATTTGGACGGGCATTTTCTTGAATCGCCGCTTTTTCCCACCCAAATCGGGTTGACCGGGATGCAATCGTGCGACCGGTGTGACCTGAAGGTTTACGACTGATGACCACGACAGCTTTGATCCGGCCCGCATGGACGCCGGCGACCATCGCGCTGATGGTGCTCGGTTTCATGCTTTTCTGGCCGCTTGGCCTCGCCATGCTCGCCTACATCATCTGGGGCGATCGACTGGAGGGCTTCAAGCGCGACGTCAACCGTGCGACCGACGACGTCTTCGCCGGCTGCCGCAGGGCGACAGGCGGCTGGCGCCGCGGACGCGCCGCAACGCCGCGCACCGGCAACGTCGCCTTCGACGACTGGCGCGAGGCCGAGGTGACGCGGCTCGAGGAAGAGCGCCGCAAGCTCGACGAGATGCGCGACGAGTTCGACAGCTACCTGCGCGAACTGCGCTGCGCCAAGGACCAGGAAGAGTTCGACCGTTTCATGCGCGACCGCAAGGCCGGCCGCCCGGCCGGGAGCGGTCCGGTGACGGAGATCGACGGCCAGTAGAACGCCGCCGGCGAAAGTCCTTCATCAAAAGGCGGTGCCCGATCGGGCGCCGCCTTTTTCGTCGGCCACGCCGGCTCGCCAGTCCCTGCGAATCGGATAATGTTCCGGTCATGTTCACTTCGGTCCCTCGATCCTCCCGGCGCGCGCCGCTCGAACCCACGCGCCACCACAAAGACCGTTGCGTCGCGGTGTCGGGACGCACGCTGCCGCTCGAGATCAAGGAGCATCCGCGCGCCCGCCGCATCACGCTGCGGATCGAGCCCGGCGGCCGGAGCCTGAAGCTGACGGTGCCGCGCGGCCTGCCGGCGCGCGAGATCGACGCCTTCATGCTGCGCCAGCAGGGCTGGCTGATGACGCGGCTCGCGCGCTACCCGGACGAAGGCGGGCTCCGCAACGGCGGCGTGATCGCGATCCGAGGGGTCGACCACCGCATCGTGGCGAGCGGCCGGCTTCGCAGCCTTACGCGCACGCTCGAGCGGGACGGGGAAGCGGCGCTCGAAGTCGGCGGCGCCCCGGAGCATCTCGGCCGGCGCATTGCAGACTACCTGAGGCGCGAGGCGCGCCGCGATCTCGAGGCGGCGGTCGCCCGCCACACGGCGACGATCGGCCGACGGGCCGCCTCGATCCGCCTCAAGGACACCCGCAGCCGCTGGGGGTCCTGCTCGTCGGACGGCAACCTCGCCTTCTCCTGGCGGCTCGCCATGGCGCCGCCGCCGGTGATCGACTATCTCGCCGCGCACGAAGTCGCCCACCTCGTCGAGATGAACCACGGACCGCACTTCTGGGCGCTCTGCGCGCGGCTCTGCCCGGCGATGGCCGAGGCGAAGGCCTGGCTGAAGCAGAACGGCAACCGGCTGCAGGCGGTCGACTTCTCCTGACGGCGGCTCGCGAGCCCGGGGTCTTCACGATCGTCTCGACGTGCGGGCGGATTCGTGCGACGTGGCGGCGATGACGAGGATGCCGGACATCAAGATCTGCGGCCTGACGACACCGGAGGCCGTCGCGGCGGCGCTTTCGGGCGGCGCGACGCATATCGGCTTCATCTTCTTCGCAAAGAGCCCGCGCAACATCACGGCGGCTGCGGCCCGAATCCTCGCCGAGCCGGCGCGGGGACGGGCGAAGATCGTCGCGGTCACCGTGGATGCCGACGACGGCGAACTCGACGCGATCACCGGCACGCTCGCCCCCGACATGCTGCAGCTTCACGGGCATGAGACGCCGGAACGGGTCCAGGCGGTCAAGGCGCGCTACCGCCTGCCGGTCGTCAAGGCTTTCCCGATCCGCGAGGCGCGGGACCTCGATGCGATTTCCGCCTATCGCGGCGTCGCCGACCGGCTGCTCTTCGACGCCAAGCCGCCGAAGGACGCTGCGCTTCCCGGTGGCAACGGGCTCTCGTTCGACTGGAGCCTGCTTGGCGCGCTTGACGGCACCGTCGATTACATGCTTTCCGGAGGCCTGACGAAAGAGAACATCGCGGACGCCCTCGCCATCACCGGCGCACGCGGCGTCGATGTTTCCTCGGGCGTCGAGAGCGCGCCGGGCGTCAAGGACGTGGCGATGATCGCCGCCTTCTTCGAAGCCGCGCGCCAGGCACGGCCGTCGAGAGCCGGTGAGGATCAGGGAGCCGAGACGTGAACCAGCCAGCCCAGCCGAATTCCTTCCGCTCCGGCCCGGACGAGGAAGGCCGCTTCGGCATCTTCGGCGGCCGCTTCGTCGCCGAAACGCTGATGCCGCTGATCCTCGACCTGCAGCAGGCTTGGAATACGGCGAAGGCGGACCCGGCCTATCAGGCCGAGCTCGACCATCTCGGCGCGCACTACATCGGCCGGCCGCGCCCGCTCTATTTCGCCGAGCGGCTGACGGCCGAGCTCGGCGGCGCCAGGATCTATTTCAAGCGCGAGGAGCTGAACCACACCGGCTCGCACAAGATCAACAACTGCATCGGCCAGATCCTGCTCGCCAAGCGCATGGGCAAGACGCGGATCATCGCCGAGACCGGGGCCGGCCAGCACGGCGTCGCCTCGGCGACCGTCGCCGCCCGCTTCGGCCTGCCCTGCGTCGTCTACATGGGCGCGACCGACGTCGAGCGACAGGCGCCGAACGTCTTCCGCATGCGGCTTCTCGGCGCCGAGGTGAAGTCGGTGACGGCCGGCCACGGCACCCTCAAGGACGCGATGAACGAGGCGCTGCGCGACTGGGTGACGAACGTCGAGGACACCTACTACCTGATCGGCACCGCCGCGGGGCCGCACCCTTATCCGGAGATGGTGCGCGACCTGCAGTCGGTGATCGGCCGCGAGGCGAAGGAACAGATGCTGGCGGCCGAAGGCCGGCTGCCGGACATGGTGGTCGCCGCCGTCGGCGGCGGCTCCAACGCCATCGGCATCTTCCATCCCTTACTCGACGATCCGGCGGTCAAGATCATCGGCGTCGAGGCCGGCGGCCGCGGGCTTTCCGGCGACGAGCACTGCGCCTCGATCACCGCCGGGTCGCCAGGCGTGCTCCACGGCAACCGCACCTACCTGCTGCAGGACGCCGACGGGCAGATCAAGGAAGGCCACTCGATCTCGGCCGGCCTCGACTATCCCGGCATCGGGCCGGAGCATTCGTGGCTCAAGGACATCGGCCGCGCCGAATACGTGCCGATCATGGACACCGAGGCGCTCGAAGCCTTCCAGCTGCTGACGCGCGTCGAGGGCATCATCCCGGCGCTGGAGCCGAGCCACGCGCTCGCCGAGGTCATCAAGCGGGCGCCGAAAATGGGCAAGGACGAGATCATCCTGATGAATCTCTCGGGCCGCGGCGACAAGGACGTCTTTACCGTCGCCAAGCATCTCGGGATGGAGGTTTGAGGGGCAGCCGCCCTTGACTCTCCGTCAAAAGGAAATCATTCGCTGCGACTCGCGTTGCACAGACTGTGCAAATCGCCTATCTGTCAGAGTGTAATCCCGCATGGTTCGCCCAGCGGCCCCCACGAACTCCGGTTCGTGGGGTTTATTTTTTGTAGCGGACCGAGTCACATAAACGATGATCCGCTCTTCCTTCTTCATCGACGGCTTCAATTTCTACCATGCGCTCAGGCGCTTGGATGAACCCCATCTGAAGTGGGTCGATCTTCGCGCGCTCATGAAACGCCAGACGATGCGTTCAGAGGCTGTTACCGCGATCTACTATTTCTCTGCCTACGCAAGCTGGCTGCCGGGCCCACATGCGCGACATCGGCAATACGTCGTTGCGCTGGAGCAGCGCGATGTCACGGTTGTGATGGGTCATTTCAAGAAGAAGGACCGGTATTGCCAGCATTGCCGCAAGACATCCATCGGCCACGAAGAGAAAGAGACCGATGTCAACCTCGCTCTTTGCCTCCTCAACGAGGCCTACAAGGACACGTACGACAGAGCCTACATTGTCTCCCGCGATAGCGATCTGAAGCCTGCGATGGCGATGGTGCGGAATGAATTTCCGCAGAAAGAGTTGTTCGTCGTGGCTCCTCCCA
>JBQCEN010000280.1:0-16311 GCA_051960215.1 Pararhizobium sp.
TCGATGCCTGTGACAAGCACAGGAATGACAGGCACAGGCATGACGGCGGAAATGGCGGATGACCGACACCACCCGCCACTCACCACCCACGACCGACGACCGACCACTCACTACCCGCTACCCACTACTCACTACTCACTACCCACTACTCACTACTCACCCTCTCTTTTTCCCCGCCCCCGCCCCCCATGCCAAACTCCCCCTTCCACTGCCCCAACGGGATGTGATCGCGAGACGTCAGGTTACAGGCAGGGGACGGCGCTTCCGCCGGTGGTTAACGTGGCCGCCGGCCGGAGAGGCTTCGACAGCGGCTCCCCCGGTCACTACGGGCCGGCTCGGCTTTGAAGTCCGTGCAAGGTGGTTCAGCCCTCGTCCGAAAGGACGACCGGCGGCCGCCGCAGAGAGACCGCGACCGAACGCCTTCAAGGATGGAACCCGCGAACGCCGACGGGGCGCGAGGACCGCGCCACACATTGTATAAGTTCGGCAGGCACGGCCCCCGCGCCCCGTTCCCGATCCCCTCATGCCTCTGCCGCCCGGCGCGCGAGAGAATGCAGGCGGCTGCTTCACCCGTTCCGACGGAGGGTCCCGATGGACGCGCTCAAGAGACTGAAGGCGGAGATCCGCGAGATCGACGCCTGGGCGGATACCGCCTTCGAGCGCGCGGCGGAGGAGGAGCGGCGCCGGAGAGCCCGCGTCGACACCCGCCGCTGCCGCCTGCCCTCCTGCCGCCGCCATCGCCTCTGCATGGCCGTCATCGAGAGGGACAGCGTCCTCGGCTGCCTCCTCATGAGCCCGTCCGGCAGGCTTTAGGGGAGCTTCCTCAGCGGTGAAGACCCGGCGTTCCTGCCGGATGCCGCCGGATGCCCCCCCGCCGGCCGCCGGCTCATTCCTTGAGGAAGGCCAGCAGGTCGCGCGTGAGCCGGTCCTTGTGGGTCGCGAAGAGGCCGTGCGGCGCGCCGTCATATTCGAGGAAGCGGGCATCGGCGATGCCCTTTGCCGCGGCGCGGCCGGCGGTGTCGATCGGCACGGTCTTGTCGCTCGTGCCGTGGATGATCAGCGTCGGCACCGTGATCGCCGGCAGGTCAGGCCGGAAGTCGGTCGTCGCGAAGGCCTGGGCGCAGGCGAGCGTCGCCTTCAGCGAGGCCTCCATCGCCAGCTTGCGCGACCATTCGAGCACCTCCTCGCTGGCGCCGCCGGAAAGCAGGCCGTTGCCGTAGAAGTCCTTGAAGAAGGAGGCGAAGAAGTGGGCGCGATCGGCCTTCATGCCGGCCGTCATCTCGGCGAAGATCTCCTGCGGCACGCCGTCCGGGTTGTCGCCGGTCTTCGCCATGTACGGCACGACGGAGGAGATGAGCCCCGCCTGACGGACGTTTCGGCCGGAATGGCGCGACATGTAGCGGGCGACCTCGCCGCCGCCCATCGAGAAGCCGATGATCGCCGCATCCTGCGCGCCCGTCGCGGCGATGACGTCGGCCAGATCGTCAGCGAGCCGGTCGTAGTCGTAGCCGTTCCAGGGCTGCTCGGAGCGGCCGAAGCCGCGCCGGTCGTAGGCGATCGCCCGCATGCCGGCGGCGGCGATCGCCATCGCCTGGTCGTCCCAGGAATCGGCCGAAAGCGGCCAGCCGTGCAGCAGGATCACCGGGCGCCCCTCGCCCCAGTCCTTGGCGTAGAGTTTCGTGCCGTCGCGCGTTTCGATCATGGGCATGGGAGGCTCCTGTCGTTGCGGGTGCGGGATCGGGAGATGAAGGGATTAAAGGGCGGACGTGCCGTGTTCTGGGAACGGGCGGGGATGAGGCTGGTTCCGGCCGTTCACGCCAGCGTGACGGCGCAGGGAAAGCCTGCCTTACGAATTTGTATATGGTGCAGCGCGGAATCGGCTGGCACTGTGGCGCCGCTCCGGGAGGAGGCGCCGGCGGAGCGCGATCGCCCCTTGAAAGGAAGCCCCCAATGCATGCCGAAGTCGAACGATCCTTCGCCAGGCCGCCTCTTGCCGACCGCTACGGCCTGCCGACACGGCTCTGCCACATCGGCCTGGCGCTCGCCGTCATCGCCCAGCTGGCGACGAGCCAGTTCATGGAGGGGCCGCATCCGGGCCGGCCGCAGAATCTCGCCTTCACCATCCACGAGATCTCCGGCCTGACGGCGCTCTTCTGCGCCTTCTGCTTCTGGCTGGTGCTCGCCGCGCGCCGCCGCGACACGCCGCCCGCGCTGCTCTTCCCGTGGTTCTCGGTGCGCCGAATCGCCGACGTCTTCCGCGATCTCGGTCGCCAGTTCGCCGACCTCCTCCGCCTGCGCCCGCCGCGCTACGAGGACGACTCGCCGCTTGCCTCCGCCGTCCACGGCCTAGGGCTGCTGCTGATGAGCGCCATGGCCGTCACCGGTACGGTCTGGTTCGTGGCCCACCTCGCGAGCATCCCGCGCAATCCCGTCCTGCGCTTCGACATGACGATCCACCACCTCTTCGCGAACCTCGTCTGGGCCTATCTGATCGGCCACGCGCTGCTCGCGCTCCTCCACCACGTCGCCGGCCAGTCGAGCCTCACGAAGATGTGGTCCCTCCGCTCGTCGTAACAAACGCCGTCGAGGCAGCCTTGCTTCGGCCGCAGTTTCCTGCGATATGCTACCGTGTTCGGGCACTGACGACCCGGAGACTGGACCGCTTCTTTTTTAGGAAAGTTCTTTCCCCGCCGACGTAACGATCCGACGAACCGCCGCCGCCTCGACGCGCGGCTCGCCAACCCGCACATGGTGTGCGGGCGCTGCAACGACCCCCGGGATAAGGATTTTCCCAATGGCTACCGGTACTGTTAAGTTCTTCAACAACGACAAGGGCTTCGGCTTCATCACGCCGGATGGCGGCGCCAAGGACGTGTTCGTCCACATCTCCGCGCTGCAGGCCGCCGGCATTTCGACCCTGACGGAAGGCCAGAAGGTGTCCTTCGACACCGAGCCGGACCGCATGGGCAAGGGCCCGAAGGCCGTCAACATCCAGGCCGCCTGAGGCCTTTTCGGGGGGCGGGCGACCGCTTCCCGTCGACAATCACGATGCCATGGCGTCCCCGCCATGGCATTTTTCGTTTTGATGGCCGTCGGTCGCTCTATTTGCAGCGGCCGTTGCTTGCGACGGTGTAGCCTTCCGATTGCGCCAGGCAGGCGTTGAGGAAGGTCTTCTTCGCGCCGCCCTTCTCGCCGCAGACCGGCACGAAGGCGCGGCTGCAGCTCTGCCCGCCGGCCGGTTTCTGCGCCTCGAGCGCGTTCTTCGGCGTGCCGGGTTTGGCGCCCGCGCCGGATTGCGTCTGGCCGGAGGGAGCGGGTTTCGGCTGGCCCGCCTGAGGCTTGTCGGAAGGCTGGCTCTCGCCGCCGGTCGCCGGCGCGGCGGGCTTGGCGCCCGATGCCGCCGCCCCGCCCGAGCCGCGGCATTCGCTCTCGTAGAGCACGCTGTAGCCGGCATCGCCCGCCTGGCAGGCATTCGGGAAGGTCCGCCGGTCGTTGCCGCGCGAGCCGCAGACCGGCTTGTAGATCATCGGGCAGGCCGCTCCGGACGAACCGTTCGTCCCCGGCGCCGGCAAAGCGCCGCCGCGCGAAACGCCACCGTCCCCGGCCCCGCCGGGTGTGCCAGGATTGGACCTGTCGAAACGGCCGCCGTTGGCGCCGCCTCCACCATAGCCGCCGTAACGTCTTTCGCCGTAGCCACCGCCGGAGCCGCCATAGTCGCCACGATCGCCATAGCCACCGTGACCATAGCCGTCTCCGCCGTAGTCGCCGCTCCCGTAGCCGCCGCCCCCGTAACCGCCGCCTCCGTAATCGCCATTGTCGGAGGCGCCGCACTGGCCGCCGTGGAGGATGGTGTAGCCGCCTGCGCCGGCCTCGCAGGCGTTGGGGAAGGAACGCCGCTCGCCGCCGCGGGCGCCGCAGACGGGGTCGTAGAGCCGCGGACAGGCGCCGGGCGTCGGCGGCGGTCCGTAGGCCGGCAGTCCGCCGTCATAGCCCGGCTGGCCGTAGACGGGCCCGCCGCCGCCCTCGACATTGCAGCCGGAAAAAAGCAGCGCGGCGAAGAGGCCCATTCCAACGATGCCTGCGCGGGAAAATCCGTTCACCGGTGCCGTCTCCATGCACGATTGATCAAGCGGACGCTAAAGCGTGGTCGGCCGTCCGGCAAGCGAAAGCCGCCGACGGTCCCGCCCGGCTCAGGCGGCCGCCGCCGCGTCGCTATCGAAGTCGAGCGCCGCGAAGGCCTCGGCGATGACCTCCGGTCCAGCATTTGCCCGCGCGCCGGCGCTGGAGAGCACCTGCCGGTAGCGCCGCGCGCCGGCAATGCCCTGGAAGAGGCCGACCATGTGGCGCGTCACGTGCACGAGCCGGCCGCCCGATCCGATGTGCCGGGCGGCATGCTCCATCATCCGGTCGCGGACATCGCCCCAGTCGATGGCCCCACGCGCCCCGTCGCCGTAGATCCGGCGGTCGACGTCGGCGAGGATCGCGGCGTTGTGATAGGCGGCGCGGCCGAGCATGACGCCATCGACGACCCGGAGTTCGGCCTCCGCCGCGTCGAGAGTCCGGATACCGCCGTTGATGCCGATGAAACGGTCCGGCCAGTCGGCCTTCAGCCGGTGCACGCGATCATAGTCGAGCGGCGGCAGCTCGCGGTTCTCCTTCGGCGAGAGCCCCTGCAGCCACGCCTTGCGCGCATGCACCCAGAGCGCGTCGGCGCCGGCGGCGAAAACCTTGTCCGCAAGCTCCGAAAGCGCGGTCTCCGGGTCCTGCTCGTCGACCCCAAGGCGGCACTTGACCGTGACGGGTATTGCGACCGCGCGCTTCATGGCCGCGACGCAGTCGGCGACGAGCCCCGGCTCGCGCATCAGGCAAGCGCCGAAAGTGCCGGACTGGACGCGGTCGGACGGGCAGCCGACATTGAGGTTGACCTCGTCATAGCCGAAATCGGCGCCGATCCGCGCCGCCTCGGCGAGCCGCGCGGGCTCGGAGCCGCCGAGCTGCAGCGCGATCGGATGCTGGTCGGGCGCGTAGGCCAGCAGCCGCTGCCGGTCGCCGCGGATCGCCGCCTCGGCTACGACCATCTCCGTGTAGAGCAGCGTATGGCGGGTCAGCAGGCGATGCAGCGCGCGGCAATGGACGTCGGTCCAGTCCATCATCGGCGCGACGGCAAGCCTGTGCTTCGGATAGCGGTTCATGGTCCGGTCGGGTTCGGCGGGCGGGCGAAGAGCTTTTCCCGCTATATACGCCTTTGCGCGCCGGACGCCACCGGCCGCGCCGCGGAAGCCGCGAAGGTCCGGCGGCGCGGAAGTTTCGGGAGCGTGACCTACCGCCCGTCGGCGGCCGCCTCGATGGCTGCGATGTCGATCCGCTTCATCGTCATCATCGCCTTCATCGCCCGCTTCGCGCGCGCCGGATCGGCGTCCTGCAGGAGCTCCATCATGCGCCGCGGCACGATCTGCCAGGAAAGCCCGAACTTGTCCTTCACCCAGCCGCACTGCTCGGCCTCAGGCACGGCCGAAAGCGCCTGCGTGAACCGGTCGACCTCGGCCTGGTCGTTGCAGTAGATCTGGAAGGACACGGCCTCGTTGAACTTGAAGTGCGGCCCGCCGTTGAGGCCGACGAAGTCCTGCCCCGCCACGGTGAACTCGACGACCAGGACGCTGCCCTGCTCGCCGCTCGGCGTCTCGGCGGGCGAGCGCACGACGGCCCCGACGCGCGAGTTCGGCAGGTTCGCGGCATAAAATCGGGCGGCTTCCTCGGCGTTGCCGTCGAACCACAGGCACGGGGTGATGGTCACGGGTATGGTCATTCTCTGCTCCTCGATCTTTTTCGAATGGCTGTCGTGGGCGGAGAGCCGGTCTCCGCCGTTACGCAAAATCCGTCAGGCGCGGCGCGGGCCGACGATCGCGAAGGGCGCACCCTGCGGATCGGTGCCATGGATGATGAAGCTTCCGCCGGGGACTTCGGACGGGCCGTGGGCGATGGTGCCGCCGCCGGCCTCGATCGCGTTCTTGGAGGCGTCGATGTCGGCGACGGCGAAATAATGCAGCCAGGCTGGCGGCGCGGAGAACGGCTGGTTCAGCATGCCGCCCGACTGCGCCCCGTCGATGGAGAATATCTGGTAGGTGCCCATCGGCCCCATGTCCATCGCGCGGTCCTTCTCCCAGCCGAAGCGCTCGGAATAGAAGGAGAATGCTGCCGGCCAGTCGCGGGTCCGCAGATCGTGCCAGACGGCATGGCCCGGCGTGCCGGGCGCAACCGGCGGCGGCGCGTCGCGCGGCTCCGGCGCTATCAGCCGGAACACCGCCCCTTGCGGATCGGAGACGGCAGCGACGCGGCCGACCGTCGGGATGTCCCGCGGCGGCTCCTTGACGGCGCCTCCGGTCTGCCAGACCTGCTCGACCGCGCGGTCGACGTCGGCGACCGCGATATAGCCGAGCCAATGCGGCCCGGCGGTCTCCGTCGCCTCGGGCAGCGCCATCATGCCGGCGGCGGGGCGGTCGCCGGCAACGAGCAGCTGGTAATCGCTGCCTTCGTCATAGGCGCGGGTGGTCCAGCCGACGACCGCGCCGTAGAAACCGGCGGCCGCGTCCGGATCGGTCGTGTTGAGCTGGTGCCAGATGAACGGATTTGCCATGGCATGTCCTCCCGGTCTCGCTCAGGCGCCGGCCGCAGCAGGCTCGCCGCGCATGGCGCGGAGCGCGGCGTCGACGTCCATCCACATCACCTCGAAGATGTGCCCGTCGGGATCCTCGAAGCTCCGGCCGTACATGAAGCCGTGTTCCTGGCGCGGACAGGGGTCGCCCTTCCCTCCGGCGGCGATCGCCTTCTCCGTGGTCGTGTCGACCGCCGCGCGATCGGCCTCCGACAGGCAGAGGAGGACTTCCGTCGTGCTTCTCGCGTCGGCGATCGGCTTCGGCGTGAAGTCGCGGAAGCGCTCGTGGCTGAGCAGCATCACGAAGATCGTCTCGGAGAACACCATCATTGCCGAGCGCTTGTGCTCGCAGAAGTGCGCGTCCTTCTTCGCGCCGATCGCTTCGTAGAACGCGATCGAACGGTCGACGTCGGCGACCGGCAGATTCACGAAAATCATCTTCGGCATGGTCGTCATCCTCCCGTGAAAGAAAAGCGGCACACCCTCGGCCGCGTGCGGCGATCCTCGCCGGTCGGCGGGGCGGATTTGCGGCTCGAAGTGCGGCCGGCCCTCAAACATCCCGTCGGCCGATACGTTGATATCAATATAATTGCCCCGAGTCAAACCGGTCGACCGAAGGACCGCGGGCATGCCCTGTTCCGGCACCGCCGCGAGACCGAGTTGCTACTCGGAATAGACCTTGGATTGGGCGAAGAGGTAGCTCAGCAGGTCCTGCGTCGTCGCGAAGGCCCGTTGGCTGTCGCCGCTGACGATGGCGTCGCAGACGGCGGCATGGCCTTCGGCCGCCTCAACGAGGCCGTCCGTGCCATGATACTGGTACCAGAAGCGGCGGCTGTGGATCTGCAGCGGCGAGAGGATTCGCGGCAGGAACGGATTGGCCGCCGCCTTGCTCGCCGCCTCGTCGAGCGCCTTGTCCTGCTGAAGGTAGCCGAGCACGTCGTTGTCCCGCGCGCAGGCGAGCATCGCCTCCTTGCAGGCGGTGATCGCCTCGCGGTCCGGCGGCCCGGCGAATCGCGCCGCCGAACGGGCAAGCAGCGGCTCGAGCGTGACGCGCGGCTCGATGGCGCGGGGATAGTCCTCCGGCCGGATCTCGGCGATCTTCACGCCGAGCCGCGGATGCACCTCCGTCAGCCCCTCGAGCGTCAGCCGCTGGATCGCCTCGCGCACCGGCGTGCGGCCGAAGCCGACCGCATCGATGATCGCCTTCTCGGTCAGCATGCTGCCGG
Source organism: Pararhizobium sp. (assembly GCA_051960215.1). GTDB lineage: Bacteria > Pseudomonadota > Alphaproteobacteria > Rhizobiales > Rhizobiaceae > Pararhizobium_B. The sequence continues at coordinate 7,879 of JBQCEN010000280.1, forward strand.
GCACGAAGTCGAGCGTCACGATCCGGTACTCGATCGCGAGATAGGCATCGTGCACCAGCGAGCGCGGCGCCGTCTTCATGCTGGTCTCGCTCATTCGTCCGCCTTCATGTACGCCGCGCCAGTGCTTCCGGTCGCGGCCGGCGCGTCCCCCGGCCACTGGCGCCCTCGTTCCCTCGCTGAGATATTAGCGATATATCCACCGCCTCGCCAGCGCCGCGGCTCCGATCAGGCCCCGCGGTGAATTTAGCGCGGCGAGATGTTGCGCTTGATATATTTATGATGCATCAATGAGGCAACACGTCGTTGCGCGGGTCGGGAACAGAGGTCGATATATCTCGCGTCACCGCTTTAAGCTGGTCGCGCAACGACATAAGGGGCCGGCGCCGGGAGGGATGGCCGGTCCCGCGAGAAACTATCGCAAACCAAGGAGGAGCATCATGCACATGTTCAAGACGGCCGTGGCCGCAGGAGCGCTCGTCGCGCTCATGTCGACGTCGGGCGCGCTGGCCGCCGACACGATCAACATCGGCGTCCAGGTGCCGACGACCGGATCGGAGGCGACCTATGGCCAGGACATGGCCCACGCGGTGGCGATCGCCCAGAAGGAGATCAACGCCAAGGGCGGCGTCCTCGGCAAGAAGCTGACGATGACGGTCGGCGACACGGCCTGCGACCCGCAGCAGTCGGTCAACGCCGCCTCGAAGCTCGTCTCGCAGAAGGTCGTCGCCGTGGTCGGCGGCTACTGCTCGGGCGCGACGGTTCCGACGCTGAAAATCTACGGCGACGCGCACGTCCCCTTCGTCATCACCGCGGCGAACTCGACGAAGCTGATCCCGGCGAACCCCGGCAACGCCTTCATGATCAACTCCACCGGCGACGAGCAGGCGACCAAGGCCGTCGAGTTCCTCTCCGGCAAGGGCGTCAAGACGCTGGCGATCGTCAACGAGGGCGACGCCTATTCGCAGGACCTCGCCAACCTGACGCGTGACGACTGGAAGAAGGCCGGCAAGAAGGTCGTCGCCTTCGAGACCGTCAACAAGGGCGAGCAGGACTATTCGGCGATCGTCACGGCGATCAAGGCCGCCAATCCCGATGCGGTCTTCTGGACGGCCTATTATGCCGACGGCGGGCTGCTGATCCGCCAGCTCCGGCAGTCCGGCTACCAGGGCATCATCGCCGTCGGCGACGGCTCGAACTCGGCCAAGCTCTTCGACATCGCCGGCCGCGCCGCCGAGGGCGTCTTCGCCTTCTCGAACCCGATCGCGGAATTCCTGCCGAAGGCGAAGTCGTTCATCGACACCTACCAGAAGGACTACGGCACGGCGCCCGGCCCCTACGCGCCGCTGACCTATGACGGCATGCAGCTCCTCGCCTGGGCGATCGACAAGGCCGGCTCCACCAAGCCGGAGGCGATCGAGAAGGCGCTCGCCTCCGCCGACGGCAAGGAATGGCTCGCCGGCCCGATCTCCTTCACGAAGAAGAACACCCTCGCCCGCTCGAACTTCATCGTTCTCGAGGGCAAGGGCGGCGCCTGGACTCGGGCCGAGTAACAGCCCGCATCGTGCGAACAGCGAGCGGCGCCCTCCCGGGCGTCGCTTCCGCCAAGGCTGTCCAAGGAGCCGAGATGAGCCTCTACGACATCATCACCCATCAGCTGGTGAACGGCCTGGTGCTCGGCTCGTTCTATGCGCTGGTGGCGCTCGGCTACACGATGATCTTCGGCGTCATCAAGCTCCTGAACTTCGCCCACGGCGACCTCTATATGGTCGGCGGCTTCCTCGGCTTCATCATCCTGTCGGCGATCTCGAGCGTCGTCGGCTCCGACTGGTTCGGCATCTTCGTCGCGATGTTCTTCTCGATGATCGCCGTCGGCTGCCTCGGCGTCGTCATCGAGCGCGTCGCCTACCACCCGATGCTGAACGCGCCGCGGCTTTCCATCCTCATCACGGCGCTCGCCGTCTCCCTCGTGCTGCAGAACAGCGTGCTCGCGATGACCGGCGGCCAGTACACCGCCTTCCGCTCCGACCTCGGCTTCGGCGGCATCAATCTCGGCAGCCTCTTCATCACCTACAACCAGATGGTGCTCGTCGTCGCCGCCGCCGTGCTGATGGTGGCGCTCGAGCTCTTCGTTACGCATACGCAATACGGACGCGCGATGCGCGCCGTCGCCGTCGACAAGGACATGTGCCAGTTGATGGGCATCAACGTCTCGGCGGTGATCGGCGTGACCTTCTTCGTCGGCTCCGCGCTTGCCGCGGCCGCCGGCACGATGGCCGGCGCCTATTATGGCTCGGTCTGGTACTTCATGGGCTTCCTGATCGGCCTCAAGGCCTTCACGGCGGCCGTCATCGGCGGCATCGGCTCGATCACCGGCGCCATGCTCGGCGGCCTCGTCCTCGGCCTGCTCGAAGCCTACGGCACGCAGATTCCAGGCATCGGCAGCGAGTGGAAGGACGTCTTCGCCTTCGCCGTGCTCATCCTCGTCCTCGTCCTCAAGCCGACGGGCATCCTCGGCAAGTCGGAACAGGAGCGCATGTGATGACCGAGAAGGCCGTCGAATATGCGCGCCTCTTCGGCCCCCTCGCCGGGGTTTTCGAGAACCGCGCGACGCGCTGGCTGGCGCTCCTCGTCATCCTCGCGCTGATGATCGCGGCCCCCTACCTCTTCGGCAGCTACGCCACCGTCATCCTCACCAACGCCTTCCTCTACGTGGTGCTCGCGCTCGGGCTCAACGTCGTCGTCGGCTATGCCGGCCTGCTCGACCTCGGCTATGCCGCCTTCTTCGCCGTCGGCGCCTATACGGTCGGCATCTTCACCGAGCGTTTCGGCGTCAACTTCTGGCTGGCGCTGCCGCTCGCCTGGGTGTTCGCGGCGATCGCCGGCGTCATCATCGGCGGCCCGACGCTCAGGCTCCGTTCCGACTACCTCGCGATCGTCACCCTCGGCTTCGGCGAGATCGTCCGCCTCTCGGCGCGCAACCTGACGATCACCGGCAAGGCGAGCGGCATCTCCGGCATCGAGCAGCCCTGGCTCTTCGGCTGGCACATCGACCGGCCGATCGACTTCTACTACGTCTTCTGCGCGCTCGCGATCATCGCCACCCTGGTCTCGCTGCGCCTCGCGAACTCCCGTCTCGGCCGCGCCTGGCTCTATGTGCGCCACGACGAGGACGTCGCCGAGGCGATGGGCATCAATCGTGTGCGCGTCAAGCTCGCCGCCTACATCATCGGCGCCCTCTTCGGCGCGACCGGCGGCGCCTTCTTCGCCGTCAATCTTGGCGCCATTTCGCCGGAGAGCTTCTCCTTCACGCAGTCGGTGCTGATCCTGATGGCTGTCATCCTCGGCGGCATGGGCAAGATCCCGGGCGTCATCCTCGGCGCCTTCATCGTCATCCTCGGGCCGGAGCTCCTGCGCGACCTCGGGGCGCTGCGCCTCCTCGTCTTCGCCGTCGGCCTGCTGCTCATCATGCTCTTCCGCCCGAGCGGCATCTGGCCGGGAAGGAGCACCGGGCGATGACCGACATGCTCCTCGACCTCAAGGGCGTCGGCCTCGCCTTCGCCGGGAACCGCGTCCTCGACAATGTGAGCTTCGCCGTCCGCAAGAACGCGGTCTGCAGCCTCATCGGCCCGAACGGCGCCGGCAAGACCTCGCTCTTCAACTGCATCACCGGCTTCTACAAGCCGCAGGCCGGCTCGATCGCCTTCGACGGCGCCGAGATGCTCAAGCTGAAGCCGCACGCCGTGACCGGCAGCGGCATCTCGCGCACCTTCCAGAACCTCCGCCTCTTCGCCGAGATGACGGTTCTCGAGAACGTCATGTCGGGGATGCACTGCCGCAGCCGCGCCGGCGCGCTCGGCGCGATCCTGAGGACGCCGCGCCAGCGGGCCGAGGAGAAGGAGATCGCCGCCTTCTCCGAGGAGTGCCTGAACTTCGTCGGCGTCCGGTCGGGCGAGTGGGACCGCGAGGCGACGACGCTTGCCTACGGCCACCAGCGCCGCGTCGAGATCGCCCGGGCGCTGGCGACGAAGCCGAAGCTCCTGCTCCTCGACGAGCCGGCGGCCGGCCTCAACGCCGGCGAGAAGCAGGAACTGATCACGCTGATCCGCCGGATCCGCGACGAGCGGGGCATCTCCGTGCTCCTGATCGAGCACGACACCGGGCTCGTCATGAAGGTGTCGGAGCGCATCAGCGTGCTCGACCATGGCGTGATGATCGCCGAGGGCACAGCGAGCGAGATCCAGTCGAACCCGAGGGTGATCGAGGCCTATCTCGGGCAGGAAGGCGGGGAGGACGATCTTGAGCTCTGAGAGCGAAGGCGACGTCGTCCTCCGGCTGACGGGCGTGGAGGCCGGCTACGGCCGCATCCGGGCGCTGAACGGCGTCGATCTGGAGGTGCGCCGCGGCCAGATCGTGGCGCTGCTCGGCGCCAACGGCGCCGGCAAGACGACGACCCTCAAGACGATCTCCGGCCTGGTTCGCGCCAGCGCCGGGGCGATCACCCTCGAAGGCACCGACATCACCGGCATGAAGGCCCACGAGGTCGCCAGGCTCGGCCTCGTCCACGTGCCGGAGGGGCGTCACATCCTGCGCGGCCTGACGGTGCGCGAGAACCTCGAACTCGGCGGCTTCACCGTCCGCGACGCGGAACTGAAGCGCAGGCGGATCGCCGACGCCTTCCGGCTTTTCCCGATCCTGAAGGAGCGACAGCACCAGGACGGCTCGCTGCTTTCGGGCGGCGAGCAGCAGATGCTGGCGATCGGCCGGGCGCTGATGCACGGGCCGAAGGTCCTGCTCCTCGACGAGCCGTCGATGGGCCTGGCGCCGAAGCTCGTGCTGGAGACGATGAAGATCGTCAAGCGGCTGAACGCCGAGGAAGGCACCACCATCCTGCTCGTCGAGCAGAACGCCCGGCTGGCGCTCAAGCTCGCCCACTACGGCTACGTGCTCGAAAGCGGCAGCATCCGCATGCAGAACGACGCCGCCGCGCTCAGGCAGGACAGCTCCATCGTCCAGGCCTATCTCGGCGACTGATCCGGGCGGGGCTGCACAGGAAACGAAACATCGCCCGAAGCCGGACGGACCGGCAGCGGCTTGAAAAGGAGAGTAGAGATGAGCGACTGGCAAGGGGTGATCCCGGCGCTGATGACGGAGATGAAGCCGAACGGCGACCTCGACCTCGAGGCGACCGGCCGGCATGTCGACCAGTGCATCGCGGCCGGCTGCGAAGGCATGGTCATGCTCGGCACGCTCGGCGAGAACAGCTCGCTCAGCGTCGATGAGAAGGCGAAGGTCGTCGCCGCCGCCGTCGAGGCCGCGAACGGCCGTGTGCCGGTGCTTTCGGGCGTCGCGGAGTACACGACCAACCTCGCGATCGAGAGCGCGAAGCGGATGAAGCAAGCCGGCGCCGCGGGCCTGATGGCCCTGCCCTGCATGGTCTACGAGCAGGATTCGCGCGAGGCGATCACGCACTTCCGGACGCTGGCGCGCGCCATCGACCTGCCGATCATGATCTACAACAACCGCGTCTCCTACAAGGTCGACCTCAGCCCCGAGGACTTCGCCGGCCTCGCCGACGAGAAGAACATCGTCGCGGTCAAGGAATCGAGCCACGACAGCCGCCGCATGACCGACATGGTCAACCGCCTCGGCGACCGCTACCGCCTCTTCTGCGGCGTCGACGACCTGGCGCTGGAGAACATGCTCTTCGGCGCCGTCGGCTGGGTCTCGGGCATGGCGAACTGCTTCCCGCACGAATCGGTCCAGCTCTGCAAGCTCGCGCAGGCGAAGAAGGTCGAGGAGGCTCTGGCGCTCTATCGCTGGTTCATGCCGCTCCTCCACCTCGACACCCACGTCAAGCTCGTGCAGTACATCAAGCTCGCAAACCAGATGACGGGCCTGGGCTCGGAGCACGTCCGCGCCCCGCGCCTCACCCTCGTCGGCGAGGAACGGGCGCGGATCGAGGCGATCATCCGCAAGGCGATCGACGAGCGCCCCGCCCTCAAGGCCGCCGCATAAGGCCACTTCGGAGCGAACGGGAATGGTGCAGGCGGACGCCGCGACACCGGCAGCCGGGACGGCGCATGACGTCATCGTCATCGGCGCCGGCATCGTCGGGCTCGCCTCGGCGCACAAGCTCCAGCAGGCCGGGCGGTCGGTCACGGTGATCGATCGCGAGGGCATCGCCAGCGCCACCAGCGCCGGCAATGCCGCCGGCCTCGCCTATTCGGACATCATCCCGCTCGCAAGCCGCGGTATGCTCGCCAAGGTGCCGAGATGGCTCGCCGATCCGCTCGGGCCGCTCAGCATCCCGCCGGCCTATTTCCACCGCATCCTCCCCTGGCTCGTCCGCTTCTGGCGGGCGGGCTGGCCCGACCGGATCGAACGCAGCATCGCCGCGCAGGCCGCGATGATGCGGCTGGCGCAAACGGAAATGGACGCGATGGCCGAGGCCTGCGGCATCGGTTCCATGATCTCGAAGAAAGGCTCGCTCGAACTCTATGAAAGCGAGGCGGAGTTCAAGGCGTTGCTTCCCGGCTGGCAGCGGCGCACCGACCACGGCATCGCCTTCGAGCACGTCCGCGGCGCCCGCCTCGCCGATTTGCAGCCGGGGCTTTCGCCGCGCTTCGTCGCCGGCACCTTTGTGCCGTCCTGGCAGTCCGTCTCCGACCCGTTCGACTTCACGACCGCCGTCGGCAACCATGTGCTCGCGCGCGGCGGGAGGCTGGTCAGGGCGACGGTCGTGGCGATCACGCCCGCCGAAGACGGCGTCCGCGTCCGGCTCGGCGACGGAAGCGAGTTGACGGCGCGCGACGTCGTGCTTTCGGCGGGCGCCTGGTCGAAGCCGCTCGCCCGGCAGCTCGGCGACACCGTGCCGCTCGAAGTGGAGCGCGGCTACAAGACGACGCTCGCGCCCGGGTCCTTCGTCGTGAAGCAGCATCTGTTCTTCGGCGGCCACGGCTTCGTCATCTCCGACCTTTCGAGCGGCGTCCGCGTCGGCGGCGCCGTCGAGCTCGGCGGCCTCGACCTGCCGCCGAACTTCGCGCGCTCCGAGGCGATGCTGAAGAAGGCAGCCCTCTTCCTCCCGGGCCTCAAGACCGAAGGCGGCCGGCAATGGATGGGCCACCGCCCGTCGCTGCCCGACAGCCTGCCCGTCATCGGCCCCTCGCGGGCCTCGCGCAACGTGGTCTATGCTTTCGGCCACGGCCACCTCGGCCTGACGCAGTCGGCGGCGACGGGCAAACTCGTAAGCGATCTCATCCGTGGCAGCGGCCCGCAGTTCGACCTGGCGCCGTTCAGCCCGCAAAGGTTCTGACAGATGGCACGATACACATTCTCCTGCATCGACGGGCACACTTGCGGCAATCCGGTCCGCCTCGTCTCCGGCGGCGGTCCGCTGCTCGAAGGCAAGACGATGCTCGAACGGCGCGCCCACTTCCTCGCCGAGTTCGACTGGATCCGCAAAGGCCTGATGTTCGAGCCGCGCGGCCACGACATGATGTCGGGCTCGATCCTCTATCCGCCGACGCGCGAGGACTGCGACGTCGCGATCCTCTTCATCGAGACGTCGGGCTGCCTCTACATGTGCGGCCACGGCACCATCGGCACCGTGACGATGGCGATCGAGAACGGCCTCGTCCGGCCGAAGACGCCGGGCGTGCTCAAGCTCGACACGCCCGCCGGCGTCGTCACCGCGACCTATCGCCAGGAGGGCCAGTATGTCGAGGAGGTGCGGATCACCAACGTCCCCTCCTTCCTCTATGCCCGCGGCTACGAGGCGGAAATCCCCGAGCTCGGCAAGGTCGCGGTCGACGTCGCCTATGGCGGCAACTTCTATGCGATCGTCGAGCCGCAGGCAGCGTTCTCCGACATGGCGGACGTGACGGCGGCCGACCTCATCCGCTGGAGCCCGCAGCTTCGCTCTGCGCTCAACGAGAAATACACCTTCGTCCATCCCCAGAATCCGGACATCAACCGCCTGACGCACATCCTCTGGACCGGCAAGCCGAAGACCGAGGGCGCGACGGCCCGCAATGCCGTCTTCTACGGCGACAAGGCGATCGACCGCTCGCCCTGCGGCACCGGCACCTCGGCGCGCATGGCGCACTGGGCGGCGACCGGACGGCTCGAGGTCGGCGACGACTTCATCCACGAGAGCATCATCGGCTCGCTCTTCCGCGGCCGCGTCGAGACCGCGACCCATGTCGGCAATACCGACGCGATCGTCCCCTCGATCGGCGGCTGGGCCCGCCAGACCGGGTTCAACACGATCTTCATCGACGACCGCGACCCCTTCGCCCACGGCTTCTCCGTCGTCTGACGCTCTCCGGGAACAAAAGATGAAAATCACCGCCATCAAGGCCTGGCAGGTCGACCTGCCGCTCAAGGAAGGCCGCTATAGCTGGTCGAACGGCAATTTCGTCGAGGTCTTCGACG
>JBQCEN010000281.1:0-27181 GCA_051960215.1 Pararhizobium sp.
ATCGCCAGCACGAGGATGTTGTTGGCGATCGTGAAGGCGAGCACGATCAGGAGGTTGCGCCGGACCGCACGGAGGCCCTTGTGCAGGCTCTGGACGAAGTTGACGGGTGCGGCGCGCTTGTGGAACTGGTTGCCGCCGCCGCCCCCGCCGTTGCCCTTGTCGCCGCCGCTGCCGCCGTCTCCCGGCCCCCCCGCCTTCGGGGTCGCCTCCTCGCGGATGCGCAAGGGGCCGGTGTCGCCGTCGATGACGAGCATCGACGGCGCCGGGCGGCTGGTCTTCATCTCGGCGGTCGGCGCTGCGGCTGCCTCGCTCGGCGTTTCAGCCGTTGCGGCAGGCGCCGGAGCGGCGCGCGCGGCAGGTCCGGCCGCGCCGGAATCCGGTGCGCGCTCCGGCATGGCATCGTCCGGCTGCTTGGCGGCGAAGAGCCGGCGGCGCGGGTCGATCCGCCGGACGTCGCGCGCAGTCGGGTAGGCGGACGACGCCGCGGTTTGACCGGCTTGGCCTTGCTGGACGAGGTCGGCAGTCGCCTTCTCGATCTCCCGGATCGCCTCCTCGACGCGCGCGTCCTGGCGAGCGATCTCACGCGCGCGCTCCGAAGCCGCCGACCGGCTCCGGCTGATCAGGGGAATCATGGGAACGACGACGTCGTCGGGCGGGGCGCCGGGCTGATCCTGCTCCGGAAGCGTCCATTGCCGATCGTGCTCGTGTTTCATCTGGCTTCCCCCCTTTTATTTCGTTCTTCCGCCGCCCTCAGCCGAGCATGGTGTGCATGGCGTCGTGGGTGGCGAGGTCGCTTGTGTGCGACGGCATCGTGCTGCCCGCCCCGTCGTGAGCGGGATCAACCGGATGGTTGTCCATGAAGGCGATGGCCTCGTAGGCGACGTGGCCGGGATCGCTGCCGCCGAGCGTCTCGGCGGCCGGCTTGACCAGCTCGGCCTGGAAAAGGATGTCGTCGGAATAGTGCTCGCCGCCGACATAGGTGACCTTGCCGGTCGTATCGAGGCTGGTGATCGACGCCTGGTTGACGAGCGCGTTCGAGCCGGTCGAGACCGTCACGTCGGGCGCGTGCATGCTGTTCGCGAAGCTGTCCTTGAGGAGCGCCACCTGGTCGGCGTCGCCGAGCACGTTCGTCTGGCTGATCATCTGCAGCTGCAGGACGTCGCCGCTGATGTAGAGCGCGTGGAGGCCGTGATAGCCGGCAAAGGCCGGATCGCCCGCAAGACCCGCCGACATCCCCGTCTTTCCGGCAGCAAGGTCCGCGGCCGCCTGCCGGAAGCTGTCGGGAAGGGCCTGGAAGCGGTCGGCGCCGCCGACATGCGTGATCTCGGCGGCGTTCCAGAGGAGGTTGCCGCCGCTCGAGACGCTCGCCGTGCCGCTCGTCTGGAAGCCGTTCAGCGCCGTGACGAAGTCGTTGTCGAGGAGCACGTTCGTCTGATGGATCGCGTTCGCCGACAGCATTGAACCGCCGACGATGATGAGATCGTAATAGTGGCCGAGGTCGGCGAAGCTCAGGCCATTGATCGCCGTGTTGGCGCCCGTCGAGAGCAGCGTCGTCGCGCCGGTCGAGGAATAGGTGCTGATGTCGTTGTCGGAGACGAAGTTGACCTGGTTGATCCAGTCGAGGAAGACGACGTTTCCGTTCAGGGTGTCCACATGCCAGCCGTGCGGATAGTCGGCCTTCGCCGGGTCGATGGCCGGCTGTCCCGCCGCGGCGTCGGTATGGTTGAACGCGGCGATGTTGAACCCTTCGGTCGCCGGGCCGTGCAGCGAGGCGGCAAGCGAGGGCGCAACGCTGTCGTGGTCCGACCAGACGTTCATCTGGACGATCGTGTTCGTCTCGAAATGGTCGCCGAGGATGGCGACGACGGGAGCCGTCAGGTTGCCGTTCGCGAGGCTGGCGCTGTTGACGAGCGTGTTCCCGCCGGCCTCGAGCGTCAGCGCGCCGCCACCGGTCGCGCCGTGATCGGTCATGGCGAGGCTGTGGGAAGAGGAACTCGCAGGCTCCAGTCCTCCGGGCGGATCAGGCAGATGGTCCTTGAGCAACGGCACGTCGGCAGGCTGCGTGCCGTCGACCGTCACACCGGAGAGCGCCGGTGCGTCGGCGAGGTAATAGGGCGTGCCGGAGCCGTCGACCTGGTGGAAAAGGCTGTCGGCCGTCCCGGCCGTCGAGAGGATGGCGTCCTTGATCTCCGCCGTCGAACCGGGCGGATCGCCCGCGCCGAGCGGCAGATCGAGGCGCGCGTCGTGGACGAGGCCTTCGAGCATGCCGCCATAGTCGTGCAGCGGCTGGAAGTCGAAGCGGGCGCCGCCGACATGGACGACGTCGTCGTCGCTGAGGGTGACCTGCTGGTGCGCCGAGAGGATGACGGACCCCGGCAGATCGGGCGGGCTCGGCGGGATCGCAAGCGCAAGGCTTGCGCTGCCGGCGGGCACCGCGACCGTGAGGCTGACCGTATGCGTCACCAGCCCATGGCCGCCGCCGAAGAGGTGATGCGGCGCCGTGAGGCCGGAGAAGGAAGGCACCACGGCGACGAGCTCCGGCGCAAGCGGCGTATAGGAGACGCCCGGGACATAGTCGTCGAGGCTGTAGTCGCTCGGGGCGTCCACCTTGATCGCCTCGTGCGCCGGCGTGTCGGGCGTCACGACGGGTGTCGGGGTGAAGCTGTCGTGCGCTTCGCGCAGGCGAGCCTCTTCGCGCGTTACCTCGAAAAGCCCGATGAAGTGGGCGATCGCTTCGCTGACGCTGTCCAGATACATGGTGGAACCTCGGCCGTCCCCTGCGGGGCGAATGGTCGTGCGTCATCTGTTCAAGTGGCCTGCGCGGAAGCTCCGCGCAGGCCGATGTCGGACCGGTCGGTCGGTCGCCGTATCAGGCGTCGCCGATCGTCGAGAAGTGGTCGCCGCCGATCGCCGTGAGGCTCAGCGTGTTGCCCTGGAGGTTCGCGCCGGTGACGATCTCCTGGTTGAAAGCGCTCGTCGAGATCGAGGCGTTGGCCGCCGCTTCCGACAGGCCGTTGATGGTCGAGTCGTGGCCGACATTGGAGCCCCAGGTGCCGCCGGCACCACCGTTGCCGGCCGCTCCGCCGAGGCCGCCGGCGCCGCCGAAGCCGCCCGCGCCGTTGCCGGCGTAGCCTGCTGCGCCCGTGCCGTCGCCACCCATGCCGGCAGCACCCGTCCCGGCTCCGCCGAAGCCGCCGTTGCCGGCGGTCGCGCCGGCCGAGCCGGAGCCCGCGCCAAGGCCGAGGCCCGCGCCGAGACCGATGCCGAGCAGGCCGAGGCCGAGGCCAGCGCCGCCGCCGAGGCCCGCGCCGAGACCGGCGCCGATCGCACCGGCGTCGCCGCCATAGCCGCCGTCGCCGCCGCTGCCGTGGCCGCCGTCGCCATAGCCGCCATAGCCGTAGCCGCCATAGGCGTCGCCGCCGTGGCCGAGGCCGCCGTAGCCGCCATAGCCGCCGTCACCGCCATAGCCGCCGGCGCCGCCGGTATGGATGCCGTCGCTGGCATGGGCGTCACCGCCGGAGGCCGACAGCGTCTGGCTGAACGAGCCGCCGTTGGAGACGGAGGCCGAGCCGATATGGTCGTTGTCGGTGAGGTCGGCGACCTGCGTGAAGTTGAAGGCCATGTCGTTGCCGGCCCCCGACAGCATGCCGTCGCCATGGATGTCGTTGCCCGGATCGTAGCTCAGGGTGCCGTTCTGGTTGGCGAGCAGCGTGCCGATGTCGGCATGGTCGCCGATATGGACGAAGTCGTTCGACGAGGGGTGGTAGCCGTCGAGCCCGACATGCACGTCGACGTTGGTGTGCGACGTATTCGTGTTCGTGTTCGAGTTGGTGTTGTCGCTGGAATTCGAGTTGGTGTTGTCGCTCGAGTTCGTGTTCGTGTTGCCGTTGGCGCTCGCATTCGAATTCGTGTTCGAATCGGAGTTGGCGTTGGTGTTGCCATTGCCGTTGGCATTGTCGTTGGAGCTGTCGTTCCAGTTGCCGTTGCCGTTGCCGTTCAGGTCGAGGTTCAGGTTGCCGTTACCGTTTCCGTTCAGGTTCGTGCTGTTCTGGTGCTGGTCCTGCGTCTGGTCCTGTCCGGCGAGCTGGGCCTGGATCTGCGCCTGCAGCGCGCTCTGGTCCTGGTTCTGGCTCTGGTCGGAAGTCTGCGTCTGGTGAGACGGATCCCACCAAAGGTTGGAATTCTTTGACATGACTGCCACCTTTCAAAGGTCTGGCGCGGCAGTCGGGCCACCTTCCGTTTCGTGTGGCCATGGGCTGCGGCGCCGGGTTGATGTCGGTTGAAAATTCGTAGCTGCCGGGAATTGCCGGCGTCCGGGAAGCTGCCTCCTTTCCGGCATCTGCGCGCAAAACCCTTCCCTCCCGCGTGCGCCGACCGGCACCACCGCAGGCAAAGACGGCCAATGGCTTGCAGACGTCCTCCGAGCCGCAATTGTGAGCAGCAAGGCCCGCAGCCGCCAGTTGGCTCGTTTATGTAAACTCGGAGAGGTAGAAGTGGCCGGGACCTCACCGCCACTACTTCAAAGGGTATAGCCCGGCCGCTTCACCGGCCCGCGCACGTGCTCAGTCGCCCCTTTGCGGCCTGCCGGTCCGTTACACCCGACAGCTACCCGATGCTAACCGTTTGGGCATGTTCTCGACGCGTAAAATTCGGCTTTATTATTTGGACGTTAGCCCTCGGTGCGCGGGAAACTGCGAAAGAGGACGGGGAGGAACCGCTCCAGGCTGGAGACGGGCAACAGTGGAGCGCTTTCATGCAGCCAGGAGCTGCCGTCAGATCGAAGAATGCACGCGTGACGTTGCTGACGATCCCCTCGGGGTCTCTTCCCGACAGCATGGTGCACGCCTTGCAGCACGAAATTCCGCAGGTCGAGGTGCATGAGGCCGACGACCTGTCGCTTGCATGCGGAGAGTTCGAGGCGGCCGTCCGGCTCATCCTGATCGAGGCGAGCCGCGCCGCCGAACTGGCGATCTATGCGCCAGCGATCCAGCGCAGCCATCCCGGCGCCGCGATCGCGCTGGTGCTGGCGGATCGCCGCGTCCCGATCGGCCGGTTTCGCGACCTCGCCGTCAGCGGCCGCATCAGCGCGCTTCTGCCGCTCGATCTCCGGCTCGACCTGTGGCTCGCCGTCGTGCGGCTGCTGCTCAGCGGCGGCGAGTATTTCCCGGTCTCGCTGCTGCAGACCGAGGCGCCGCCGGCGCGCAGCTTCTCCTACGGCGACTTCATGCGCTCTCCCGGCCAGAGCGCGCTGGAGGGGCTGACGGAGCGCGAGATCGAGGTGCTCGATCTCGTCTCGCGGGGGCGCCAGAACAAGATGATCGCCGCCGAGCTCAACCTCTCGGAGCACACGGTCAAGGTGCACCTGCACAACATCATCTCCAAGATGCAGGTGAACAACCGCACCGAGGCGGCGAGCATCTACCTCGAGCAGAAGCCGCTGCCGATGGACGTCAACGGCCTCGACGATTCGGCGCTCCTGAGGTTCAAGGGCTGAGGCGATGAGCGCCGGGATGCCGCGCTTCCAGGAGACGCTGCTGCTGATCGGCCAGCTGAACTATGTCTGGACGAATACGGAAAGCCTGCTGATCTACCTGATCGCCGGCCTCGCGCGCACCGACAAGGAGACGGCGATCGTCATCTTCCTGACGCTCAACGCGACGCGCGCGCGCATCGAGCTCGTCGAGCGGCTGGCCAAGCTGAAGCGGACCGACGCCGAATGCCGGCGGGCGGTGCTGACGGTGACGGGGGAGCTGTCGCGGCAGGCCAGGCTGCGCAACAAGTACAGTCACTGCGTCTACTCCTTCGACGCGACCGGAAGCGCCGGCAGCACCCAAATGATGCGCATCTTCGAGAACAAGGAGGAGGTGCGCTACGGCAAGATGGAGCGGCTCGACGATCGAGAGCTGGAGAACATCCGCCTCTGCGCCTCGGCGATCACCGAGGTGAACAAGGCGATATGGGCGATCGTCCACCGCTACGGCTTTCCCGAATAGACGCGGCAGTGGATGGCTCCGCGATTCAGGAAACGCGGAAATGATCGAGGGGCTCGCCGCCGCGGCCCGTGTCAGTTCAGTCCGAGACGCAGGAAATCGTGCACGTTGACGATGCCGAGGGGGATCTGCAGGCCGGTTTCGTCGCCCGTGTCGTCGACGACGAAGAGGGCGGTCACCTTCTGCGCGTTGAGGAACTTCAGCGCATCCTCGGCGAGCATCGATGCCTTGATGACGCGCGGCCTCGACGTCATCACCTGATGGGCGGAGGCGGTCGCCACCTCCGTGATGTGGCGGCGCAGGTCGCCGTCCGTGATGACGCCGACGAGGCCGCCATGCTCGCCGACGACGCCGGCGATGCCGAAGCTCTTCGACGTCATCGTCATGATGACCTCAGACATCGGCGTGTCGGGCCGGACGAGCGGCAGGCGGTCGCCGCGGTGCATGAATTCCGACACCTTCATCAGCCTCAAGCCGATGCTGCCGCCGGGATGGAGCAGGCGGAAGTCGTCGCGCGAGAAGCCGCGCTGCTGCATGACCACCATCGCGAGCGCGTCGCCGAGCGCCAGCATCATCGTCGTCGACGTCGTGGGCGCGATGCCGACCGGGCAGGCTTCGGAGGCGTCGGGAAGGACGATCGGCATGCTGGCGTTGCGGCTGAGCGTCGAGGTCGCCGAGGAGGAGATGCCGATCAGCGGGATGCGCAGCCGCCCGACGTGCTGGATGATCGGCATCAGTTCCGGCGTCTCGCCCGAGTTCGACAGGAGGATCACGACGTCCTGGCGCGAGATCATGCCCATGTCGCCGTGGGCGGCCTCTCCGGCATGGACGAAGGAGGCCGGCGTGCCGGTCGAGGCGAGCGTGGCGGCGATCTTGGTGCCGACATGGCCGGATTTGCCGAGGCCCGAGACGATGACCCGGCCGCTGCAGTTGAGGAGCGCCTTCGCCGCCGAGACGAAGCCGTCGCCGAGGCTGTCGCGCAGTTGCGTCAGCCCCTCGGCCTCCATCGCCACGACATTCCGCCCGCGATCGAGGATGTCGTGCGCGAGCTGGTCGACGACCTGTTCGCGCGTCGGCAGGGTGCGGGTCATGGCGTCGTCTCCGTTCTTCGCCGGCATCCGGCCGCGTCGCAGGGGGCAGGCGTCAGATCGAGACGTGCGATCCGAGCTCGACGACGCGGTTGGCCGGCAGGCGGAAATATTCGGTCGGGTCCGTCGCCGTGTTGGCGAGGCTGATGAACAGGCGGTCCTGCCAGCGCGGCAGCGTCGTCTTCGGGTCCTCCACGAGCTTGCGCCGCCCGAGGTAGAAGGAGGTCGACATGATGTCGAACTTGAGGCCCTCCTTGCGGCAGATGACGAGCGCCTGCGAGACGTTCGGCGTCTCCATGAAGCCGAAGGTGAGCTCGACCTGCTGGAAGCGGTCGCTGATCTTGTCGCTATTGAAGCGTTCGTAGGGCGGTACCGTCGGCACCTCCGCCGTCTTCACCGTCAGGATGATGTTCTGCTCGTGCAGCACATGGTTGTGCTTGAGATTGTGGAGGAGGGCGGCCGGCGCCGTTTCCGGATCGCTCGTCAGGAAGATCGCCGTGCCGGTGACGATCGCGGGGCCGTGGTCGCTCTTGCGGGCGAGCATCGCGGCGAACTCCTTCATCGGGACGTTCGCCTTGCGCGTCTTGGCGAAGAGGATCGCGGTGCCGCGCGTCCAGGTCCACATGGCGATGAAAAGGGCGCCGGCCACCATGATCGGCAGGTAGCCGCCTTCCAGGAACTTCGTCATGTTCGCCATGAAGAAGATCGTCTCGATGATGCCGAGCGGGATCAGGACGGCGAACGCCAGCGGCATCGACCAGGACCAGCGCAGCCGGAGGAAGTCGTAGGTGAGGATCGTCGTCACGATCATCGTGCCGGTGACGGCGATGCCGTAGGCCGTGGCGAGCGCTTCGGACTTCTCGAACATGACAACGAGCACGAGGACGCCGACGAGGAGCAGCGTGTTGATGATCGGGATGAAGATCTGGCCGGTCTGCTCCTCCGACGTATGACGGATCTCCATGCGCGGCAGGAAGCCGAGCTGGATCGCCTGGCGGGTCAGCGAGAAGGCGCCGGAAATGACGGCCTGGCTCGCGATGATCGTCGCGACGGTCGCCAGGATGACGATCGGCAGCAGCGCCCAGTGGGGGAACATCAGGAAGAAAGGATCGCTGATGCGCGCCCGGTCGTGCAGCACCATGGCGCCCTGGCCGAGATAATTGAGCGCCAGCGACGGGAAGACGAGGCCGAACCACGCCGTCTGGATCGGCGAGCGCCCGAAATGGCCGAGATCGGCATAGAGCGCTTCCGCGCCGGTGACGGCGAGGAAGACCGCACCGAGGACGACGAGGGCGAGGAACTTCTCGAGCATGAAGAAACGGATGGCGTGGATCGGGTTGATCGCCCAGAGGATCATCGGATCGCCGATGACGTTGAACACGCCGACGGCGGCCATCACGATGAACCAGATCACCATGATGGGCCCGAAGAACCGGGCAACGGCGGCCGTTCCCTGCGATTGCACGGCGAAGAGCACGATCAGGATCACGACCGCGATGACGTCGACATAACCGACGAAGGTCGGTGTGACGAGTTCGAGGCCCTCGATGGCCGAAAGCACGGAGATCGCCGGCGTGATGATCGCGTCGCCGAAGAACAGCGCGCAGCCCGCCACGCCGAGCAGGATGAGGAAGCGCGTGCGCCGCCCGACCGCCTTCTGCACGAGGGCGAGGAGCGCCAGCATGCCGCCTTCGCCGTTGTTGTCGGCCCGCAGCAGCAGCGCGACGTATTTCAGCGAGACGATGATGATCAGCGTCCAGATGAGCAGCGACGTCACGCCGAGGATTTCTTCATGCGTGAGGCCGTCGTCGGCCACCGGCCGCAGCGCCTCGCGGAAGGCGTAGAGCGGGCTCGTGCCGATGTCGCCGTAGACGACGCCGATCGAGCCGAGCGTCAGCGCGAAGAAAGGGCTCTTCCGGACAGGTTCCTCCGCCGGCTTTTCAGCCGTCTGAGGCTCCGCAGCCGCCCTCTCGGATTCGAGCATCGTTTCGTCCATGACGCAAATCCTAAAGCCAGCCCTTGTTGCGGAACCACAGGATCGGTCCGACCGAGACGACCACCATCACCGCGAGAGCGCAAGGATAGCCGTATTCCCAAGATAATTCTGGCATGTTGTGAAAGTTCATCCCGTAGATTCCGGCGACGACCGTCGGCGGAAGCAGCACGACGGACGCGATCGAGAAGATCTTGATGATCTTGTTCTGTTCGAGATTGATCAGGCCGAGCGTCGCGTCGAGATGGAAGGTGATGTTGGCGGAAATGAAGCCGACATGCTCGGAGAGCGAGACGATGTCGCGCGAGACGCTCTTGCAGCGCTCCCTCAGTTCCTTGTCCTTGTCGATCGCCGGCATGCCCGACAGGAAGCTGAGCAGGCGCGCCAGCGACATCAGGCTCTCGCGCGTCTTCGCCGTGACCCGCTGGTAGTGGGCGATCTCTCCGATGTGGCGTTCGAGATCGCGCGAGATCTCGTTCTTCTTGTGCGTCTTGGCGACGTCACGCTGGAAGATGTTGATCGACATCTGGTCGAGCCGCGCCGAGGTGATCTCGAGGATTTCGGCCGTCCGGTCGATGATCGCTTCGAGCAGCTTGGTGAGCACGGTGAGGCCGTTGGCGCCGCAGCCGCCGAGGCGCTGGGCCGAGGAGGAATAGAGGCGGAAGGCCTTCGGCTCGGCATAGCGGATGGTCACCAGCCGGTCGTCGGCGACGACGAAACCGACCTCGGCGATGTCGGCGTAGCCCGCCTCGACGCGCCAGACGAGGCTCGCCGTCATGTAGGTGGTGCCGTTCTCGACATAGAGCCGGCTCGACGGTTCGATGTCCTTGAGGTCCTCGCGGGTCGGAAGCTCGGTCTGGAGCAGCCGCTCGATCTGGCGCTCCTCGTCGCTCGTCGGGTTGACCATGTCGATCCAGACGATGGTGCCCGGCAGGGGCTCGGCGTCTCTCAGTGAACTGAGGTCGAACGTCGATCCGTTGGCAGTATAAGCCTGCAGCATCTGGAGAATCGTCGCTCGTTGCCCTTTGCGGAGGCCGGATTTCAACAGGGAACCCGACCGCCGCGACAGGAAACTGCAATTTCAGCCGCCAAAGTCAACATGATTTTGGTCGGGTGTTCCCTGCGGTTCGGGTGCATTCCGGCCGCCATCGCCCGCACCACGCGAGCGATAGATGGTGACGCCAGGGCCAGCTTTTCAAGGATGCGGCGGACCTTCGGCGTGTTCCGCCAAGCCTCCGGTCCGCCGGCGACGACAGCGGATCGGCACGATATCGGCCTCGACCGGGGCGGGCCTCGGGCTGCGCTAGATTCGCCCGAGGACGTCGACGAAGGCGTCCGCGAAGCGGGCGAGGGCGCCGGTCGATTCGTCCGGCGTGCGCACGCTCACCCGGTTGCCCGCCTCGTCCAGGAGGACGAGCGCGTCGGCGCCGTTCGAAAGGCGGACCACCGCAAGCTTCTGGAAGCCGCCGGCGAGCCCCGAGGCAGGGAGGACGAAGAGGAATTCCGCGCCGATCGACCGGCAGGCCTCCGCCACGGCCTCGGGAAACCCCGCCTGAGAGGCGGCGACGGTGTCGAGTGCCAGTTCGAGCTCGATCAGCTCGAGAGCGGTCTCGGCGCGTTCCGGCACGAGGTGCGCGGCCGGAGCAGGTGTCTCGGCCGCACGGGCGGCGGGCTCCGTCGTGGCGGCAGGCTCGGCTTCGGGGAGGGGGTGGACGGGCTCGGCCAGGGAGTCGGTTGCCAGGGACTGCATCGTTCCTCGCTCTTCGCTTCGCCCCCTCAACGAGGCTTGCGGCGAAGCATGGCTTAAGTGTGACGCCGGCGCCGCCGCACCGGCACCGGGCCCCGGGCGTTTGTTGCCGGCTTCCGGCGAAGCAGGTAAACAGGAGACTGAACGATCAATTCGAGCGTCCGAGGCCGGCGCTTCAGCTTCGAGACGTCATGACCGCCCGCTTCGTCCGACCGATCTCCGCCGCGGCATCATGGTCGAGACGCCTTGCCGTCTTTTCCTTCGTCCTCTTCGCCGCGACGGTGCTCGTTCATCGCCTGGGGCTGCTCTCCCTGCCGAACGCCGTGGCGGTCGCGGGCGTCGCCGGAGTCCTCGCGGCGCTCGCGCTCCTGTGCGCGTTCATCGGTCTCGTGCGGCTCTGGCAGGTCGGCGCGCGCGGCGGCTGGGCGTCGCTTGCCGGTCTCGTCCTCTCAGGCATCGTCCTTCTCCCGATCGGCTATGTCGGCTGGCTCTGGGTCGATCGGCCGGGGATCCGCGAGGTCTCGACCGACTTCCAGTCCGAACCGGCCTGGATCGTGCCGCCCGAGGCGAATCAGGGTTGGATGAGGCCTCCGCCGGCAGGAGACGCCGCTCTTCTGCGCCAGATGAGCGCCTATCCCGAGATCGCCAGCCATCGCTATGAAGGTGCCGTGGACCGCGTGCTGACCGCCGCGAAGCGCGCAGCCGCCGACATGCACCTCGCCATCTTGGCGACGACGACGCATGGCGGCCGCCCGGCGCCCGCTCCCGCCGTACCGGATGAACCGCTCGCCGGCGCGCCGGGCGCCACCCCGGCGCCGTTGAAGGCCGACAGCCCGGTTCCGATCCCGCTCGCCCGCCCGGCACCGCCGCTTTCCGCCGTCAGTGCCGCGCTGCCGCCGGCCCGGCCCGCTGTCGTCCTCATCCAGGCGACGCACCGCGGCTTGCTCTTCGGCTTTCCGAGCGACGTGATGATCCGCCTGGCGGAGGATGCCGACAGCACCGTCGTCGACGTCCGCGTCGCCGCGCGCTACGGCGACCACGATCTCGGCACGGGTGCTGCCCTGATCAACGGCTTCTTCAAGGCGCTCGACAACGAGTTGCAGGGCGGCTGACGGACAGCCTGCCGTTCATGCCGGCGTGAAGACGCCGTCGAGCGATGGCGGCCGGTCGGTCACGACCTCTCCGCGCGCCACCAGGTCTTCCATGTGCGCGAGAACGGAGAGCGCCGCGGCCCGGTGCAGCCGCGGATCGGTCTCGCGATAGATCGCGCGGACCATCTCCGGGATTTTCCGGTCGCCGGCCTGCACCCGCTGCAGGATCGCCCGCTCGCGCATGCGCCGGTGCGCCTTCAAGGCCCGCAGGAAGGGCCGCGGCTGCCGCACGGAACCGCCGTGGCCGGGCAGGAAGAGGGCGTCGTCACGCGCCATCAGCCGGTCGAGCGAAGCCATGTAGTCCTTCATCGACCCGTCCGGGGGCGCGACGACGGTGGTCGCCCAGGCCATCACGTGGTCGCCGGAAAAGAGGATTTTCGTTCCGGCAAGAGCGAAGGCGAGATGGTTTGCGGTATGCCCCGGGGTGGTGACGGCACGGAGCGCCCAGCCGTCGCCCTCGACCGCTTCCCCGTCGGCTAGCCTCAGGTCGGGCTCGAATGCCGTATCGGCCGCCTCGGCGAGGGGATTGACCTCGCCGACATTCAGCGTCCGCGCCGCCCGATGCGGGCCTTCCGCGACGACGACCGCTCCGGTCGCCTCGGCGAGGCGGCGGGCGAGCGGCGAATGATCGCGGTGCGTGTGGGTGACGAGGACGTGGCTGACCGGCCGCCCGTCGAGCGCCCGGACCAGCGCGGCGAAATGCGCCTCGTTCTCCGGGCCGGGGTCGATGACGGCGAGGGAACTGGTGCCGACGATATAGGTGTTCGTCCCGTGGAAGGTGAGCGGCCCGGCGTTTGGCGCCGTCACGCGCACGATGCCGGGCGCGACCGGCACGGCTTCCCCGTGACGGGGTTCGAAGTGTGTATCGAATTTCGGCTCGGCCATGATCCTCTTGCGTCCCGTCAGTGCGGCCACCCGAAGGCGGAGCGATATCTTTACCTGAACCGGCGAACTCAATATACGCTTGCCGGAGAGGGGGCATCAGCATGCCCGCCCGACACCTCAGCGGAGAGGACGACGATGACATTTTCCACGACACGTTCGATGGCAGATAACCTGATTTCCGACAGGCCGGCGGTACGATTCGCCTCCTATGCGGTGCTTGCGGTCCTCGGCACGCTGATCCTGACGCTCTCGGCGAAGACCCGGCTGGTTCTCGGTCCGGTCGACATGTCGCTGCAGACCCTTGCCGTCTTTCTGGTCGCCGCCGCCTTCGGCCGCCGCCTCGGCCTCGCGACGCTTCTCCTCTACATGGCGGAAGGCGCGTCCGGCCTGCCGGTCTTCCAGGGGACCCCTGAAAAGGGCCTCGGCCTTGCCTATATGATGGGTCCGACCGGTGGCTACCTTCTCGGTTTCGTCGTCGCTGCAGTGATCGTCGGTTGGGCTGCGGATCGCGGCTGGGACCGCGGCATCCTGCGTTTCGGCGCGGCGGTGCTGGCCGGGGAGCTCGCGATCATGGGTCTTGGCTTCGCCTGGCTCGCGGTCCTGATCGGCGTGGAGAAGTCCTGGCAGTTCGGCGTGGTGCCGTTCATCCTGCCGGACCTCGTCAAGGCCGCGATTGCGATCTTCGCGGCCCCGGCGGTCTGGGGCGTCGTCGACCGTTTCTCGCGGTAACGCCCGCGCCGGCGAGGTCGACCGCGGCGGTCAGACGTCGCCGCGGCCGGATGCGGAGCGAAGGGGATTCGTCCCATGGGTGCCAAGCAGATCCTCATCGACACGCGGGACAGCGAGCGGCTCCTGGCGCTTTACGTGGAGCTGGCGCTGAAGGCCGGGCCGCCCATCCTCGATGTGCGCGCCTCGGCGATGACCATCGAGGCGAAGAGCGACGCCTCGCCCGTCACAGAAGCCGACCGGCAGAGCGAACGGGTCATCCTGTCGGGCCTGCGCTCCGCCTGTCCGAAGACGGTCTGCGTCGCCGAGGAGGAATTCGCCTGCGGACATGTCGTTGGCGGCGCCTGCGACACCTTCATGCTCATCGACCCGCTTGACGGCACGCGGGAATTCGTCAACGGCAATGCCGACTTCACCGTCAACATCGCGCTGATCCGCGACGGCGTGCCGGAACTCGGCGTCGTCTATGCGCCCGCACGCGGCCTTCTCTATTCCGGCGGTCCGTCCGGCGCCCGCCGCTACGCGGTCGGGCCGGACTTCACCTGCGGTGAAGGCCGTGACATCAGCGTCCGTGCCTCCTCGGGTCCCTCCCGGATCGTCGCCAGCCGCTCGCACCGGACGCCGGAGACCGACAGCTTCATCGCCCGCTATCCCGGCGCCGAGATCGCGTCGGTTGGCTCTTCGCTGAAATTCTGCCTGCTCGCGGAAGGCGAGGCCGATCTCTATCCGCGCTTCGGCCGGACGATGGAGTGGGATACCGCCGCCGGCGATGCCGTGCTCCGCGCAGCCGGCGGCTGCACCCGCACCCTCGACGGCAAGCCGCTGCGCTACGGCAAGCGGGCGCAGGAGAACGAGGCGGATTTCGCCAATCCGTGGTTCATCGCGCAAGCGTTTGCGGGAAGGGCGGACGCCGGTTTCGAGCTCGTCTGACGTCGACCGCGCCGCCGCAGGCAGGCGACGTCAGCCTTCCTGGATGAAGGAGAGCAGCTTCGCGCGCGTCGCCGCGTCGTCGCCGGCTGCGATCAGCTTCGACAGCGCGCAGAGCGCCTCGCTCACGGCCTCCTCGACCATGTCGGAGCGGCGGGTGCGCAGGATCTTCGGATGCCGCGTCGTCGCGGCATTGCTCGGATCATAGAAGAGTTCCTCGGCGAGCTTCTCCCCGGGCCGCGCGCCGGTGACGCGGATCTCGATGTCGCCGTCGGGCCGTTCGGGCGTCTTCTCCATCATGCCGGCGAGCCGGATCATGTTCTCGGCGAGCGTGCGGATGCGGATCTGCTTGCCCATGTCGAGGAGGAAGATGTCGCCGCCTTCCGACAAGGCGCCCGCCTGCACGATGAGCTCCGCCGCCTCGTGGATCGACATGAAGTAGCGCGTCATCCGCTCGTCGGTGAGCGTGATCGGCCCCCCTTCCTCGATCTGCCTGCGGAAGAGCGGGACGACGGAGCCGCTCGAGCCGAGGACGTTGCCGAAGCGGACGACGCAATAGAGCTGGCCGGTCCCCTGCGACGCGGCGAGCTCGGCATAGCGCCGCGTGATCAGCTCCGCCCAGCGCTTCGTCGCGCCCATGACGTTGGTCGGGCGAACGGCCTTGTCGCTGGAGATCAGCACATAATGGGAGACGCCGGCCTCGAAGGAGCAGCGGGCGAAGGTCTCCGCGCCGAAGACGTTGTTGCGGGCCGCCTCGACGACATTCGCCTCCACCAGTGGCACGTGCTTGTAGGCGGCGGCGTGGAAGACGACGTCGACGGCGTTCCTCTCGAAGACGCGGTGCACCAGCGTCTCGTCGCAGACCGAGCCGAGCACGCATTCGACCGCCGCCCCCTCGGGCACGGCGAGCGACTTCTCGACCTGATAGAGCCCGAACTCGCTGATATCGAGCATGATCAGCTTCTTCGGCTTCCAGCGCATGACGAGCCGGCAGAGTTCCGAGCCGATCGAGCCGCCGGCTCCCGAGATGAGCACGACCTTGTCCGTCAGGAGGTCCTCGAAGAGCTCCGCCTGTGGCGGCACGACGGAGCGTCCGAGAAGGTCGTCGATGTCGAGGTCGCGGAGCTGGCCGACGAGCATGCGGCCGCTGGTGATCTCCGACATGGGCGGCAGCGCCCGGATCCGGATCGGCTGGTTGCTGAGGCGGCCGAGGATTTCGCGACGCCGCACCTGGTCGATCGCAGGCAGGGACACCAGGATCTCGCGGACGCCGAAGTTCTCGATCAGGTCGGGCAGGGCGCTCTCCGGATAGACGCGCAGGCCCATGATGTCGCGCCCGTGCAGCGCGCTGTTGTCGTCGACGAAGCCGGCGACGAGCTGGTCGGCGCGCTCGCGGAGGGCGGCGGCGAGCTGAAGGCCCGCCTCGTCGGCGCCGTAGATCAAGACCTGCCGCCGGAGCGAATCGCCGCCTGGCCGCTGTGGCCAGAGAAGCGCCTTGGCCGCGAAGCGGCTCCCCGCCACGGTCCAGATGCCGAGCAGCCAGTAGAAGATCGGGATCGAGCGCGGCGCGCCCTGCAGCCCCGACATCTCCGTCAGGAACAGGAGGCAGATCCAGAGCAGCGCGGCAAGCGTCATGCCGCGGATCGCCGCCCAGATGGCGCGTTCCGGCAGGTAGCGGATGACGGCGCGATAGAGGCCGATGCGGATGAAGATCGGCACGGCGATCGCGGGCGCCGCGAGGATTAGCCCGAACTGGACCAGCGACGGCACGAAGAACAGGCCGAGCCGGAGGCTGTAGCTGCACCAGAGGACGACGATCAGGGCAACGACGTCGAAGCTGATCAGGACAACGCGCTTCCACCTGCGCGGAAGATCGCGGATGCGGGTGCGGATGTCGTGCGCCCTCATCGGCATGCCTCTTCTGTTGCGGCTGAGCCGCTAAAGATGTGTCCGCCTGCGCCGGGAGCGGCTGATGGAAAAGGGAACGTCGCGATTGCCTTACCCTCCGGTGCGGTCGCTCAGGGCGCGTCGTGAGAAGGTGCGGAAAATCAGCCCGAGGTCCAGTGCCATGTTGGCGCGTCTTGCATATTGTGCGTCGACGGCGGAAAGGCGGACGGGATCGGACATGTCGATGCCCTCCACCTGCGCAAGCCCGGTGATGCCCGGTCGCGCGGCAAGGACGCCGAGCCGTTGGCGCTCGGCGATCAGCTCCGTCTGCGAAGGCAGGCACGGGCGCGGGCCGACGAAGCTCATCTCGCCTTTCAGCACGTTCCACAATTGCGGCAGTTCGTCGAGCTTCCAGCGGCGCAGCCTGCGGCCGAGCGGCGTCACGTGACGGGATGCGACCTCGTGGGTCGGCAGTTGCGGCGCATCGGCCGCCATGGTCCGGAGCTTGAGGCAGACGAAGGGCTCTCCGTTCCGGCCGATGCGGGTCTGGCGGAAGACGCCCGGCCCCGGCGTCTCGCGCCGGACGGCGAGCACGAGGAGCCCGATGACCGGCAGCGCGAAGACCAGCGCCACGCCGGATACAACGATGTCGAACAAGCGCTTCAGCATGGCTCTCGTGCGGATACCGGTTCGCCTGCCGCTCCGGGGACGTCGGTCCGAAGGGAGGAACGATCCATCGCCGTCTTCTTTGCCGAAAGAGGATGGCCTGTCCAGACCCGAAAGCGCGCCTCCTCGGGGGACCCCTTCGCAAGCATAGCGGCCGCAAAATCGCCCTCAGCCGGTGGCAGCGTCCGGCCGCCGTGCGTGGGCCCCTATGGCGAAGTGTCCGTCTCGGCCGGTCTTGACTCCAGGCGGCCTGCTCGGCTCTTACCGGGGCCGGAGCCGTTGCCCGCAAGATCGACCGGCGCAGCGGGACCGTCGGAGAACCGATGCAGAGCCATCTCGACAGCCTCGAAGCCGAGGCGATCCACATCTTCCGTGAAGCGGCGGCGACCGCTTCACGTCCCGTGCTGCTCTATTCGATCGGCAAGGACTCCTCCGTCATGCTTCATCTGGCGATGAAGGCCTTCGCGCCGGGACGGCTGCCCTTTCCGCTGCTTCATGTCGACACGACGTGGAAGTTCCGCGAGATGATCGCCTTCCGGGATGCGACGGCGAAGCGGTTGGGGCTGGACCTGATCGTGCACGTCAACGAGGAGGGCGTCCGCCAGAGGATCAGCCCCCTCGTCCACGGCTCCGACGTCCACACCCACATTATGAAGACGCTCGCCTTGCGGCAGGCGCTCGAGAAATACGGCTTCGACGCCGCGTTCGGCGGCGCCCGGCGCGACGAGGAGCGCTCGCGCGCCAAGGAGCGGGTCTTCTCCTTTCGCAACGCCGAGCATGCCTGGGACCCGAAGCGGCAGCGGCCGGAGATGTGGCGTATCTATAATACGCTGATCGGGCCGGGTGAATCGATGCGCGTATTTCCTTTGTCGAACTGGACCGAGCGAGACGTCTGGCTCTATATCGCGCGGGAAGCGATCCCCGTCGTGCCGCTCTAGTTCGCGGCGCGCCGGCCGGTGATCGAGCGCAGCGGGGCGCTCATCATGCTGGACGACGAGCGGCTTCAGCCTCGGCCGGGAGAAGAGGTGCGCGAGCGTATGGTGCGCTTCCGGACGCTCGGCTGCTACCCGCTGACAGGCGCGATCGAGTCGAATGCGACCACTATCGACGCGGTCGTCGCCGAGATGAAAACGTCCCGGACATCGGAACGCCAGGCCCGCCTGATCGATCGCGAGGGAGCGGATTCGATGGAGAAGAAGAAGCGCGAGGGCTATTTTTGAGCGAAGACGTTCTGACCGGCTCTTCCCTTGCGATGGACGAGGCCGCCGCTTCCGTGCCGCCGCGGAGGGAGAAATCGCTCCTGCGCTTTCTCACCTGCGGCTCCGTCGACGACGGCAAGTCGACCCTGATCGGCCGGCTTCTCTTCGACAGCGGCCTCGTGCCGGACGATCAGCTTGCTGCGCTGGAACGCGACTCGCGCAAGCATGGAACGGCCGGCGAGGCGCTCGATTTCGCCCTGCTCGTCGACGGGCTGGAGGCCGAGCGCGAGCAGGCGATCACCATCGATGTCGCCTATAGGTTCTTCGCCACGCCGCGGCGCAGCTTCATCGTCGCCGACACGCCCGGCCACGAGCAATACACGCGCAACATGGCGACCGGCGCATCGACGGCCGATCTCGCCGTCGTGCTCGTCGATGCCCGTCGCGGCGTCGCCCGGCAGACGCGCCGCCACGCCTTCATCGCGTCGCTGCTCGGCATCCGCCACGTGGTTCTCGCCGTCAACAAGATCGATCTCGTCGGCTATGACGAGCAGGCCTTCCGCGCCATCGCATCCGACTTCTCGGCCTTTTCCGAGAAGATGGGCTTCGAGACCGTGGCCGCGATCCCGCTCTCGGCCCGCAACGGCGACAACGTCACGAGCCGGTCGTCGGCGATGGCGTGGTACGACGGCCCGTCGCTCCTCGGTTATCTCGAGGAAGCGGAGGTCGAGCGGGAACGGCAGGTACCGTTCCGGCTGCCCGTCCAGTCCGTCAGCCGGCCCGATCCCGACTTCCGCGGCTTTGCGGGGACGATCGCCGGCGGCCGCGTCCGGCTGCAGGACGAGGTGGCGGTCGCGAAGTCGGGCGCGACGGCACGCGTGTCGGCCATCCTGACGCCGGCCGGTGACGGCCGGCAGGCCGGGGAGGGCGAGGCGGTGACGCTGAGGCTCGACCGGGAGATCGACATCTCGCGCGGCGACATGCTCGTCGTTGCGGCCGAGCCGCCGCATGTGGCCGATCAGTTCGCGGCGAACCTGATCTGGTTCGACGAGCATCCGCTGATCCCCGGGCGGTCCTACGTGCTGCGCACCGAGACCGACCAGACGACGGCGACCGTCACCGACCTGAAATACCGGATCGAGGTCGACAGTCTGGCCCACGAGGCGGCGAAGTCGCTGGAACTCAACGAGATCGGCGTCTGCAACCTGTCGACGCAGACGCAGATCGCCTTCGATGCCTATCGCGACAATCGGCACACCGGCGGCTTCATCCTGATCGACAGGATGACGAACGCCACCGTCGGCGCCGGCCTGTTCCTCCATCCGCTCAGGCGATCGAGCAACATCCGCTGGCAGGCGATCGAGGTGACGCGCGAGGCGCGCGCGCTCCAGAAGGCGCAGCGCCCTGCGGTGATTTGGCTGACGGGGCTTTCGGGCTCCGGCAAGTCGACGATCGCGAACCTGCTCGACCGGAAGCTCCACGCCTCCGGACGCCACACATACGTCCTCGACGGCGACAACGTCCGCCACGGGCTCAACCGCGACCTGGGCTTCACCGAGGAGGACCGTGTCGAGAACATCCGCCGGGTGGCGGAGGTGGCGCGGCTGATGGCGGATGCGGGGCTGATCGTCGTCGTTTCCTTCATCTCTCCCTTCAGGGCGGAGCGGCAGATGGCGCGCGAATTGATGGGCGAGGTCGACTTCGTCGAGGTCTTCGTCGATGCACCGCTTGCCGAATGCGCCCGGCGCGATCCGAAGGGCCTCTATGCCCGCGCCATGCGCGGCGAGATCAAGAATTTCACCGGCGTCGACCAGCCTTACGAGGTCCCGGAAAATCCGGAGATCCGGCTCGACACGGTGGCGAACGCGCCGGAAGAGACCGTCGAGAGGGTCGAGCAATGGCTGAGGCGGCGCGGACTGTGCTGACGCGCCGCCGGAACGAGCGGCCGTCCGGCCCGCAGCGCGAAGGGCGGCCGCGCGCTTGAAGAAGCTGCTCGTCGTCTGCAACGACCACGCCTATTTCGTGGCGCACCGCTACGCGGCGCTGTCGCTGCTTCCCGAGAAGGACGTCGCGGTGCTGGCGCTCTGCGGCGGGATGAGGGCGCCGGACGAAAGCCTCGCCTTCCCGGTCCGGCCGGTCGCCTGCGATCGCTATCGCCTGAGGCCGCTCAGGGACGCCCTGTTCTTCGTCCAGGTGCTGTGGGCGCTCGTCCGCTTTCGTCCGCACGTCGTCCATACGATCACGCTCAAGCCGAACCTGATCGCGGGCCTTGCGGTGCGGAGCGCGAATCTCTTCCGCCGCTCGCCGATACGGCTGGTGATGATGGCCCCCGGCCTCGGCCGCGTCTTTGCGGCGCAGTCTCCGGCAACGCAGGAAGAGCGCCGGCGCGGCCTCGTCGTCATCGGCCTGCGGCAGGCGCTGAAGGGAAGGAACAGCCACGTCCTCTTCGAGAACGAGGCCGACCGGCAGACCTGGGTCCGTGCCGGCATCGTCGACAGCGGCCGGACCACGGTCGTTTCCGGCGCAGGGGTCGACCCGGCCGAGTTCTCGGCCGGCGAGAAGGCGCCGGTTAGCGAGCCGCTCCAGGTCCTCTTTGCAAGCCGTCTGCTCAAATCGAAGGGCACGGATGTCCTCCTCGACGTCGCACGCCGGCTCGCCGAGGAGGCCGTGCCGATCCGCTTTCTCGTCGCGGGCGGCTTCGATGCGCGGGATGCGGACGCCGTCGATCTGTCCGCACGGACGCTGCCGCCAAACATGGACTATCTCGGCCATCGCAGCGATATCCCGCACCTGCTTCGCGCGGCCGACGCCGTGCTCCTGCTCACGACCTATGCGGAAGGCCTGCCGCGCATCCTGCTCGAAGGCGCGGCGATGCGCTGCGCGCTGGTTGCGACCGACATGCCCGGCTGCCGCCGGATCGGCGAGGGCGGCCGCACCGGCTATCTCGTGCCGCTCAGCGATGGGAATGTCGACACGGCGGCAGCGCTCGCCGCGCTGAAACGCCTCGCGGCCGACCCGTCGCGCGCCCGCGAAATGGGAGAGGCTGCCTGCGCCGCCTTCTGGGACGGCGGCTTCGACATTGCTACCGTGCGCGCGCAGATCGAGGGAGCGCTGTTCGGCGGCGTGCCGGAGAAGCCCGAGCCGCGGCAGCGTGACTCATAGTGACGACGCACGGCAGGAACCACGGCGCGGCGCTTGCCGGGGCAAGCGGCTTTTGCTATCGCACCGTCGCCGGCCGATTGGGGCGTAGCCAAGCGGTAAGGCAGCGGTTTTTGGTACCGCCATTCCCTGGTTCGAATCCAGGCGCCCCAGCCATTCCCGATTTTACGTGATCCGCTTCAGCCGGCGATGCGGGCGCGG
This sequence comes from Pararhizobium sp., assembly GCA_051960215.1. Lineage (GTDB taxonomy): Bacteria > Pseudomonadota > Alphaproteobacteria > Rhizobiales > Rhizobiaceae > Pararhizobium_B. The sequence continues at coordinate 21,620 of JBQCEN010000281.1, forward strand.
GCGTCCTCGTCGGCGGCGTCCGGCGCGGGCCGGCCGATGCTGTAGATGGTGAGCCCGTTCCGGGTGACGACGGCGGGGTCGTAGATGTTGCGGCCGTCGAAGATCACCGGCTCCTTGAGGGCGGCGGCGAGCGCCTTGAACTCCGGGGCGCGAAACGCCTTCCACTCGGTCATGACGATCAGGCCGTCGGCGCCCTCAAGCGCCGCGTCGGGGCTTTCGCAGAGGGTAAGGTCGTCGCGCGCGCCGTAGATGCGGCGGCATTCGGCCATCGCTTCCGGGTCGTAGGCGCGGACCCCGGCGCCGGCCTCCCACAGGAGCTCCATGACGACGCGCGCCGGCGCCTCGCGCATATCGTCCGTGTTCGGCTTGAAGGCGAGGCCCCAGAGCGCGAAGCTGCGCCCCGTCACGCTGCCGCCGAAATGGCCGAGGATCTTGTCGAAGACGACGCGCTTCTGGCTGTCGTTGCGCCGCTCGACGGCCTTGAGTACCTCGGCGTCGAAACCCATCTCGCCGGCGAGATGGATCATCGCCTTGACGTCCTTCGGAAAGCACGAGCCGCCGTAGCCGGCGCCCGGATAGATGAAGTGGTAGCCGATGCGCGGATCGGAGCCGATGCCGAGGCGCACCTTCTCGATGTCGGCCCCGAGGATGTCGGCGAGGTTCGCCATCTCGTTCATGAAGCTGATCTTCGTCGCGAGCATGCAGTTGGCCGCGTATTTCGTCAGCTCGGCGCTCCGCACGTCCATCACGATGATCTTCTCGTGATTGCGGTTGAACGGCGAATAGAGCTCGCGCAGCGTCCGCTCGCTCTCCGGCCGGTTGACGCCGATGACGATCCGGTCCGGCTTCATGGCGTCGCTGACCGCCGAGCCTTCCTTCAGGAACTCCGGGTTCGACGCGACGTCGAAGGAGAGGCCGGCGCGCCCGCGCGCCTTGAGCTTCGCGCTGATCGCGTCCCGCACCTTGTCGGAGGTCCCGACCGGCACCGTCGACTTGACGACGACGAGGCGGTGTTCCTCCATGTGGCTGGCGATCGTCTCGGCGACCGCCAGCACGTATTTCAGGTCGGCCGAGCCGTCCTCCCCGGGCGGCGTGCCGACGGCGACGAACTGCACCTCGCCGTGGCGCACGCCGGTCGCCGCGTCCGTCGTGAAGATGAGCCTGCCGGCCGCCATGTTCTCGTGGACGAGCGTCTCGAGGCCCGGCTCGAAGAGCGGGACGTCGCCCCCCTTGTGGCGGCTGATCTTCTCGACGTCCGTGTCGACGGAGACGACGTGATATCCCGATTCCGCGAGGGCGGCGGCGTGCACGAGACCGACATAGCCGGTGCCGAAGACCGTGATTCGCAAGGCTGTTCCCTACGTCTGGTGTCAAAGCCTGCGCAGTAGCATCTCGATCCGGCTATGGCGAGTCCGCCGGCGGCTCCGGCACGTTGACGGTCTTCCGGACGAGGTAGATCGGCCGGTTCTTCGTCTCGATGAACATCCGCCCGACATATTCGCCGATGATGCCGAGCGAGATGAGCTGGACGCCACCCATGAACAGGATGACGGTCATCAGCGACGAATAGCCGGGGACGTCGTTGCCGAAGATCATCGTGCGCACCGCAATGAAGACGGCGTAGAGGAAGCTCAAGGTGGCGACCGCGATGCCGATATAGGTCCAGATCCTGAGCGGCGCGGTCGAGAAGCTGATGAAGCCGTCGAGCGCGAAATTCCAGAGCCGCCAGTAGGTCCACTTGGATTCGCCGACGAGGCGCGCCGGCCGGAAATAGTCGACCCCGATCGACTTGAAGCCGACCGTGGAGAACAGGCCCTTCATGAACCGGTTCTTCTCCCGGAAGAGCAGCAGCGCGTCGATGACGCTCCGGTCGATCAGGCGGAAATCGCCGACATTGTCCGGGATCTGCAGGTGCGAGAGGCGGTTGAACAGGCCGTAGAAGAGGCCGGCCGTCGTCCGCTTCAGGAACGTATCGTCGCTGCGCGAGGCGCGCCGGCCGTAGACGACGTCGAAGCCGTCCTTCCAGCGGGCGACGAAGGCGGGAATCACCTCCGGCGGGTCCTGCAGGTCGACGTCCATCGGCACGGCCGCATCACCGCGCGCCCGGTCGAGTCCCGCCGTCAGCGCCGCTTCCTTGCCGAAGTTCCGCGAGAGGCAGACGAGCCGGACGCGGCCGTCGCGGGCGATCGCGGCGGCGACGACGACGGCTGTCGTGTCGCTCGCGCCGGCGTCGACGAAGAGGATCTCGCAGCGCAACCCGTGCGCATCCATCACGCTCCGCACGGCCTCCAGGAAGGGCGCGATCGCCGCCTCTTCGTTGCGCACCGGCACGATCAGCGAGATCAGCGGCGCCTCGGGCCGCCCCACAGGCTCGCGTTCCTGCGCCACCGCATCCGTGCCGTCTGCTTCGGGCGCCTTGCCCACTCCCGCACCTCCTGGCCGCCGCTCTCGCGTGAGGGGAATAGCCGCATGGACGCCAAACGCAAGGGCCGAGGCGCCGGCGCGTCGCGGCGGAATGGTCGAATCCGATCTGGCCCCGCGGACTTGGGGAGGCTAGTGTCGCCGCGCAGCCGAGGACGGATTCGAGGTCCGGCTGCCGTTTGACGGGGCGCGGCCTTCGCCGCACCCCTGGAGCAGCCGCAAGGGAGGCATTTTTCTGATGCATGTGATGATCATTGGCGGCGCCGGCATGGTCGGCCGCAAGCTGGCGGAGCGTCTCGCCCGCGACGGCCGGATCGCTGGCCAGCCGCTGAAGGCGCTGACGCTGGTCGACGTCGTCGCGCCGGAGGCGCCGGCGGGCTTTTCCGGCCGTTTCGAGGGCAAGGTCGCCGATCTCTCCGCCCCCGGCGCCGCCGAAGGCCTCGTCGATGCCCGACCGGACATCATCTTCCACCTCGCTGCGATCGTCTCGGGCGAAGCCGAAGCCGACTTCGAGAAGGGCTACCGCATCAACCTCGACGGCACGCGCTTCCTCTTCGAGGCGATCCGCAAGGCCGGCGAGGACTATGTCCCGCGCGTCGTCTTCTCGTCCTCCATCGCCGTCTTCGGCGCGCCATTCCCCGATCGCATCGGCGACGAGTTCTTCTCGACGCCGCTGACGAGCTACGGCACGCAGAAGGCGATCGGCGAGCTGCTCCTCTCCGACTACAGCCGCCGCGGCTTCTTCGACGGCATCGGCATCCGCCTGCCGACGATCTGCATCCGGCCGGGCAAGCCGAACAAGGCCGCTTCCGGCTTCTTCTCCAACATCCTGCGGGAGCCTCTCGTGGGGCAGGAGGCGGTTCTCCCGGTGTCGGAAGACGTTCGCCACTGGTTCGCGAGCCCACGCGCGGCCGTCGGCTTCCTGCTGCACGCCGCCGAGAGCGACCTCAAACAGCTCGGCGGGCGCCGCAACCTGTCGATGCCCGGGCTTTCGGCAACGGTCGGCGAGGAGATCGAGGCGCTGCGGAGCGTGGCGGGCGAGGACGCCGCCAAGCTCATCCGGCGCGTGCCCGACGAAACGATCATCCGCATCGTCGACGGCTGGGCCCGCGATTTCGATACCAGCCGCGCCGAAGCCCTGGGCTTCAAGGCCGAGAAATCGTTCGAGGAGATCGTCCGCGCGCACGTCGAAGACGAGCTCGGCGGTCGGGTCTGACCCACCGCCGTCCCGCTCCATCGTTTCTCGCCCCGCGGTTTGGGGCGAGAAACGCGCTGAACATTAAGGCGCTGAAGGTGGGCCTCAGCTCTTGAAGGTATCCGCGAAGCGGTCGCGCAGGATGTTCTTCTGGACCTTGCCCATCGTGTTTCGCGGCAGTTCATCCACGGCGAAGATGCGTTTCGGCTGCTTGAAGCGGGCGATCTTGTCCTTGAGGCCGTCGATGAGGCGCTGCTCGTCGACGGCCGCGCCCCTGGCCGGGACGACGACGCCGACGACGCCCTCGCCGAAATCCGGATGGGGCACGCCGATCACGGCCGATTCCAGCACGCCGTCCTGCTCGTCGAGGATGAGCTCGATCTCCTTCGGGTAGATGTTGTAGCCGCCGGAGATGATCAGGTCCTTGGCGCGGCCGACGATCTGGACGTAGCCGTCCTTGTCGATCGTCACCACGTCGCCGGTGATGAAGAAGCCGTCCTCGCGGAACTCCTCCTTCGTCTTCTCCGGCATCTGCCAATAGCCCTTGAAGACGTTCGGCCCGCGCACCTCGAGGATGCCGATCTCGCCGTCGGGAAGGATCTTGCGCGTTTCCGGGTCGACGACCCGGATCTCGACGTCCGGCAGCGCGAAGCCGACCGTGCCGGCGCGCCGCTCGCGATCGTAGGGGTTCGACGTCGTCATGTTCGTCTCGGTCATGCCGTAGCGTTCGAGGATGCGGTGGCCGGTGCGGTTCTCGAAGGCGATGTGGGTCTCGGCAAGCAGCGGCGCGCTGCCGGAGGTGAAGAGCCGCATGTGGCCCACGAGGTCGCGCGTAAAGCGCGGCTCGTCGAGAAGCCGGGTATAGAAGGTCGGGACGCCCATCATGGAGGTCGCCTTCGGCAGCGCCGCAAGCACGTCGTCGACCTGGAAGGCGGGCAGGAAGATCATCGACCCGCCGGTCAGGAAGATCGTGTTGCAGGCGACGAAGAGACCGTGGGTGTGGAAGATCGGCAGGGCGTGCACGAGCACGTCCTCGGCGGTGAAGCGCCAGGCTTCCGCAAGCGCCTCGGCGTTCGAGAGCAGGTTCCCCTGCGTCAGCATCGCGCCCTTGGAGCGTCCGGTCGTGCCGGAGGTGTAGAGCAGGGCGGCGAGATCGTCCGGGCCGCGCGCGGCGGTCTCGAAATGCGGTTCGCAGCTTGCAGCCTCGGCCGTCAGCGTGCCCGAGCCATCGGCGTTCAGCATCAGCAGGCGGGCGCCCGCCTTCTCGGCGATCGGCGCAAGCGCCTCGTGCGCGGTCTCGTCGCAGACGACGAGGCCCGGCTCGGCGTTCTCGACGAAATAGGCGACCTCGTTCGCCGTGTAGGCCGTGTTGAGCGGCAGGAAGATCGCGCCGGCCTGCACGCACGCCGCATAGAGCGCCAGCGCCTCCGGGCTCTTGCGGACCTGGACGGCGACGCGGTCGCCGGGCCGGATGCCGTGCTCCTGGAGCACGTGGGCGAGCTGCGCGGCCTGGCCGAGGAACGCCCCATAGCTGGTCGTCGTGCCATCCTTGAGGAAAAGGAGCGGCCGTGCGCTGTCCTGGTGAGGCTTGAACAGGGCGTCATACAGCGCATTAGACATTTTCTTTTCTCCTCTTGTTGCGCTGGTTGCGCTCCGGCCCGAGCAGGGACCTGATCGCCCGCGTCGTGATCACCTCGCGCTGGTGCGCATAGGACTCGTGATTGGCCTCGACGGTGTTCAGGTCGTAGCGGTAGTTCACCATGACGCCGCGCGACTGGGTGATGCCCCGGTCCGACGTATCGGCGAGCGGATGGATGCGATCGAGGCTCGCGCCGTTGCCGAGATGGAAGCGGGCGACGGGATCGAGCGGCTGCCCGTCCGGCCGCTTGGCGCGCACCAGATATTCCGCCGCCAGCGCCCGCGCGTCGTCCGAAAGCGGCTCGAGG